>JAFDDH010000381.1 GCA_019310975.1 Deltaproteobacteria bacterium | reverse complement strand
GCAAGAGCTGGATGAAGCAGGATCCTGATGCCGCCAGACGGTGGATCGATTCCAGCGGGCTCCCGCCCGCAGCGCGCCGCGCAATCGCGAACTCCAAACCTTCGTAGCCACGATCACCTTCCCGATGGACCAACGCCGCGTATGATACTCTGCCCGATGTCACCCCGCGCAGACACGGGTGAGGAGCGAGATCCGTACGACTCCGCTGCCCGCCCATCGAAACGACGGCTCACGAGACACGATGGTGAAGATCGATCCGTCTCGACTGTGGAAAAGCATCATGGAGACCGCCCGCATCGGCGAAACGCCGCGTGGGGGCCTGTGTCGACTTGCACTCAGCGATGAGGATCTCGAGGTCCGCGACTGGCTCACACGAGCCTGCGAGCAGCTGGGCTGCAGCCTTGCCGTGGACGATATGGGCAATATGTTCGCCACACGTGCCGGATGGCGACACGACGCAGACCCGATCTGCGTCGGAAGTCATCTGGACACTCAGCCGACCGGTGGGAGATTCGACGGCATTCTCGGTGTTCTCGCTGGCCTCGAGATCCTTCGTTCGCTCGATGACCATGGAGTGGAGACCGAGCACCCGATTCAGCTCATCAACTGGACGAACGAAGAAGGCGCGCGCTTCGCACCGGCGATGATGGGCTCCGGTGTCTTCGCCCGCGCAGTCGACAAGGGTGCCGTGTTGGCCAGCCGGGATCGCGACGGAGTGCGCCTGGGCGACGAGCTGACTCGCATCGGCTATCGAGGTGAGGAGCCCTGCGGCCGGCACGCACTCGATTCGTATTTCGAGCTTCATATCGAGCAGGGCCCGGTGCTCGAGAGCGAGGGGAAGGTGATCGGGATCGTCGAGGGTGCTCAGGGCATGCGCTGGTACGACCTGACCGTCTGCGGCTCGGCGGCCCACGCTGGCACGACACCCATGCAGCTACGCAGGGATGCTCTCGTCGGAGCGGCCAGGATCGTCTGCGATCTGAACGAGCTGGCAGAAGAGATGGGAGGCGGCGCCCTCGCTACCAACGGCGTTCTCGAATCGACACCCGGCTCTCGCAACGTGGTGCCGGATCGCGCCTTCCTGACGATCGATCTTCGAAACCCCGATGACGGTGTGCTGGATGTCATGGAGGAGCGCCTGGATCGCATCGTGTCGGATCGCTGCTCGAACGAAGGCCTCGAGTTCCAGCTGGAGCGCATCTGGTCGTCCCCGCCCGTTCGCTTCGATTCAGATTGTGTAGCCGCCGTACGCGAGGCGGCCCGAAGGAGCGGTCAGCCGACGCGTGAGATCCTATCGGGAGCTGGGCACGATGCCGTCTATATTTCCCGAATCGTGCCGACCGCGATGATCTTCATTCCGTGTGAGGGTGGACTGAGTCACAACGAGCAGGAGAACGCCGAGCAAGAGCACGTCGCAGCTGGCGCGTCAGTGCTGCTCGACGCAATCCTGGAGCGCGACAGAGCGCGTTGAGTACGCTGCGCCCTGATTCCTATCCAGCGAGACAGATGCACGAGGTCTCCATTCGTGGAGGGATTTCTGAACACTTTGAAGGAGACGGGGACCGATTCGCTCCCGAGCGCCCTGGGCCTCGACAAGACGGGCGAGCTGATCTCGATCGTAGGAGGCGGCGGGAAGAGCGCTCTCCTCTTCGCTCTCGGTCGTACATTGCACGGGCGTACCCTGCTCACGACGACGACTCGAATCTTCACCGCCCAGCTCGCCAGAGCCGATCGACACTGCAGGTGCGGCCCGACCGAGCTCCATGCGGCCATCGAGGCGAAAGACGACTCACTGCTCGTGATCGGCGACATTGCCGGTGGCAATGCGACGGGCGTCCCCGTCTCGCTGCCATCTCGACTTCTGAAGCATCCCGGCGTCGACTTCGTCGTCGTTGAGGCGGACGGCTCGCGAATGCGACCGACGAAGGCACCGGCCAGCCACGAGCCGGTCGTACCCGCCGAGACGACTCTGCTCGTCGTCGTCGCAGGGATCGATGCACTCGAAGAGAAGTTGTCGCTCGCATGCCATAGACCCGAACTCGTCAGCGACATCACGGGCCTCGGCCCGGACCAACGATTGACACCCGAGCATTTGGCTCGACTTCTGTCCGACCCTCGAGGCGGGCTCAAGTCTGCGCCGACCGGCGGTCGGTCGATCGTATTCCTCAACAAGGTCGAAACGCAGAGTCAGGAAGAGCAGGCGCGCGAAGCGGCCCGTCACATTCTCCACATGAGCCCCTTCGAGCGTGTTGTCTTCGGTGCGCTCGAAAGCGGTCTCGAGGCGGATGAACACTCCACTCCCGAGAGCCCACCGGGCTCGTGGCGAATCCTCGAGCGCAAGGATGGATGACGCCCTGGCCACCTGGAAAGCGGGAAGGAAATGATCGACTCGGCTCGAGATCGGCGATTCGAGACCCTCTTCGACGAGGTCCGAATCGGGCCCGTTCGGGCGCCCAATCGCTTCTATCAGGTTCCGCATTGTACGGGCATGGGATTCCGATCTCCGAATACGCTCGCGTCGATGCGGGAGATGAAGGCGGAGGGTGGCTGGGGGGTCGTCTGCACCGAATACTGCTCGATTCACCCGAGCTCAGACGACTCTCCCCTCCCCTACGCGTCTCTCTGGGACGACGACGACGTTCGCGCGCATGCAGCGATGGTCGAGAGGGTACATCGCCACGGTTCTCTGGCAGGTGTCCAGCTCTGGCACGGCGGCGGCGCCAGCTCGAATCTCTACTCGCGTTCGCATTCGATGGGGCCAATCAGTCGACCGGCCGAGCAGATCGATCCGGTCCAGAGCCGGGCGATGACCAAGCGCGACATTCGAGCGCTGCGCGAGTGGCAGGCGGCGGCGGCCAGGCGCGCAGTCAGTGCAGGATTCGACATCGTGTACGTCTACGCGACCCACGGCTACCTACTCTCGCAATTCCTATCGCCGTCGAATCTGCGCAGCGACGAGTACGGCGGCGAGCTGGTGAATCGCGTGCGACTGATTCGCGAAATGCTCGAGGACACGAAGGAGGCGGTCGGCGATAGATGTGCAGTCGCGATCCGGCTCTCCGCGGATGCGGGCAAGATCGATGGCAAGCCAGAAACCGAGGAGCAGCGTGAGATCGTCGGAATGCTCTCGGATCTGCCGGATCTCTGGGATATCAACATCCACGACTATTCCTACGAGATGGGAACCTCCCGATTCGTCAAGGAAGGCGCCCTCGAAGACTACATTTCCTACGTCAAGACATTGACGAACAAACCGGTCGTCGGTGTCGGGCGCTTCACGACGCCCGAGACGATGCTGCGACAGATCA
>JAFDDH010000380.1 GCA_019310975.1 Deltaproteobacteria bacterium | reverse complement strand
ACCAGATGGAGACCCGCACCTTGATGTGGCCACGAGAACATCCCGGGTGTCGAGACAATTCGTAGCAGACGGATCTATGACCCGCGGGGATACCGAGTGAGGCGCGTAGCACGCTCCCGATCTCGACCTCGGGCCCGTTCTGCCCGAGATCGCGGGCCGAGAAGGGTGGCTTGGCATCGCTCCCCTTCGCCCACGAACCTACGCCTTCGCGTCCTGATTGCGCAACAGGAAGGGCCGTATGGTCGCAGCGTCCGCGACCATCGAGCCGACGATCGAGATCGGAATCGAGCCGGCGAGAGAGGGGCGACCGGCCTCGACGCATCGGCGCGTCATCCAGCTTGCGCGTACACCGAATCGAGAACGAAGATCACGGGCAAGGGTTCGAGACAGGCGGAGTCGGACACGACTCCGAGATGCTGCAGTCAACGATTCGCAGGACCGGCCACGATCGGATCGTGTCCATGCATCGGCAGCAGGATGAACCAAGAGCCGACCTCCTCGGTGGCCGCACCGACGCGCATCACTCGCGTGCCACCTTGCCCGCAGCTCGAGTGCAAGCCCGACCCTTCCGCCCGAACACGGGCTCTCCCGACGCGCACACGCAGGATGGCGATCCACGCCATGCATCTACCCGCGGCATGTTGAGCCATGCCGAATTCTGACGCATGCTTCCGGCTCGACGGGATCCGGGTGCGCGAGATGAGTGAACCATGCGGGAGCTGATCGGCCTCCTCCCCGCCGCCGGGCGGGGAATTCGGGCCTATCCCTACTCTCGCTACGTCCCGAAGAGCATGCTCCAGGTCGACGGAGTGCCGATCCTGCAGCGCAACGTCGAGCTGATGCGTGACCAGCTCGGGATTCGCGACGTTCGAATCGTAATCGGCCACCACGGTGAAGTGATTCGCGAGCATCTGGGCGACGGATCCGACTTCGGTGTCCAGGTCAGCTACATCGAGAATCCACGCATCGACCTCGAGCTCCCCTACTCACTCTACCTGGCGGGTCAGGAGATCGACGGCCACTGCTGCATGATACTGGCCGACGAATGCTATGCCGACTCGAACCACCGCGAGATGCTCGCGGGTCTCGATCCGTCGGCGCTCGTCACACTGGGCCTGATTCGAAGCGAATACAAGAAGCACATAAAGAAGAACTACACGGTGGACGTGCGCGACGGCTGGGCGCGGGATCTCATCGAGAAGCCGAGCGTGGTCACGTCACATTGGATGGGCACCGGCACCTACATCCTGCATCCGGATGTATTCGGGCGCCTTCGCAAAGCGTATTCCGGCGGCATCGAAGACGGGCCCGGTGACTGGACGACCTGGCTCGGCACGCTCGCACGTGCCGGCGAGAAGATTCTACCCTTCGAGCTCGATGCGAAGTACATCAACATCAACTCCCGGGACGATCTCAACTACGCCAACTACCTGATTCGGGATCTGCGCTTCGACCAGCGGTCCACCAGCCTGGTCTATGTGGTCGATGACGAGAACGAGGAGTCGATCGCCGGGCCCGTGTCCCGATTCGCGGCTGAGCCGGAGCTTGACGAGGTGATCGCCGTTGCACGGCGCAGCTCGCCGGCACTCGAGAAAGCCGCCCGCATCGAGAACGTGACCCTCTGCATCGCTGAAGATCCGACGATCGGTCTGGCCGGCCTGGTCAGGCTGGGGCTCGACGAAGCGCGGGGAGATATCCTGCTGATGTCCTACAGCGACGACACGTTCTCTCCGCGCGACGTCTCCAAGCTCCTCGTCTATCTGCGCGACGCCGACATGGTGGTTGGCACGCGAACGACTCGGCAGATGATCGAGCAGGGAACCAACATGCGCGGTGTCGTGCGTATCGCGCAGGTACTGCTGGCCAAGCTCTTGCAGCTGCTCTGGTGGCGCTTCGATTCGCGCTTCACGGACGTGGGTTGTGTCTATCGTGGCCTCTGGCGATCGACATGGGTCACCATTCGCGACCACCTCACGGCGAATGGTGTGGAGGTCTTTCCCGAGATGATGCTGGCTGATCGTGCGTAAGCGAATGGCGGACTCCTCGCCATGGCGACGCATCTTCGGTGAGCGTTGAGGCGCGGCTCGGGCCCATGAGCGGATGATTCCATGAAGAGCTCTTCCTCGTGGGTGATCGCGGCGGGGCTCGCCATCGCAGCCGGGCTCTACTTTGTGCTCGGCAGCGACCTCAGTCTCGATTGGGTCGACGAGGGACAGGTCCTCTATTTCAGCTGGCGGGTGTCGGAAGGCGCACTGCCCTACCGGGACTTCCAGAACATCTACGGCCCTTCGGTCTTTCTCGTGAACGGCGGCCTGCTGGCCTCGTTCGGCGCTGATGTGGCCGTGATCCGCGCTCTGCTGGTGGTGCTGAAGTCCGCGCTCTCCGTCTTCGTATATCTCTGCGCCGTGCGAATGGGCTCGCGCCCCCTGGCGATCACCGCGTGGCTCGCTGCGGTGGTGATACTCGGCCTGCCCTGGCCCTACTTCACGACTCCATACGCCAACTTCTACGGGCTCACGATGTCCATGGCGGCGCTCGTACTCTTCGTGTCGCTAGATTCTTCGCTCGCCCGCCGCTGCCTCCTGGCCGGGCTCTGCTTCGGCATTGCAGCAACCTTCAAGCAGACGAACGGGCTCTTCGGCTTTCTTGCCCTGCTCCTCTACTTGACTTCTCTTCGCCAGCTCGAAGTCGTAGAGAAGAGCTCCTCTGTCGAATCACGTGCACTTCCGTGGATCCGCGTGACTCGCTGGGTTGGCATGGTGAGCTGCCTGGCTGTCTTCGGGGCCTACCTCTCGCTCGACAGCACTCTCGCAAACTCGTTGGTACTCGTCTGCCCGATCGCAGCGCTGATCGGGTGGATGATGCTACGCGAGGCACGAGATCCGCCGGATGCGGCGGTGGCAATCGGAGTCTTTCGTGCCCAGCTCTGGCTCGCGCTGGGCGCCGTGCTGCCGCTGGCCGGTCTCGTGACCGCCTATGCCTGCTTCGGCCTGGCCAACGAACTCGTCTTCAACGTGCTCCTGGGGCTGCCGCAGATGCTCGACTGGTTCGTGCCACTGCCGACGCCAAATCTCCTGACTCTGCTCTTCGCTGTGGCGTTGGGAGCCGCGCTCGTGGCGATTCACCTTGCGATGGCCCCGGGAGCCGCCGCCGGGCGGCGCGGCCTGGCGCCGGCTCTCGCGGTCGTGGTCGCAGCGGGCGCCACGGTGGCTCTCCTGCTCCGCATCACACAAGGAGCCTCCCATTGGGTCTTCTCTGCAGCGGATCTGTTCGTTCTCATCCCCTTCGCGTTGGTCTGCTCTGCGATCATGCTCGTCTTCCGGAGCCACGGCACCGCCAATCTCGAGCCCACGAGAACCACGCATAGAGACATGCTCCTGCTCTTCACCCTCCATGGATCTGTCTCCGTCCTCTACTACCACCCCGCCTCGGACTTCGCTCATGTGATGATGTCCGCGCCCGCGATCCTGCCCCTGATCGTGCCTTGCCTGGGGGCGTTGACGCGCGGCCGCTCACCATGGCCGGCCGTGCTGGTCGTCGGCGTCCTGGCCATGCCCTTCGTCTTCGCGCTCGCAGCCGCGCGCCATATCGACCGGATCGAGCGCATCCCGATCGAGCGTGCGAGCGGGATTCGCGTGGCTGGCGAGCTCTACCGGGACGGTGCTCTGCTGGTGAAGTATCTGAGCGCTCCTGCCAACGCGGCGCGACCCGTGTTCGTGGTCTCCGGCCAGCCGCTCATCTACTTCCTCGCCGATCGCGAGGCTCCGGTCGATGCCTACGAGTTCGCCTTCTACCTGACCGGCCTGGGTGTGCTCGAAGATGCGGACGCCCGAGAGCTCGTGAACGAACGCGAAGCTCTTCGCACAGTGCGAAGAACTCGCCCCCTGATCGTGGGTGAGGGCTTCGACACCGCGGTGACTCACTTTGCGCAGGCGTATCCGATCCTGTGGTCTGGAATCCGGGACGCCACCCGAGTCACGAAGCGGATCGGTAGATTCCAGGTGCGCGATTGGGGCTCCCCCGACCCCACGACCGGTGACCGCCATGTTGAAAGTCGCCAATGAGAGCCCGACCCCGCCAGCCCTCGCTTGCTCAGAATTGGCCAGCGGCCTCGTCCCACCGAAAACGAGAGCGGGCCAGAAGACAAGATCGCAAGCCGGACGCCTGCAAAGAAGAGAGGCGACGAAGACCGCACGTGGCCGAGGGTGGCGGCCGGTACCGCGAGGAGGAGCGGCGCCACGACCGAGGCATCGGCCGCTCTCCGAGCGAGGCGAGTGTGTGTGCTCAAGAGCCCGCGGGTGGATCGCATGAGCGATCGCCCCCTCCCGCCTCGTCCATGGCGCGCTTTCGGCCCACCAACAGATACTCACACCAGACGTAGTTGTACCAGCGATCCGCGTGAATGATCTCGAATCCGTTGGCCTCGAGGTATCTCCGTGCGTCGCCCATCGCCATGTAGTGGACCGTGGAGCGAGTCAAGAGGAAATCCGTAACTCGATTCGCGAACGCACGCCAGCGGGGGGTCGTGTCCACGTCCTTGACGATCAAGCGTGAGCCGATCGCCGCATTCCGGAGATAGTGATCGAGAAGCGCCGGCTTCTCGGACGCGGGCACGTGATGCAGGAGATCCAGCAACGTGATGGTGTCAGCCCCTGCGATCATCTGTGCAGGAGCTCGCTCGATCGCTTCGAAACTGACGGGGGCGTCGATCTCCACGTCACGCGCCACGTCGATCGAAGCTTGCTTCGGGTCGACTCCCCAGCCCCGCTCCAGATTGCGCAGCACGCTCGCGAGAAAGAGCAGGGTGCCCGTCCCGCAGCCCACATCCAATAGCCGCGCGCCTGCCGGTATCCACTCGAGCACCCGATCCGTCGCACCATAGCTGGGTCGGTAGACGGTGGTCAGCGTCTGTTGGAGCGTGAGCTCCCTTCCAGTGGCATAGATTTGCTTGCAGAGCTTCGTCAGCGCTTCACGGCTGGGGCGGGCGGGTGTGGCGGTGCTCAACTCTCTTCCTTCTTCACTCTTTGGAGGACGATGAGGCGCGGGTCCATGAATTGGATGATATATTGGATCGACGAACTTCGGAGCCACTTCGTGTCCCCGATCAGGGCTCCGACGCCAGGCCGACCGAAGGTGCCGAGCTCATATGTCCCGGTCGCTGTCCATCATCGTTCCCGTTTACAACGAAGAGTAGTCGATCGACGACTTCTACGCTCGCGTCGATCGGCTGGGCCATGCGGACGCCCTGATCTTCGTGGACAACGCCTCCACGGATAGAACCCTCGAGAAAATCGAGGCGCTCCCGAAGGGCCGAGTGATCCGGCAC
>JAFDDH010000151.1 GCA_019310975.1 Deltaproteobacteria bacterium | reverse complement strand
TAGGGCGGGATGGGGGTCTCCGAGGCGAAGAAGCCGCGCGAGCTCGAGCGGGAGAACTCGGATCTGAAACGAATACTGGCCGAGCAAGCCCTGGACATCTCGATGCTCAAGGACCTGAACGTGAAAAGTCGCTGCACGAGGCCCACGAAGCATCAGAGAAATGGCTTCGCGAGTACAACGACGAGCAACCCCATCAGCCGCTTGAAGGGCCGACGTCCTTCAAGTTCTTCGAATAAAAGAGCAAGAGAGGGAAGCAGCCTGAGGTTCAGGCGAAATCCCCACCCCAACGGCGGTGCCACTTCGTTGGACTTGGCCAATCGGATTCTCAAAGAGACGCTGCCGTGACGAGTGATCTTGCGAGCGACGCCCTCGACCTCCCGGAAGCACGCGCCGCACGGTATTGGCTGGGATTGGCGATCGGCGTCCTGATGCTCGCCGGCTTCTTCTCGCTCGTCGTGGTGGTCGGTCGCATGCCCCCCTTCGATCGCCTGGTCACCGACCCGCTCTTCTTCAAGCGCGGCCTGGTCGTTCACGTCAACCTGGCCCTGGTCGCCTGGTTCTACTCATTCATCGCCGCCCTGCTCTTCCTGGTGCCCGGCAAACGTCCGCCCAGCTGGATCGCCCAGCATTCGCCGCATATGAGCGCGGTGGGCGTAGCCATGCTCCTGCTCTCCGCAGGCTTGCCCGGCGGCGAGCCCGTCCTCTCGAACTACATTCCCATGATCGATCACTGGCTCTTCGGTGCGGGCCAGATCCTCTTTGCGGCCGGTGTCCTCTCGAGCTTTGTCGGTCGTCGATTGCTGCCGGCGAGCGATTCCCGTCCGGCCTTCTTCGAGATTCCGCCCGCCGCGCGAATCGGCATACGCGCGACTGCACTCGGGCTCATATTGGCAGCTTGTACCTTCGCGATCTCCTGGTGGCGCATTGCTCCGGGGCTCCCGACCGAGACCTTCTACGAGCTCCTCGTCTGGGGTGGCGGGCATGTGCTGCAGCTCACCTGCAGTGTCGCCATGGTCACCGTCTGGCTGATCCTCCTCAACTCCGTGCTCGGTCACCCGCCGATCGCCGAGCGCACCGCCAAGCTGCTCTTCATTGCGATCATGCTGCCCTGGACGTTCTCGCCCTTCCTCGCCATGCAGGGACCTTCGACCAGCGCCTATCGGGTCGGCTTCACCGACCTCATGCGCTGGTCGATCTTCCCAGTCGTCACGATCTTCCTCGTGCTCTGCACCCGGGCTCTCCTACGAGCCCGACGTGAGGGGCGTGTCGGTGTCTCATCGCTTCGCGATCCCCGGATATCGGGCTTTCTGGTCAGCGCTGCGCTCACCCTCCTGGGCTTCGCCCTCGGCGCCGCGATCCGAGGCTCCAATACCGTGGTGCCCGCCCACTACCACGCCTCGATCGGGGGCGTCACGGCTGCGTTCATGGCCTTCAGCTACCTGGTCCTGGCTGCACTCGGTCTTTCGATCGAAACCCCCAGGCTGAAGCGCGCCGCCACCTGGCAGCCCGTCGTCTACGGCGTCGGGCAGATGGTCTTCGCCGCCGGTTTCGCGATCGCCGGCGCCTATGGGATGTCGCGCAAGACCTATGGGGCCGAGCAGGCCACTCGCGGTCTGGCCGAGAGCATCGGCCTGGGCGTCATGGGCATTGGCGGCTTCATCGCCGTCCTCGGCGGAGTGCTCTTTCTCGTCGTCGTCGCCGTCGTCTGGAGACGCGGCGCCAGCATCCAAACACCCACTACTCAGAACGGCTCCGAACGAGCCTGGAGGAATAGATGGCTACGAGAGATCCGAACGGAAAGCATCCGATTCAGAAGCTGATGGACAACCCCTGGCTCCTGCTGGTACTGGGAATCGTCATTCCAACCGTCTCCTACACGATCTGGGGTTGGATCGAGCTCTGGCTGGTCCCGACCGCCACTCTGCCTTGATGCGATACCGAGAGCAACGGGAGGAAGAGAGATGAGTATCTACAATCCGCCGGCAGGATGGTTCAAAGCGCCGACCGGAGCCGAACGACTCTGGGTGGGACTGGCACTCACATGGTGCATCATCATGTCGCTCGCCATGCCCTATTGGCACTTCTACGGCAAGCAGAACTCCACGGGCGAGTCCTACAGGGTCTCCGTCGCCGATTACGGCGCACGCGTACAGCAGTTCGTCGAGTCCAACACAGTTGGAACGGAGCAGGGCGTCCCGATCGTCGAGATCGCGCCCGGGGGCGATGGGTACCTCCTCGCACGAATGTGGGCCTTTTATCCAATCATCAAGCTCAAGAAGGGACAGACGTACCGGCTGCACATCTCGTCGCTGGACCTGCAGCATGGCTTCTCCCTTCAACCCCTGAACATGAACTTCCAGGTGCTCCCGGGATATGACCACGTGCTGACGATCACACCGACCAGCTCTGGCATCTTTTCCATCATCTGCAATGAATTCTGCGGAATCGGTCACCACAGCATGACCGGCCGCATCATCGTCGAGGATTAGGAGGGAATCATGGCGAGTGCAGTCGATAGTCTTCCCATCGTTGGGAATCATCCGCAAGCCGAGGTTCGCTCCTGCGACACCACGTCACTGCCGGTCTGTCTGACCGCTCAGCAATTCATCCGCTGGCACGCCGTCGTCGCCGTCGTCTTTCTTCTGATCGGCGGTATCGGCGCGCTGCTCCTGGCACTCACGCGATGGCCCGCCGTCCACCTCCTGGATGCCGAGTGGTACTACCGCATCTTGACCCTGCACGGCCTCAATATGCTGATCTTCTGGATCCTCAGCTTCGAGATCGCGGTGCTCTACTTCGCGGGTACCGTCCTTCTCAATACGAGGCTGGCGTCGAAGTGGGCGGCGTATGTGTGTTTCGGCATGATGCTGGTTGGTTCAGTCATGGTCGACATCACGATCATGGGTGGGAAGGCCGACGTGCTCATGACCTCCTACGTGCCGCTCATGGCGACCCCGTGGTTCTACCTCGGGATCATCATATTGGCGGTCGGCGCGCTGATCGGCGTCTTCAACTTCCTGGCAACGATCTACATCGCCAAGCGGGATCACACCTACGAGGGATCCGTGCCGCTCGTCGTCTTCGGCGCGACGGCCGCGGCGATCATCGCCGTCGGGACGCTATTGCACGGTGCTGTCGTGATGATTCCGACCTGGCTCTGGTCGATGGGCGTGATCTCGGAGATCGACCCCTCTTGGTACCGCATCACCTGGTGGGGTCTCGGACATATGTCCCAGCAGGTGAACGTCTGCGCCATGGTTTCGATCTGGTACCTGCTCGGCACACTGACAGTCGGCGCCAAGCCCCTCAACCAGGCCGTATGTCGCGGCGCCTTCGTTCTCTACATCCTCTTCATCAACCTCGCCTCCGCGCATCACCTGCTGGTGGATCCGGGCGTAGGTGCGGGCTGGAAGATCTGGAATACCTCGTATGCGATGTACCTCGCGGTGCTGGCCTCGATGATCCACGGCTTCACAGTGCCGGCATCGATCGAAGTAGCCATGCGTGGGAAGGGCTTCACTCGAGGCATGTTCGGCTGGCTTGCGGCAGCACCGTGGAGCAATCCGGGATTCTCGGGATTCTTCCTCTCGCTGATCATCTTCGGCTTTGGTGGCGGCATCACGGGTGTCGTGCTCGGAACCCAGCAGATCAACATCATGGCCCACAACACGCTTCGCATCCCGGGCCACTTCCACGTCACCGTAGTCGGCGGGACCACCCTCGCCTTCATGGCACTCACCTACTATGTGGTGCCGTTGATCTTCCAGCGTGACTTCTACGCCAAGACGCTCTGCCGATTGCAGCCCTATGTGTTCGGCGGGGGCATCACCTTGATGGCGGTGGGCATGTCCTTCGCCGGCTCCTATGGGGTCCCGCGTCGACACTGGGACATCGAGTTCACTGGCGGCCAGTTCGCCGTCGGCTTCGACGCCGGCGCCCACGCGATGCTGGGCATCATGGGTGTCGGTGCTGTGATCGCGGTGATCGGTCTGTTGATGTACGTCCTGCTCGTGGTGGCCGCAGTCTTCTTCGGCCCCCGCATCGCGGGACAGGCCATGCCGCCCTGGCACGAAGAGCCGGCCAGACCGGCCGATGCCGTCACCGACCAGAGCGAGGAGCACAAGACTCCGGGGACGCTGGTGCTGGCAATCGTCTTCCTGGCTGCCTTCGCGGTCTACTACTTCGCCAATTGGATGTGGTTGGCGGACGTCTGGGAGGTTCGATAGCGAAGCGCATTCGAGCCCCGGGGCGCCCCGGGGCGCCCCGGCGCACGCGCGCCTTGCCCCGGGGCAACAGAACGAGGAGCCAGAGACAGGCTAGAGAACGAGGTAAAGCAGCATGCCCAACGTCCAGGAGCCCCGCCGATCCAGCCGATCGATCGAGGCAATCCGCAACTTCATCAGCGAAGGCGCCTTTCCGATCTTCGCGATCTCACTATTGGCCTGCTGGGAGATGTTCTTGATCGGGGTACTCGTACTCCCTCCCTCTTCCTCGCCACTCGGCGCCTTCGCCGAAGACTTCCGGATCTGGTGCTTCGGATACGACCCCGCAACGGGTAAGACCGAGTGGGCCTACGTGATGTCCATGCTCATGCCCCAGCTCATGATGGGCGGCTTCATCGCCCTCTTCTGGTGGCAGCCCCTGCGCAAGATGCTCCGCGAGCCCAGACGAGCGGCCGTCCACGCCGGCGCCGCAGCGCTGATCGTCGCGGGAAGCACGCTGAGCTTTGCCTTCTCCAGCAGTGCGCCGACGAGCGGCGAGCTGCCCTTTCCCGCCGCCGACATTCGTACGGAGTTCACTTCACCGCAGCTCTCGCTCACCAATCAGGAGGGCTCGAGGGTCGATCTCGAAGCGCTGAAGGGCCGGGTCGTCCTGCTCACCGCTGTCTACGCGTCCTGTGGTCATACCTGCCCGATGATCCTCACCCAGACCAAGGCCGCGCTGGCCGACCTGGGTCCCGGCGAGCTGCAGGATCTCACCGTCATCGCCGTCACCCTGGATCCCGGCCACGACTCCTCGGAGGTCCTCGCACAGCTGGCGGATGGACACGGCCTGGAGGCCCCGCTCTACAACCTCGTGACCGGACCCAGCCAGCAGGTCGAGCGTGTGCTCGACGACATGCAGGTCGCCCGCACACGCGATCCGAAGACCGGCGCGATCGACCACGCCAACATCTTCCTGGTGATCGACCGGGAGGGAAAGATCGCCTATCGCCTCAGCCTCGGAGAACGGCAGAAGACCTGGCTCACGGCGGCGCTACGCGTCCTCCTGAGGGAGCCCCGAGCCGCTGGATGATCGCCCGGCTTCGTGAACCATACCCGCGAACCAAGAAGGAAAGATGTGAGCCAGATCGACGGACAGGAGGATCATGAGGAGCCGGGAGAGCTCCGATTGATGCCGGGCGACACCCCCCAAGAAACGACGCCGCACGAGCCGGCGGCGCCGAAGGGCGTACTGCGGGGATTGGAACGAGTATTTCTCTTATTCGACCGCGCAGTCGCTGCCGTCCTCCCCGAAACCCTCAATCCCCTGCTGCACACCGGCGCCATTGCGGTGGTATGCCTCCTCGTGGCCACCGCGACCGGCATCATCCTACTGATCTGGTACCGCCCGAGCGTTTCGATGGCCTGGCAGTCGGTCGAGGCGATGTCGAATGCACCCTTCACCGCCGGCTTCCTGCGCTCACTGCATCGGTACAGCTCCGACGCCAGCCTGATGTTCGGCATCATCCATGCGTTGCGCTCATTCCTCGAGGGCCGCTTCGGCGGGGCCCGGTGGCTGGCGTGGGTGACGGGCGGGATCCTGATGCTGCTGCTCTGGTCGATCGGCTGGAGTGGCTATTGGCTGGTCTGGGATATGCGCGCCCAGCTGGTGGCCGTCGGCACGGCCAAGCTGATGGACGTGCTGCCCATCTTCGGCGATCCCGTGGGCCGCTCCTTCCTCACGGACGAGGGCGTGAACTCGCTCCTCTTCTTCGTCGTCTTCTTCTTCCACATGCTCGTCCCCCTCGCGCTCGCCGTCGTGGCCTGGCTCCACATCACCCGCCTCTCTCGCGCGCGCTTTCTGACCGATCGCCCGATGACGATCTGGACATTGGCCCTGCTCTTCCTGCTCTGCATCCTCTACCCCGCTACGAGCGCGGAGCCGGCCAGGATGACGGCTCTCAGCGGCGAGATGACGATGGACTGGTGGTACCTGCTGCCGCTCTTCTTCACCGAGCGCCTGAGTGGCGGTGCACTCTGGGGCATCGTGCTGGCCTCCGGCGCGCTCTTCTTCTCGATCCCCTGGTGGCTCTCACCACGACGTCCGGAGCCCGCCCTCGTCATCGCCTCGCGCTGCAACGAATGCACCAAGTGCTATCACGACTGCCCCTATGCGGCCATCGAGATGGTCGCGCGCAACGATGGCAATCCGAACCACGCGACCCAGGCATTCGTCATCGAGTCGAAGTGCGTATCCTGCGGCATCTGCGCTGGCTCCTGTGATACCGCGGGCATCGGCATCACCTCCTTCGACTCGATCGAGCAACGCAGACGAATCGAGGGCTGGCTGCGGGACGCCGAGGCGCAGGGCGAGGCTCCGCACATCGGCTTCATCTGTGCGGAGTCGGCGGGGGCCGGTCTGAACGTGGATCCCACGACCGGCATCAGCCCGGAGCTTCCGGGATTCCGACTGCTGCGCGTCCCTTGCGCGGGCTGGGTCCACCCCCTGATGGTCGAGCGGGCGCTTCGGCACGGAGCGGCCGGCGCCCTGATCGTCACCTGCGGACCGGGCGAATGCCACTACCGCGAAGGCGCCCTCTGGACCGAGCAGCGGATGGCCGGAGAACGCGAGCCCCGCCTGCGCAGCGAGAAGGTCGCTCCGGAAGAGCTCACGCTGCTGGGCCTGGACCGCACCCGCAAGGCCGAGCTGATCGAGCGCGCCACTGCGCTTCGCACCCATAAGAGCGCGCCGCCTCGGACGCAGCGCGGCACCGCTCTCGGCCTCGTCGCGGCTACATTCCTTGCGTTGATCTTCGCGGGCCTGGCCGGCGTCGTGAGCGATCTGGGATATGCCTTTCCCGCGGTCGAACAGTCCGAGCTCGTCGTGAGCTTCTCCCATCCAGGGACGCAAGGCGAGAACTGTCGCACCCTCAGCGAGGCCGAGCTCGCAGAGATCCCCCTGCATATGCGCCAGCCCGTGCAGTGTGACCGAGGTCGCTCCGCGGTTCGCCTCGCCGTGCGGATCGATGGGGTCGAGATCATACGCAAATCGATTCCGGCGGCAGGCGTCTGGGGCGACAGCAACAGCATCGCGCTCGAGCGAATTCCGGTCGAAGAAGGTCGCCACATCGTGGAGATCTCGATCGGAGAGACTGCGAATCCCGAAGAGTGGACGCATCACGACGAACAGGTGCTCGATTTCACTCTCGACAACCGGCGCGTCGTCGTCTTCAACCGGGTCTCGGGCTTTGGATGGTACTGATTGAATTGGATCTCTGGATGGGGATCATGCGCCCCGACGAATCCACGGGAACGCGACACACGGAGAGCGGACGATGAGCGCCACACTTCCCGCAGCGGGTGAGCTGAACCCTGCCCGTCGATCCTCGAATCTCCTCTCCATCGCCAGCGATTTCGTGGCTCTGACCCGGCCGCGGGTTCTGATGCTCGTACTCCTGACCGCGCCCGCCGCGATGGCGCTCGGCCGAGAGGGTTGGCCCGAGCCGGGCGTCTTGATCGGAGTCGTCCTCGGAACCGCGCTGATCGGTGGCGGATGCGGTGCGCTCAACGCCTGGATCGAGCGCGAACGCGACGCCAAGATGAAGCGCACGATGGACCGCCCACTGCCCACCGGGCGGCTCAAGCCACGTCAGGCGCTGATCTTCGGACTGCTCACCTCCGGCCTCGGCCTCGGGCTTCTGCTCGCCGTCGGCGGGGGACTCTCCGCCACCATCGGTGCACTCACGCTGCTCCACTACATTTTCGTCTACACACTCTGGCTCAAGCCCCGTAGCCCCCAGAACATCGTAATCGGAGGCGCAGCCGGAGCGACGGCCCCACTGATCGCGGACGCTGCGGTGAGCGGCACGATCGGCGTCTGGAGCCTCGTCCTCTTCGCGATCATCTTCCTCTGGACGCCGCCCCATTTCTGGGCAATCGCCCTCTACCGCAAGGACGAGTACGCGGCGGCTGGATTTCCGATGATGCCGATCGTCGTGGGCAATGCGGCGACGCGGAAGAAGATGCTCGCCTACGCGTTCGTTCTGTGGCCGGTGACGCTGATCCCATGGATGGGTGGAGCACTCGGGCCGATCTATGGCCTGACGGCGCTCCTGACCGGTGGCTACTTCGTGGCGTCGATCGCGCGCGCCAGACGGATTGCGCGAATCGAGGAGGACCGTCGGGTCTTCGCAATCTCCATCGTGTATCTGGCGCTGCTCTTTGCCGTCATGATGCTGGAGCTCTCGCTGGGTTGAAGGATTCTCCGGATCGAAGCGCATGGTGGATCCTGCCTTCTGCATCCGAGATGCGTTTCTGCAGATTTCGGATCAGGAGGAAAGACCCTCCTATACGATGTGCCGCATTGCCCCGATCCATCCGCGAAGTGAGGCGGCCCTTCACTGATTCGTTGTGCTGGATGCTGACACTGCATCCCGCGCCGGGACGATTCCGTGAGTTGCGCCGATGTTGCGTACCGGCACGTGTTAGAACACACCTATGCGCACATCAGATCTCGGCACCTTTCTCCAGTCGGCCCTGGATCAGCTCGACAACCCCCTCGCCTATCTCTTCGCGGAGGGCCAGCGCATCCACTGGCTCTATCTGCTGGTCGCCGGACTCGTCGCAGTAGTCGTCTACGCCAAGACGGCGCCGGGCAAGACTTCGCTGCGAAGCTTCGTGCGACTTGCCTTCCCCCGCTCTGTCTACCTCAGCCGATCGACCTTCATCGACTGTGGCTACTTCCTGGTGCATCGAGTGCTCTTCAGCATCCTCTGCCTACCCGTATTGGCACTGCTGGCACCGGCCATCGCGGAAGCCACCGGACGGACGCTCGGTGCGGGACTCCCGGCCCTCGAGGCCACCGTACCCAGTAGCCCGCTCTGGATCGGGCTCTTCACCGTCGTAGCGATCCTCGTGGCCGACTTCGCCGGCTTCCTCGCCCACTACCTGCTGCACCGCTTCCCCGTCTTGTGGGAGTTCCACAAAGTCCACCACTCCGCGCAAGCAATGACGCCGATCACCGTCTATCGCATGCATCCCGTCGACGACATCGGCGTGGTGCTCCTCAGCGGCACCGGCCTCGCCATCACGCTGGCAGTATTCCAGTTCGTGACCATTGGCGAGGTGGGCATCGTCTCCGTGGGTGCGACCAACATCTTCGCCGTGCTCTTCAATCTCTTCGGCGCCAACCTGCGTCATACCCATCTCTGGTTCGGCTACGGCCCGCGACTGAGCCAGATCCTGGTCTCCCCGGCCATGCATCAGATCCATCACAGCCAGAAGCCCCACCAGCACCACAGCAATATGGGCTTCATGTTCTCCTTCTGGGACCGCCTCTTCGGTACCCAGACCATCCCGCGGGAGCGGGAGGAGATCGTCTTTGGGCTCGATCAGGGAGAGGACGCCGACTACTCGAGCGTGCTCAGGCTCTTCTGGCTGCCCTTCGCCAAGATCTTCCGAATGAAGAGCGGGCTCCGGGTCCTCAGCGGTGGTCTCATCGGTGTCGCGTTGCTGGCCCTCTCCGTGTCCAGTGTCGTGTTGATCGCATCATCCGATTCGACACCGGATCTAGTGGCCCTCGAGATGGCCACCGAGTAGGGGCTCATCCGCGAGCCTACCCAGGACTCGCAGCGTGAGCGGACGCGGCACGGGGAGCGCCCAGTATGACACTCGTCATACCGGGCCGGATCCAGATGCGCATACGCTGCGCAGGGTGTGCCGCGAGCGGTGCCCACGGGAGGCCGTCCACCGAGCGAAGCGGAACCCTGTGACCCGCCCTCGACTTCTCGATCC
>JAFDDH010000379.1 GCA_019310975.1 Deltaproteobacteria bacterium | reverse complement strand
CCACCGCGATGATTTCGTCGATCAGATCTGCGTGGTCCACCACGTGGCCGTAGTAGCTACGCACCAGGAAGTGTGCGTAGTTGTCCACGATCTCCTCGCGCCACGTCCGCTCGAAGCCATTCATCACCGAGAGCACCGTGATGATCAACCACACGCCGGCCGCCACCGCCCCGATGCAGATCAGCGTGATGACGCTGATGAAGACCTGGCGCCGCTCGGCCACGAGATAGCGAATCGCGATGAACCACTCCGCACTCCTTCGCATCTCGACGATTCCAGCCGCGGCCAACGGAAGCAGGCAGAGCAGCAGCCCCGCGACGCCACCGGCCAGGACGTGGCCCGGCAACGGCGGCTCGCCAGGCGGAGTGCGGGCGGCCATCCCGAACATCCCGACCCACACGGCCACGATCAATGCTCCGGGCACCGCCAGCCGCCCCTTCGAACGCAGGGCGCGACGGAAGATCGCCATCGCGACCGCACACGCGGGCAGCAGCCAGGCCAGGCAGCGGGCCGCGCCGGCCAGCCGCTCGCCCCACGACGCCACGCCGAGCTCGGGCTGCACGATGGCGAGCCAGACGACCGAGAGGCCCAGGCAGAACGCGGCGCCCGCCACCGCCTGCACCCAAATGCGGTCGGCGGCGCGCGCGAAGCGCAGCACGACCAGCGCGGCGGCCACCAGATAGACCACGGCGAGCAGCGCCAGGGTCACAGCAATCGCCACGATGAAGATGACTGAGAGGCTGCTCCCCAGGGCCCCGAGGCCATTCCAGATCGCGATCAGCCTGTCCAACCCATCTCCCCGGCCGCCGCTGCCGGGATCCCGCCCAGCCGCGAGCCGGCACCAACCATAGCGAGGGGAATGCTGTGCTGCTGGATGCGGCCCCCGCACCCGCGTGACCCGAATCACTCTTCGCCTCCGGGCATCGCCGACGGCGCCTAATGTCGACCTCGGACGAGGCCGATGACGAAGGCCACGGCTCCGCGTGCGTGTGGAGCCGAGAGGGGAGCCGCCCGCGCATGTGGATCCGCGTCGTTCTGCTGATTCTGGCCGTTTCGGTCACCAGCGGGCTCCTCCCGCACCTCGCGAACGCCAAGGGTGAGTACTCGACCGGCGGCATCCACGTCGCCTTCTCGGGCGTATTCGCCTCCCCCAATTGGGAGGATGAGCTGCGTGAAGAGATCGCCGAGGCGATCGGCGGACCGGCCCTCGTCTCGCTGGGATCGACCGGCGGCTTCGACATGCGGGCCGGATACCGCTTCAACGAGCGCGTCGACTTCGAGATGGGATTCGAGTATCTGGCCCCCTATTCGGTGGACGTGGTCGGGCTCGGGGGCGGGCAGGCCTCGAGCTGGATGTACTACGTCGACTTCCGGCTCTTCCTCCTCACCGACCGGGTGCAGCCCTATATCGTGCTCGGCATGGGGGCCTACCACATCGACTACATGGCGGGACTCTCGGGTGTGGCGCGTGACGGGACGGACTTCGCGCCTCGACTCGGCGGCGGTCTCGACTACTACATCGACTACCGCTGGGGCCTGACGGGTGAGATCAACTATGTGATCGGCACACGCCGCCTCAACGAGCGGGACCGCCTCGCGATCAGCTTCGGCGCCTTCTATCGCTTCTGATCGGAATTTTGCGCGAAGCTCGGGCCAGCCACCCTGCCCTGCATCGGGCCCGCACGCGTCGAGCGACACCGGCGATCGCCGGAAGCGGGCTTCGAGGATGTGGCCTTCGACCCGGGCCGACTCGACCGAGGGGGCGCCCGGGGCTAACGTCCCGGCTCGCCAACCGGGGGCTCTGACTCCCGTCCCGAGACGGATCCGGAGACCGATGCAGGGCGCCACCGCGGCGGAGCGGCAGCAATTCGAGAGTCAGGGCTTCTTCACGCGTGAGCGCGTCTTCTCCCAGCAGGAGATCGCGGAGCTTCGCGAGGCGGCCGAGCACGTCCACTCGCAGGTGCTGGAGGCAGCGGATCGCGACGAGGGATCGGCCATCGATCAGGTGGACGTCCAGAAGTACCAGGAGGTGCTCGGCTCGACGATCAAGTGGGAGTGGCGAGAAGACCTGCGTGCGATCCGCTCGATGGAGCCCACCTACCACCTCGACGCACGCCTGGAGCGACTGATCGACGATCCACGCGTGTGGGAGCCCTGCGCGGACCTCATCGGAACGCGCGAGCTGAGCCTCTTCAGCGACAAGCTCAACGTCAAGCGGCCCGGCGGCGCCCCCTTCCCCTGGCACCAGGAGGGGCCCTACTGGGCGCACGGGGCCGAGGATCTCGAGCGCGTGATCACGCTGCTCGTCTACCTCGACGATGCCAGCGAAGACAATGGATGTCTCTGGGTGATCCCGGGAACCCACAGACACGGCGCCCTCAAGACCTTCGACGACCGAGGTACGCTCGGCCGACTCTATACCGATGTCGATCGACTCGACGAAAAGCCCTATCCGGTCGCACTGCCCGCCGGCTCGGTGCTCTGGTTCCATCGCGACATCGTCCACGGCTCGAAGTCGAACCGCAGTGAAGACCACCGCCGCGCCTATCTGCTCGCCTACCAGCCGGCTGGCCTGCATCAGTGGCGCAACGGCGTGCAGCGGGACGTAGCGACCTCGGCGGGCGCCTGAGCGCTTCGCGAGGGCCCGACCGGTTGATCGCCATGCCTCGAGCCAGCGCGCGGCGTGCGCCCGCCCAGCAGAAATCCGACGGGAACGGATCCCTGGCCAGGCGCACCGTGCCCAGATCCATTTGTGGGACATTCGCCACAATCCGATCAAGATCGATCCCGCGTCGTGCCGACGGGTCTGGTTGACACTTCGAAGAGATGAAGCAAACTAACGCTAGTTAGTCTCTGATTGGACTCGAGAATCTGAATGCTCACCGCACCCGGCCGCGACAGCAGGGCACACCCGGATGTGTCCCGACCCCGGCGTCGGGGCGTACAGACCGCCGAAGAGATCCTCGACGCCGCCGAATCCTGCTTCGCTCGTCACGGCTATGCGGGCACCTCGCTGCGCGATGTGGCCGATATCGTTGGGATTCGCATTCCCAGCCTCTACAACCACTTCCCCAACAAGGAATCCCTCTATGCGGCGGTCCTCGACCGTGGCATGGCGCCTCTGCTCGACCTGCTCGGTGGGGCAATCGAGGACGCGAACGCCCTGGAGAACCCCGACGTTTTCGTCGTCGAGATCATGGCCCTGCTTGGCCAGCGGCCGAACCTGCCCCGGCTCGTGCAGTACGAGCTGCTCGCCGGCGGCGAGCACCTGGCACCGATTCTCGAGAGCTGGCTTCGCCCCGTGGTGGCCCAGGGTCTGGCA
>JAFDDH010000378.1 GCA_019310975.1 Deltaproteobacteria bacterium | reverse complement strand
CCCTCCTCTGGAGCCGTCGTGCCAGCGTGATAGGTTGAGTGTCAGAAGGAGAGACCCCCGCACAATCACCTTTGCACAACGCGGCCTTTGGCTCCTCTCTGCACCTCAAGTGCAGCTCGAACGAGTCCGATGGCACGGGCAGCGCATGCTGCCGCCATCGCTCATCTGAGGAGCTTCCATGCTGCTAGTACCGGCCTATTTGGTCGGCTTCATCGCGTTCGTGGTTGTAGTGGTCTATGGGATGGCGATCTCCCGCCTGATGAGCGTTCGGGTCAGGCGCTTACGCTCGGTCCGCAGCATCCGGCCGCCGGACATGCCCGCCGAGATCGTCTCACTCCTGCGCGAGCACGGCCGCGCCCTCGAGGCGCTCGGCTTCGAGGACTGTGGGGCCGTCGAGGAGGACTACCTCGTCGACGGTGTGGACGAACCCGCGTACTCACTTCTCTACTGCGACGCGAATCGGATCCACATCGCCCGGATCACCCTCGCCGAGTCGCCGACTCGACTGCAGCCGGTCGAGTTGAGTTTCTACGCCTGTGCGCTGGACGGACGCCTGATCGAGACGGTGGCGTACCGCGCCCACCGCCTTCGGCCGGGTCTGCCCGATCACGAGGTGGTCGACGCGCAGACGCTGGAATGGGACGAGCAGTACGAGCGGCATCGGCAAGCCGTGAGGGAATCGCACGCCTTCGAGCCGCTTCGCCTCGATGCCTCTTTGCTCGTGACCCATTTCGAGCGTCTTCGTGAAGAGGCCCTGAGCTTCGAGCTTTCGGAGCGACGCTTCCTGCCCAAGCAGGACGGCACGCTTCGCTTCAGCTTTCGCTGGGCGATCCGCACGGTGATGCGCGCCAACGGGGGAGAACGCGGGCGTCTACGGGCGCTGGCCGAGTACGCGAAGCAGAGCGCCGTGGGCGCGGATGAGCGGTCGTCTTCGGGAGTCGACCGCGATCTGACACCCGACCTGGCTGCGCACCGCCGCCGCGATGCAGTGGAGCAGAGCCGGCGTTCGGGCTGGGCGAGGAAGCTCGTCTATTTCACGGCGAGTGTCCTGCTCTTCGTACTGGCCTTCGGGATTCAACTCACGCCGCGCACGGTGCTCCTGCTCCTGGCCGTGCTCTTCATCCACGAGGTCGGTCACGCGCTTGCAATGCGTTTCTTCGGCTACAAGGATCTTCAGATCCTATTCATTCCCTTCCTGGGTGCAGTTGCCTCTGGGCGCAAGGAGAACATCGCCGCCTGGCAGGAGGTCGTAGTGCTGCTGGCCGGGCCCGTACCCGGCATCGTGATCGGCACCCTCGTCATGGCGACGGGCTGGGGGGTCGAGAACGACTGGATCCGCAACGGTGCGCAATTCATGCTCCTTCTCAATTATCTGAACCTCTTGCCCATCGTTCCGCTCGACGGCGGCCGGATCATGAGCATCGTGCTCTTCGATCGCCACCCAAAGGTCCAGTTCGGCTTCAGCATGCTGAGCTCTCTTGCCATCATCGGCGTGGGCGTGGCCCTCGGCGAGGCTCCGATCGCCTGTGTCGGCATCGTGCTCTTGGCCGGTGTCCCGCGCCAGCTGGATCAAGTGCGCACCTTTGCGAAGGTGCGTGGGGATCTCGAGGCCGGGGTGTCGGAAGCGGGGGCGAGCCCAGCACAGCGTCTGCGCTCGGTCTACGCTGAGCTTCACGAGAAGAAGTTCGACCGCTGGAATAGTGAGACGAAGTATCAATTCGTGCGGCATATCCTCGAGCGCCTCGATCGACAGACCGCGAACCTGCGCGTGGCCTTGACCAGCTTCTCGGTCTACTGCGCGGTCGTGGCCCTTCCACTGGGGCTGCTCGTGTGGACCTACGTGCCCGAGCCCGGCGAGCAGTCCGTCCTGGCCGAGCTGCCGGCGGATGCGCGGCTCGACGAGCAGGCTCGGGCTCTCGAGGGTCAGATCGCCGCGATGGAGCCCCACCCGGAGCCAATGGACGCCATTATTCCTGTCCCGGAGGAGTCGTCCGAGGCGGTCGAGTAGCTCCTGGTCCACAGGGAGGAGCCGGCCAGGTCGACATTCGCCCTTGGCCGGCAATCGGCTGCCCTCGAATCATCGCGAGGCGGCCCGATCCGCCGCCGCGTCGCCCGCGGCGCGGATCTGTTCCACGGCCGCGCTCACCTTCAGCTCGATCATCTTGCGCCCAATCTCGGCGGAGGCGCGCGTCGGGTCGCCGTTCACACCTCGCATCCCGTCGTGGGCGCTCTCGAAGAAGCGGTCCGGGCGCGCACCCTCGGGATGGACGTATAGAATCTCCGAGGTATCCCGGACCCCCGCGTGCCGTCCCACCTCCTCCTTGGGGATCCCCTGCTCGATGAGCCACTCCATCTGGCCGTTCGAAGCGTAGTAGGCGTCCACGTGGATCACGCGTGTCGGCTCATCCTTCCATTCGGCATTCAGCCGCCTGGCGACTCGCGCCTGGCTGTCCTGGTTGTCGCCACTGTCGCCCACGAAGCAGATCTTTTCGAAGCCATGTGCGCGCAGGCTGCGGGCCGTGTACTCGAGGATCGACTCGAAGGTCTCGGTCGGAACGCTGATGGTGCCGGGGAAGCGCATATGCCCCTCGCGCGGCTCGATGCCGCCCTCGGGCACATAGGTGACCACCGGGGCGACGAGGGTGTCGCCCAGCTCGCGGGCAATCCGCTCCGATGCGAAGCGGACCACGTGGTGGTGTTTGCCCAATACGACGTGTGGACCGTTCTGCTCGTGACCCGCGGTCGGCACGAGCACGGTGCGTTTTCCGCCCTTGATCATGCCGTCGACCTCGAGCCAGGTCAGATCTTCGAGGTGGACCCCGTAGGATTGCGGCTCGGAGAGCATCACCGTCGTGCTCGCGAAGGAGAGGCCGACCAGGCCGACGGCGATCAGGCCACCGGAGCTTGCCGCCAGCCATCCACGGCGCCCGATGAGCTTGTGGAAGGGAAGCCAGAAGAGCTTGACTGGGTTCGAGTACTCGCGCTCCTCGCCGCCCGCGAGCCCGAAGCGGATCTCCTCGCGGCCATCGGGCACGAAGAGTGTGCCGAATAGGCGATCCCAGAACGCAAAGAGGAGGCCCATATTGCGGTCGCGGTGACGCGGATCGTCGCTGTGATGGATTTGATGCTGAGCCGGCGAGATCAGCCAGCGGCTGATGCTGGGCCCATAGTCGATCCAGAGGTGGCTATGGCGCAGGTTGGCGCCGAAGAGCAGAAACTCCACGAAGAAGATACTCACCCCAAAGGCCGAGATCATGCTGAGCGGACCAATCGCTACGAACTGAAAGAATGCCGTAGTGGCGGCCAGGAACACGCCCGCGATCACCATCAGCAGGA
>JAFDDH010000377.1 GCA_019310975.1 Deltaproteobacteria bacterium | reverse complement strand
GTCGTGTCGCCGCTGGTTCAGCGAAGTGCCGGGGACTGATTCTCGACGACTGAGAGGAACCTCGTTCGATGCCTCGTGACTCTAGTGACTCTACTCGATTGATTACTCGATTGATTCGATCCCCGTGGCTCTGGCTGGGTGCAGCCGTCGTGCTAGGCGTCTACTCGCTCCTGGCGCCGACTCTCTCGAAGCTGCAAGGCGCTGGAGACCCTCGATCGCTGGGCACCGCAGACGACATCGCCTCGCTCGCCGAGCGCGACGACATCAATGTTCTCTTCATCCTGATCGACACGCTTCGAGCGGACCGGCTCGGCTCGTACGGCTACGAGAGAGCGACCAGCCCGCTTCTGGACGTGCTCGCAGAGCGTGGAGTCCGTTTCGATCGTCACCTTTCGCAATCGTCATGGACCAAGTGTTCCATGGCCTCTCTCTGGACGAGCCTCTACCCGCCCCGGACGGGCGTGACCCACTTCGACGATGTGGTGCCCGAAGCCCCGCGACTTCCTGCCGAAATCCTCTCCGACGCGGGCTTCCGGACGGCGGGCATCTTCCGCAACGGGTGGCTGATGGGTTATTTCGGGTTCGGCCAGGGCTTCGAGATCTACGCCCGCCCCTTCCCGGAGCAGGTGGCTGACGACGTGCGTGCGGAGAACCCGACCGTCGCGGTCGGGGGAAGCGACCTCGACGCGACGGCCACCGCCCGGGAGTTCCTGCGCCTTCACGGGCACGAACGGTGGTTCCTGTACATGCACCTCATGGATGTTCATCAGTATCTTTATAGCGAAGACACGGCGCTCTTCGGCACATCCTATTCCGACATCTACGACAATTCGATCCTCTGGACGAATCTGGTCCTGGATCCGTTCATCGAAGAGCTGGCCCGCTCCGGCCAGCTCGAGAAGACCTTGATCGTCGTGACCTCCGACCATGGAGAAGCCTTCGGCGAGCGGGGCTACGAGGGGCATGCCCGCCACGTGTACAGAGAGACGACCGAAGTTCCCTTCATCCTCAGTTTCCCCTTCCGATTCGAGCAGCCAGTCGTCGTGACCGAGCGTACAGCAGGCGTCGATGTCTGGCCCACGATCCTCGATCTGCTCGGCCTCCCGAGACTCGAAGAGAGCGACGGTCGATCGCTCAAGCCCGCCATCCTGGCGGCCGCGCGAGGCGAGGCCCACCCTGAAGGTGAAGAGCAACGTCCGCTATTCGCCTACCTCGATCAGCACTGGGGACGCGTCGGCCGGAGCGACACGCCGACTCTCGCGATCACCAACGACACCCATCGATACGTCCGCTACGAGGACGCGGAGGGCGCCGCGGTGCAGGAGCATCTCTATGACCGCACCACCGATCCGAGCGAGCTCGAGGATCGAATCACACAGGATGTCGAGCAGCTCGAGAGCATGCGTGCCCTCGCGTCTCAATTCCGCTCCACCAGCGCCTCCCCATTCGAGCTCGAGCCGCGAATCGAGATGGATGAGATGCAACTCAATCAGCTGCGCGCGCTCGGGTACGCCGTCCCATAGACCGCGCTGGCTCGAAGGCTTGGGTGGACACACAGCATCGGGTCATGGCGTCTGCGGGCGGTGCGATAGGCCCTCGAGACCAGGAAGGTGGATGCCTCCCGGCCGCGTCGCAGATCCTCGAGTCGAGGGGCCGGGATGGCGAGGCCCTCCCGGTACCGGGATCGGGTCGCCCTCGAGGAGTCGACCTGGCACGGTCTTACGATCCCGGTAGACTCGCGGGTGGCGCTCGTGACGGGACCACATATCGTGACGAACGTGAGTTCGACGATCCGGACGGGTCCAGTGTTAAGCGGCAGCACGACCGCGAGCTCGACTTCGGGCGCGGTCGTCAACTCTGCATCGGCAAGACTGGTCCCCGGAAACCCGGACCGCGCTGGAGGAGATCGCGACCCCCTTCCCGTCGCACTAGTCGCACCAAGAGGTAGACGAGTCGGGCAAGACGCTGAACCACGCCCACGTGAGCCCAGCTGAAGGGCAACCGTGAACCCATCGATCTCCAGGGGTCGATGAGACCAACGAGGAGGCATCAGACATGGAAGGCCAGAAGCACATCGGTGTAGTCGTCACCACGATCTCGAGGCCCGACGCGGCGCAGGCGCAAGCCTGGGAGGAGAAGTGGCGAAGCGAGGCCGCCTCCGCGGCCGGGCACGGCGGCGCAGTCGATCGCGGAATCGCCTTTCGCGTGGCTCCTGGCTACGACCTGGGCGGCGCCACCCATGTCGCGATCTACGAGACGCAGCTCAAGGACGTGGCCGCTGCTACGAAGCGCGTCGCGGCCGACGACGGCGACGGCGAAACGACGCTGGGCTACACGAAGATCGCCGAGTATGGGCCGGTTTCCGATGGCAGGACCCGGGGCGTCGTACTGGTCTTCACCGACTGCGACGACCCGGCTGAGGAAGACGTATTCAACGAATGGTACTCGGGCCACCTACACCACACGGTCGAGGCCATCGACTTCTACGCGGCGACGCGTTACGTCTCGAACGACCCCTCGCGCACGCCTTCCAAGTACTTCGCCATCTACGAGAGCCAGAACGACGACCCGGCCCAGGTCCAGAAGGACGGCGTCGACTGGTGGGTGGAGGGAGGCTTCGAAGGCCCCAAGGGCATGCAGCTGCGCAACGAGGTGCCGGCCCTGCGCATCGACTGACTAGCGCGGCTCGCAGTCTTCGAACCGCGATCTTGCCCGCGCGCATTCTGCGCCGCTGCCCGCGGAGCGCGCGCAGCGGTCAGTCGCGGACGACATCACCCAGCTGCTTGCGCAGCCGAAACTTCTCCACCTTGCCGGTCGCGGTGCGCGGAAGCTCCTCGATCGGGAGGACCGATTCGGGAAGCTTGTACCCCGCCAGCCTGTCCTCGGCGAACTTCGCTATCGAGCTCGCGTCGGGCGGCACCGAGCCCTCGGCAGCAACGACGAACGCCGCCACGCGCTCGCCCAGCACCGGATCCGGCCTGCCCACGATGGCGACCTCTGCGACGTCGGGATGCTGGCGCAGAACCATCTCCACCTCGGCGCTCGAGATGTTCTCGCCGCCGCGGCGCACGATGTCCTTCTTTCGGTCGACGAAGTAGAAGTAGCCGTCGGCGTCGAAACGTCCGAGGTCGCCCGTATGGAAGTAGCCGCCGAAGACTGCGTTGCGCGTCGCCTCGTCGTCGTCCAGGTAGCCCTGGAAGCCAGTTGCGCCCGTTGCGAAGCCGACTTCGCCCACCTCGTCGGGATCGGCCACGCCCACCTCGTCGGGATCGGCCACGCTGCCGTCCTCGCGCAGGATCGTCATGCCGCTGCCCTCGAAGCGTCGCCCCGAGCTGCCCGGCCGACGTTCCTCGGACAGACGCGTGAAGGTTCCCATGCCGGCCTCGGTCATGCCGTACCAATCGATGACGGGCACGCCGTAGCGCTCCTCCATCAGCGGAGCCGCGGCGCCGGCTCCGAGCGCGACGATCATGCGCAGGCTGTGCTCGCGCTCGAACGCACTCGGGCGCAGGCCGAGCAGGATGTGGACGATGGGCGCCAGCGTGAGGAGATACGAGGGACGGGTCCGGTCGACGAGCGGCCAGAAGCGCCGCGCCGAGAATCGACGCTGGAAGACCGCCGAGCCGCCCAGCGAGAGCGCGGAGATGAGGCCGGCTGCGCCGTTGCCGTGGAATAGCGGGGTGACGAAGATGCTGCGATCGGACGCGCCGAGGCCGAGCATCTCGTCGTAGCGCGGAGCGTTGCGGGGAAAGTCGCGCTGGAAGGTCACGGCCTTCGGGCGGCCCGTCGTGGTGCCCGACGTGTACATCAGGTGCCCGGGTACGTCGTCGGGAACCGGGGGCAGCCTGGCCCCGGCATCAGCGGGGGCCGCGTCGCGCAGCGCTTTCAGGCCGAGCGCAGCGTCCGGGACGGAGTCGCCCAGCGTGATGACACAGTCGAGGCTGTCGATGCGCCGAGCGAGCGCAAGCGCCCGCTCGGCCAGCTCGGGCTCGCAGACGATGAATCGCGCATGCGAGTGCTCGAGAACGAATTCCATCTCGGCGTCGGCCCACTCGGGATTGGCGAGCACGGGTGGCAGCCCGACCGCGGCGGCGGCATGCTGCACCTCGACGAATTCGGGCCTATTCCACATCCAGATACAGCTGCGCTCGCCGGGCGCGAAGCCCAGCTCGTGCGTGAACGCGTGTGCGAGCCTGGCCTCGTTTTCGACGAGCTCGGCATAGGTCCGCGTTCCGTCGTGCTCCGAGATCAGGGCGAGCTTCTCCGGCCTGTGTTCGGCATGCTGCTGCATCAGCTCGTATAGAGTCGGCATCCCAGGGCGCTCCTGCTCAGGTGTTAGTCAGTTGGTCGAAGAATTGGTCGAAGAGTTGGTCGAAGGGCATACGCGTTCTGTCTCAGAGGCTCGGCCGGACGACTCGAAGAGGCGACGTACCTCCGGTTGGCTCACCTTCATCGAGGGGGTGCGCGGCAGTGCCTCGACGATCCGGTAGCGCGTGGGACGCTGATAGCCGGTGAGGTGCTCCGCTGCGAAGCGCACGAGCTCGGCCTCGTCGATGTTGGGGGCCGCCTCTCGCAGCACCACGGCGGCAACGGGCACCTCTCCCAGGCGCGGGTCCTCGATCCCCACCACCGAGACCTCAGCGATCGAGGGGTGCTGCTCGAGCACCTTCTCGATCTCGCCCGGCAGCAGCTTGAAGCCGCCACGGTTGATCGCGCCGTCGGCGCGGCCGACCACCCAGAGAAAACCATCGGCGTCGAGGCGGGCGAGATCCGTGGTGCGCACCCAGCCCAGCTGCTGGCTGTGCTGCCCGGTCTTCACCTCGAGCAGACCGACCTCGTCCGGAGCGAGGACCTCGCCGCTGTCCTGATCGACGATCTGCAGCGCTACGCCTGCGTTGGCGCGCCCCACGCTGCCGCGCTTGGCCTTGGCATGTTCCTTGTAGTCGCGGAGGGTCCAGCCCGCGACCCCGCCCGCGAACTCGGTGGCGCCGTAGGTCGTGAGCACGGGCACGCCGTAGCGCCCCTCGAAGGCCTCCGCGGTAGCGCTCACGATGCGCAGACTGGAGAGATCCTCCGGCGGGAACTCGGCGTCGAGCACCATCTTGACCGCTGCCGGCACCAGGCTCGCGACCTTGGGCCGGTGGCGGCGGACGAGTTCGTGCCACTGGTCGACATCGAAACGCTCCATCATCGAGATGCGGCGTCCGCTGTACAGCGCCCCGCCCGCGCGAAAGATCCCGCCTACGTGCACCAGCGGATTCGGCATCAACACGACCCCCGAGCGCAGCTGTGGCTCATCGGAGCCGCCCTTCGACTCGTAGCGCGCGGCCGATGCCAGGGACTGCTCGAGCGCCGCGAGCCGCAGCGCGACGCGCTTGGGCTCGCCGGTGGTGCCGCTCGTGAGCATCTGCACCGCGACGCCGGGCAGGGGCTCGTGGTGGGGTCCCGTGCCCAGCGCCTCGAGCCCCGGAAGTACACGCATGCCCAGCTTGGGCGCCTCGTGGACCTCGATCCCCAGGCAGCCCACCCGCTCGGCGACCTGGGGCAGGCCGCTCACCGCCCAGTCGTCGGCATGGCCGATCAGCGCGGGGGCCCTCAGGCCCTCGAGCTCGCCTGCCAGCTTGCTCGCACCCTGGATCGCATTGACGGTCAGCACGCAGCGTCGCGAGGTGATCACACTGATCATGGCGCCGAGCAGGGAGGGGCGATTGCGCAGCATCACCGCGATCGCCGCGTCCTCGCCGATGCCGGCGTCCGTCAGCGCCGCGTCGATGTCCTGCATGAGCGCTGCGAGCTCGCCCCAGCTGTACCAGCGGTCCTCGAACTCCACCGCGGGCGCCTCGGGGTCGAGTCCGAGAACGGCGCGAAGGCGATCTGCCAGGTCCATGGGGTCCCCTTCGTTCGCCGCCCGCGTCATGCCTGGAACCCGATCGGGAAACGAGTGGGCGCCAACCCGCCCCAGCCCTCGAGCGGGTCGATCGGGCACTCCTCGCGCAGCCGGGCGTAGATCGGAAGCGGGTCTGCCTCGATCTCGGGCAGGCGGGGTTCGGTTTCGATCATTGGTTGACTCTCCGCGGCTTCAGATCTTAACAGCGCGGCGCACTCGTGCATCGTCACGGCAGCCCATCGGGTCGACCCATGGCACTCGCAGCGATGCTCGAGAACCGCCCGCAACGCGCCAGATCGCCGAGGGCGCCCCCGAATCGGCCTCTTTATGGTTAGAATTACAGCATGCCGGATTCCATTGCGCATCAGAGTCCACAGCATCGACATGGTCCCCGAGGCCCTGCTGGGCCATGCCGTCGAGGGGCAGCGCTCCAGTGACCCGAACGACCGGTATCGCACAACGCTACGTCGAGGCCATGAACACGGGCGACATCGACGCCATGCTGTCGCTCTTCGCGCCGGGCGCCGTGTTGCGCCATCCGACCGGCGTCTACGCGGACAGCGACGCAATTCGCAGCTTCTTCGTAGAGATGGCCTTCGCCTACGCGGCGCGTCTGCACGGCATCGAGGTGCTGGAGCACGGCGACATGGCGTGGTTGGAGGTCGAGGCCGAGTCCGACGTGACGCCCGGCCGCCAACGCGTAGTCGACGTCTTCCGCCTCGACGAGCAGGGGCGCATCCTCGACCTCGGCGTGTACTCCGGGAACATCGTCCCCGGATCCGACGAATAGGACGTACTAGGACGTACTAGGACGTATAGGACCTATAGATAGAAGGTGGAGGGAACGAAAACGATGGGACTCTTGAACAATCGGGTCGCGCTGCTGGCGGGCGTCGGCGTGGATCTCGGCACGGCGCTGGCGCGGGTCTTCGCCGCGGAGGGCGCCAACCTCGTGCTGGCCGCGCGCAGCGAGGACACCATCCGCTCGCTCGCGGGCGAGATCGAGGGCATGGGTCGCAAGTGCGTCTGGCAGTGTACGGACATCACGGACGCCGAGGCCTGCAAGTCGCTGGTGGCGAGAGCCGAGTCGGAGCTGGGCGGGCTCGATATCCTGGTCAACAACGCCGTCTGGCCCCACGGCGACGGACCGCTGGCGGATGCGAACCTGGAAGACTGGCGGACCGCCATGGACGTGAACTTTCTCGGTGCGCTGACGATGACGCAGGCCGCGATTCCCGCGCTGCGACGCCGCGAGGCCGCGCGCATCATCATGGTCAGCACGATCGCATCGCGCGAGCACTACCCCACGGCCGGGCCCTACACGGCGTCGAAGGCGGCCTTGAACGCCGTCACCAAGACCCTCGCGAAAGAGCTCGGGCCCGATGGCATTCGCGTGAACGCCGTCATCCCTGGCTGGATCTGGGGCCCCACCGCACAGGGTGTACTGAGCAAGTGGGGCGAGGCGGAGGGCCTGACCCTGGACGAGATGCGAATTCGCTACGAGCAGCAAACGGCGCTGCACTACCTGCCGGAAGCCGAAGAAATCGCCAAGGTGGCGGTCTTCCTGGCCTCGGAGCTGTCGAATCCCGTGACGGGCCATCTGCTCGACGCCAACGCCGGTCAGTGGATGTAGGGCTGCCACCGCAACGCAAAGATCGTGCGCTCTTTACCTCATCAGGAGACGCGTG
>JAFDDH010000150.1 GCA_019310975.1 Deltaproteobacteria bacterium | reverse complement strand
GATTTCATCGCCGAGCTCTCGGAGGAGAGCGACCGCACCGAGATGGAAGTGCGCGTGATGGACGCCCTCAAGGCGCAGTTCAGGCCCGAGTTCCTGAACCGTGTCGACGACGTCATCATCTATCACCAGCTCGAGCGCTCACAGATCGGCCACATCGCCGAGATCCAGATCGATCGCGTGAAGAAGCTACTGGCCGAACGCAGGCTCGAGCTCGATCTGAGCGATCGGGCGAAGGAGCTACTGGCCGACCGCGGCTACGATCCGCAATACGGTGCGCGACCGCTGAAGCGGGTGATCCAGCGCATGGTCCAGGATCCGCTGGCGATCCAGATCCTGGAGGGCCACTTCCCGGAAGGATCGAAGATCCTCGGTGATATCGATGCACGCGGCGATGCGCTCGAGTTCACGAAGAGCTGACGCCCGGTTCCGCAGGGGCTAGCCCGCATCGAGTGCGCGGTGCTGATAGAGTGGGCCGTCCACGAAACCAAGTCGCCGGTAGTAGCCACGCGTCCCCACTGCGGAGATCACCGCCAGGTCTGTGTAGCCCGCGTCGCGCGCCCTGCGCGTGGCCTCTTCGACGAGCGCCTGTCCCAGCCCCCGGTGCTGTGCCCGGTCCCCGTCGCGCGCGCCCAGCTCGAGTGACGCACCGTAGACGTGAACCTCGCGCACCAGCGCGCTGCCGTCGATCTCGCCGATGGTCACCCGCTCCGTCGGGAGCGCGAGGCGCAGGAAGGCGACGATCCGATCGCCTGCGCTGACGAACTCGAGGAAGACCTCGCGGCCTGTGGAGGTTTCATAGGGCGTAGCACGCAGCTCGAGCGCGGCGGTGTCCACGCCTTCGTGTCGCACCTCACGGGCGCGGATGTCGCGACATGCGCCCCCGCGCCGCTCGAGCTCCGCTTCCGCAATCTGGCGAAAGTTGGTGAGCTTGTTGCCCGCCACGATGTCATTCGACGAGATGTCGCGAATCACACGCGAAACGCGGCAATAGCGCGGCACACGCCCGAGGACACCCGCAACGACATCCAATAGCTCGGCGTGTGTATACGGCCGCCACTCGCCGCGCTCGTAGTAGCGCATGAGCTCGGCGGTCTCGATCAGGCTACAGGGGTAGATCTTCAGCTCGTCGGGGCGAAAGTCGGGACTATCGAAGATGCGCCCGAAATCCTCGAGATCGCTTTCCGGCGAGGCGCCGAGCAGGTTGGGCATCCAGTGCGCGTGGATCTTGAAGCCCGCTCCTCGCAGCAGCCGCATTGCGCGGCGCGTGGCGGCCACATCGTGTCCACGGCGGTTGGCGGAGAGGATCGGGTCCGAGAGGCTCTGATAACCAAGCTGGACCTTGGTGCATCCGAGCCGACGGATGCGCACCACCTCCTGTGCGGAGAGAAGATCGGGCCGCGTTTCCACCACCAAGCCAACGTTGCGGCAAGCGGCTGTCTCGTTCTCTTGCTGCGCAGCTTCCAGCTCCGCCCAGGTGGCGCACTCCCCGTTGCCGAGCAGGCGCCCGTCGAGGCGATCGCGCAGGTAGCCGCTGACGGTGTCGTTGTAGCCGACTCCGGTGTCGTCCCGAATCGCACTCGCATCGCCGACCGGTGAGCAGATGCCATCGCGCCGATCGACACCGCTCCCGAAATCGTTCTGTGCATCGAAGCAGCGTTTCACGAACCAGATCTGGTAGGACGGAGGGTAGGAGGACCATGTGCCTCCGAGCACGATCAGCTCGACCTTGTCGACGGGATGGCCAATGGCGTGGTACGCAGCCAGCCTATTCCACGTCTGCAGATAGGGATCGAATTCGTTGTGCGCCGCACGCTGAGCGCCAGGCTCGTCGGCGAGATAGCTCTTGGGCATACGCACGTCATTCGGGCAGAAGACGCACGTCCCCGGACAGGGATGAGGACGCGTCAGCACCGTCAGCGGTGTGACGCCGCTCTGAGTACGAACGGGCCGTAGCTGCACGCGACGGGCGAATGTCGTCTCATCGGCTGTGAAGCCGGCCTCTTCCCGAAAGGCGCGAAAGCCGGCGATGATCTGGGCGCGCGAATAGAAGCCGCGGCCGTCGCGAGGATGCCGGCGCAGAATCGGCTCGAGGGCGGCGGGCGCGAGCACGCGGCCCTCATCGGGCAGTGCCTCGATCTCGCGGATGAGTGCGACGAGGATCTCGCGATGCGGCTCGGGATCGAAGGCAGCGTGGCGGCTCGCATGCTGCGAGTCCGTGGACCCTGTGGGCCTTCGTTGGCTGGGCGTATGCGCCGACATGGTGGCTCCTACGGTACCATCGCCGGCGTCACGGCCCCACGCACGACCTTCATGGATCACGATGGATCATGAGACACAGCGCCTGCTCGGCGAGATCAACCGGCGCTTCTACACTCTGCGGGCGGCGGACTTCAGTGCCACTCGCAGCTACCCATGGCCCGGCTGGGAGAGGCTGATCCCGGAGCTTCCGGAGCGTGCAATCGACCGGGGGCTGCGGGTGCTCGACGTGGGCTGTGGAAACGGGCGCTTCGGGCGATTCCTGCTGGATCGCGAGGTCGCGCTCGAAACCTACGTCGGGATCGACTCGAGCCCGGCGTTGCTCGAATACGCGCGCGAGTCGCTGGCCGGGCTGCTGCCGGAGGAATGCCAGCTCATCCTCGCCGACTTCCTCACCTCCGAGCCAGACGCCGCCCTACCCTTTGGCCATTTCGAGCTCGTGGGCGCCTTCGGGCTGCTCCACCACGTACCGGGTCATGCGGTCCGGCGCGCCCTGCTGCGCGCCATGGCGCGCCGTGTGACACCGGGTGGGCTGCTGGTCTGTACGTTCTGGCGCTTCGGAAGCATCGAGCGCTTCGAGCCCCGCGTAATCGGATGGGAGGACTACAACCGGGATTCGAGCGACCCGGTCGACACCAGCCAGCTCGAGGAGGGCGATCACCTGCTGGCATTTGGCGGGTCTGAGGGACCGCCACGCTACTGTCACCACCATGACGATGCCGAGATCGCCTCGCTGCTCGATGCGAGCGAGCTCGACGTGCGGCTGCGCTTCGACGCGGACGGCCGCGGCGGCAATCTCAACCACTATACAGTGATGCAGCGAAGCGCCTGACCCAGCCGCGCGCCTCGCACAGCCCGGCTCCATCGAAGCGGACGGCGAGATCTGGACCCGGGACGGGCCACTGCTCGCCCAGTCGAAACCGCTCGCCGTCATCCTGGGGCGATGAGATCCGCGTAGAGCGGAATCGTCCAGCCGGACGCCAAGCATCCGGCCCTGGATTGCACGGGCGAAATTCGATTCTCCGCCCGCCTCGTGATCCTCAATTCGTTCCTCGGGCGGACCGATGTGGAGACTGGAAGTATGGGCCTCATCCGATCCGCAACGATCGCGGCAGTGCTGCTGACCGCGCTGACTTTTGCCGGGCTTCCCCAGTTGGGAGCGGCACAGGCGGAGCCGTCCGCCCAGCCCGGCGCGCAGCCGCCCATCGACCGCAATCCCTTCCCTGAGCGCTTTCGATCGCACAGGGCGCTCGAGCGCCGCACACAGGATCCGGGGGCCAGCGAGTCTGCGCAGGACGCCGGCAGAACGACGAAAGAGCACGCTGGCTCAAACGAAGGACCCGCGTTCAGCACGCCCGGCGAGGCACCGCTGCAGACCGAACGGTATCGAGCGGGCGAGAAGCCCACGGACCAGCGCTACCACTCGATTGCCGCGGATGAGACCAGCGACACGGATGTGATCGCCGACGCTGCGGCCGAACGCAAGGCCGAGGCCGAGCTCGACAAATTTCGTGGCACTGCGGCACGCCGCAGTCACGCCAAGGTGTGGCACCCGGCGACGGACACAGAAGAGATCAACCAGCGAATCGATGCGCTGACGCCTACGATGCTCGACCCACCACCCCCTGGCCTGCTCCCGCTCAGCGCCCGCCGAGAGCTGACTTCTACGTGGGCGCGCCTGCTCGAGAGCCTCGCCGACTTCGAAGGCGCCAAGGCGTCGTACGCACACTCCCTCGAGCTGGGCGCCGCGACGCTGCCCAACTGGCGCGGTCTCGGCCGCATGTGTGCGCGGACCGGCGAGCTCGAGAACGCCGAGGCCGTGTTCCTGGCGGCTCGGCAATTTGCCGAGACAACCGATGCAGTGGACGACTACATGCTGGCCGATGTGTACCGCGAACTCGGTGAGCTCTACCTCGCCACCGGCCATCCCGAGGACGCGGTCGCCGCTCTGGATCAAGCCCTCAAGATCGTGCCGGGGGCCGTCCGCGCCCAGCAACTCTGGACTCTCGCAGTCGCCGAGACCGAAGGCGTGACCGCACCGGACGACCTGGCGACTCGGGTCCAGCCCTGGCCGCCAACGCGCGCCGAACACTGGCGCGCCGCCATCGAAGGCCAGCTCGACGGCGTGCTCGCGTTCGCGCCCGATGGCTTCCGGCAAGCGATCCAGGGCAGCGCGAGCAGCCAGACAGCCTTCATCCTTGGCTCGCTGATCGGCGCGTTGAGCCTGCTCTGGCTCGCGATGCGACTCCTGCGAAAGACCGGCGACCTCGTGGTGGAGATCCGCTACCCGGACGAGCTCGAAGGACTCTTCAGCGTCCACCTCGCCAACGCACAGGGCCGCCATCGACGCACAGCCGGCCCGGATGCCGGCCCGCATGTGAGACGCAAATCCACGCGCACCAGCCACTACTCGGTGAAGCGCGAGACCCATTTCCTACGCCTACCGGCGCACCGCTACTGGGTGACGGTGCACGGCGTGCTCAACGATCCCGAGAAGAAGCAGGCTCTGAGCGAGCCATGGGAAGAGCAGAGCATCGACGTCGCTGGCAACGAGACCATCCATACGGTTTTCGACCTGAGCCCGCGCGAGTGCCCGGTGGATGTGACCGTGCGCTGGGACAAGCGCGATCCGGGTGAAGTCGGGGTGGCGGCACGCGGGCTGCCCCAGTCATTGCGATACGCACAGGACGGCAACGTCCGCCTGCGTCTGCCGATGGGTTCGCACACGGTGATGGTCGGGAGCGGCGACCGAATCGCCGAGATCGACGTCGAGGTCCAGTCCTTCCAGCCGACCAGCCTCGAGATCAACCTCGCCGAGAGCGAGCTCCTCGTCTTCAAAGGCTGTCCACCCGCCGTCGAACCCTATCTACATGGAGACCTCAGTGGCTCGGCTCGCGCCCTCGAGCGCGACGGACACTCGAGCATCGCCCACCTGCTGCTGGCCCGGCTCTACCGCGAACAGGGTCAGCCCGAGCGCGCGGCCGAGCAGCTCGAGTCGGCCGGGCACAAGCTCGAGGCCGCCAAGATGCACGAGTCCCTCTCGGACTTCGAACGTGCCGGCGCACTCTTCGAGAGCGCCGGCAACACGGCCCAGGCCGCCGCCAGCTACCGCTCGGCGGGAGATTTCACCAAGGCGGGCGAGCTCTTCCAGACCGCCGGCGACCTCGCCAAGGCAGCGGACTGCTTCGAGAAGGCCGGCAGGACCGAGTCGCTCGTCGGCGTGATGGAATTGCAGGGCCGCTTCTTCGATGCCGCCCATGTCGCCAACCAGGCCGGCGACCGCGCGCGCTCGGTACGCCTCCTCCAGCAGGTGAACCGCGCTGACGAGAGCTACGCCGACGCCTGCATGGAGCTCGTCAGCGCCTTCGAACACGAGGGACACGCGGACCTCGCGGCCAGCAAGCTGGAGGATTTCCTCTCCACCGTGGGCTCGGCCGCCACACCCGATCTGCACAGCCAGCTCGCCGAACTCTTCGCCAAGGCCGACGCACCCCAGAAGGCGCTCGAGGTGCTCGAGGCGCTGCGCGAACAAGAGCCCACCTATCCCAACATCGCGTCGCGAATCGATGCACTCCGCAAGCTGGTGAGCGGACGTAAGATGGACGAAGGGTCCGACGGCTCCACGGCGACCTTCGTCGCCGCGCAGCGCTACGAGATCATCGAGGAGGTCGGACGCGGCGGCATGGGACTGATCTACAAGGCGCTCGACCGGCGGCTGAACCGGATCGTTGCGCTGAAGCGATTGCCCGAGAACCTACGCGACCACCCGAAGGCGCTGCAGCTCTTTCTCAACGAAGCTCAGGCGGCCGCGCGCCTCAACCATCCGAATATCGTGACCGTCTTCGACACGGACCAGGAGGATGGCACCTTCTTCATCACCATGGAGCTGCTGCAGGGCTACCCGCTGAACGTCATCCTGAAGCAGCGCACCCGGCTGGGACCGCGCGATACCGCGCGCATCGGCTCACAGGTGGCGCGCGGTCTCCAATACGCCCACGATCAGCACGTCGTCCATCGAGACATCAAGACCGCCAACCTCTTTCTCACCCATGAGAAGGTGGTGAAGATCATGGACTTCGGTCTGGCCAAGATGATGGAGGAGGTGCGACGGGGCAGCACCGTGATCGGAGGCACACCCTCCTATATGGCGCCCGAGCAGGCGACCGGCGACCGTGTCGATCACCGCGCCGATCTCTATTCGCTGGGCATCACGCTCTTCGAGCTGGCCGTGGGCCATGTGCCCTTCCAGAAGGGCGAAGTGGCCTACCACCACCGACACACTGAGCCTCCGGATCCGCGCAGTCTCGCCGACGGTATCCCGGATGCACTCGCCGAGCTCATCCTGCAGCTGCTCCGCAAGGATCCGGATGCACGCTGCGGCTCGGCGGAAGAGGTGCAGAAGCGCCTCGAGTGCATCATCGAAGGCTGAGCCACCAGGATGCAAGCGCCCGCTTCTCCACGAAGACGAGCTCGGTGCAGCAGCAGGATACGAGTGCCGGCGCTACCTGTGGCCGTTGAGGACATCCTCGCGCTCCGCCACACTCGGCAAAGGAAAGCAACCTGAGGATCAACCGAGGCAAAAGGGAGTCTGCCCATGTCCGATGCCGCCACAGCCTTTCTCGATCACTGGCACCGGATCGTGGCCGAGAAGGATCTCGAAGCACTCGCAGACATCCTGGCGGATGACGTCCGCATCGGCGCCCCGCCCTATTGGCAGAAGCTCCAGGGCCACGCGCTGGTCCACCACCTGCTCGGCCTGATCATCCACACCATCGAGGACTTCGTCTATCACCGCGAGTGGCTGAACGACCGCGAACTGGCCCTCGAATTCAAGGGGCACGTAGGCGAAGAGGACTTGCAGGGGATCGATCTGATCACCCTGGACGAGCGCGGACTCGTCCGCAATATCGACGTGCTGATGCGCCCGGTGAATAGCGTGATCACGCTGCGCGAGATCATCTCACCGCAGATGGCCGCCTTCCTGGCGAAAGCGAGTGAGGTCAGTGACTGACTGGACCATTTGCCTGGAACCAACGAACGATGGATTCACAACGTCGGCCGCCGCCGCGTCCGTCTACGTCGGGGATGATCCCGCCTCGAGTGCGCTCAGCTCGGCCTGGGCCGCCGAGTGGCCCTGCTCTGCCGCACGCGCCAGCCACTTGAGGGCGTCGTCGCGTGAGAGCGAGTCGCTGAGACCGCGTGAATACATGCCGCCCAGGTTGTACTGCGCGGGCGCGTAGTTCTGCTCGGCCGCCATTCGCCACCAATGCTCCGCCTCGCCATTGCTCTGCGAGACACCGCCCTGGCCGGTGAGAAATAGCGTGCCGAGCATATTCTGCGCGGCGGCGTGGTTGCGCTGGGCGGCCACCCGGTACCACTTGAGCGCCTCGCCAAGGTCCTGCTCGACCCCGAAGCCCTTCAGGTAGAGAACCGCGAGGTTGTTGCAGCCATCTGCATCACCGGCGTCCGCTGCCTTGCGCGACCACTCGAGTGCCATGTCGTAGCGCGGTGGAACTCCGTCGCCGCGCGCGTACATATAGCCGAGCTGCGCCTGCGCGGGCGCGTAGCCTTCCTCGGCGGCGACGCGATACCAGGTCGCGGCCTCGGTGGCGTCGCGAGCAACCAGCTTGCCCTCGTCGTAGATCAGCGCCAGCCGATAGCGGGCCACATTCGAGCCCGACTCGGCCGCCATCCGGTAGAGGGCAAGCGCTCGCTCGGAGTCCGCCTCCACACCGAGACCCTGCTCGTAGGCTTCGGCCAGCCGGTAGTGCGCGCTCGTCACACCGAGGTCGGAGGCCTTCTGCCACCAGAGCACCGCCTTGACGGGATCCGGATCGAAGTCGAGACCCGCGCCATAGAGCTCGCCGAGCTGGTAGTGGGCCAGGGGCTCGTTCTGCTCGACGGCGCGCAGCAGCCAGCGGCGGGCCTCCTGGCTATTGCGTGCAACGCCCTCGCCGTGCATCAGGATGATGCCCAGTGCAGTCTGCGCCCTGGCGAAGCCCTGCTCGGCCGCCATCGTGTACCACTCGATCGCCTCGTCGATGTCTTGGATCTGCTGGTCCTTGGCCTCGTAGAAGACCGCGACCTCGAACTGCGCCGCGGCGTCGCCCTTCTCGGCCCGCGCCAGCAGCGCGGGCGGGGGCTCACCCTCGATCGCCTCGCCGGCCGGGCCGAAGCTGATGCGGTTGCAGGCGACGCCGGAGAGGGCCACGAGGACGGCCAGCACGAGCCGGAGGTCCGTGAGCATGGGATTGGAACCGGCGGTGTGGCCGCGCATGGGATCGCTCCTCCTCGGGGACGCCCTACCATCCCTTCGGAAGATTCGACACCCGGGTTGAGCGCTATCTCGGTGGACCTAGACCAGCCGCCTCACGACAGCCGTCCAGAACCGGCCGGGCGATGGCACGGGCCTTCTCGCCGCCAGCGCGGAGGATGTCCTCCACGTCATCCGGACGCGCCTCGAAGGCCTCCCGCCGTTCGCGCATCGGCGCGAAGTACGCGAGCAGGCGCTCCAGGATGTCCTTCTTGACCTCCCCGTAGCCAAGTCCGCCGGCTGCGGCGCGCTCCGCCATCTCGGCCCGCTCGGTCTCGCTCGCAAAGAGGTCCCAGATCTGGAAGACGACTGCCTTCGGATCCTTGGAGCACTCGACGGGCGTCGAGTCCGTGACGATGCTCATCACCGACTTCTTCAACTGCTTGTTGGGGGCGAACATCTGGATGGTGTTTCCGTACGACTTGCTCATCTTCTGCCCGTCGGTGCCGGGCACCGCGGCGGTGTCATCGAGCGTATAGGGCTCGGGCAGAATCAGCGCCTCGCAGTCGTAGGTGTGATTGAAGCGCTGGGCAATATCACGCGTCATCTCGAGGTGCTGCTTCTGGTCCTGCCCCACCGGCACGATGTCAGAGTGATAGAGCAGGATGTCGGCCGCCATCAGGACCGGATAGGTGAAGAGGCCATGGTCGACACTCTCGGCGCGGTCCATGGCCGCCTTGTAGGCGTGGGCGCGCTCGAGCATGCCCATCGGAGTCACCGAAGTCAGCAGCCAGCTCAGCTCGCAGACCTCGGGGATATCGCTCTGGCGAAAGAGGATGGCGCGCGCCGGATCGAGACCGGCGGCAAGATAGTCGAGGGCGACGTTCTGGCTGTAGCGGCGCCGCACCGCGGCGTCGCGCACGGAAGTCATGGAGTGATAGTCGGCGACGAAATAGAGCGCGTCGTCATACTTCTCCTGCAGGGCCACGAACTGGCGCAGTGCCCCGAAGTAGTTGCCGAGGTGCAGGAGATCGCCCGTGGGCTTGGTACCCGAGAGAACGCGCATCGTTCAGGCCTCGTCGCAATCGGTGTCGGTGTTGGTGTCGGTGTTGGTGTCGGTAGCGGAGAGCTCTTCCGACTCGGCCACGTAGGTGAGCCAGTGGTCGAAGGCCGGATCCTCGCCGCACTGGACGCGCCCGAGGTGGCGGGAAAGCACCTGGGCGACAGGACCCGGGCACGTTTCGCCGGCCATTCGGCCGTCCACGGACTCGACCGGCAGAACGCCGGCGGTCGTCCCGGTCATGAAGATCTCACTCGCCTCGAAGAGCTGCTCGGGCGTCACCACCGCCTCGCGTACGTCGATGCCGTCCGCCTCGTCGGTCCCTCGGCGACGTGATCATCCTCGTCCACGAGCAGGATCTCGTCGAAACCCTCTCGCTGGGCGCGCGCCTTCGCGGTCATGCTCGACGCATAGTTGGCGCTGACCTTTGCCTGGGGCGACACGATGTCCTCGCGGCGTTGATGCGCCTGCTTCTCGAGCCAGAGCCGAATCGAACTGCGTTTCGCCGGTCGCTCGCCCGGCAGTCGCTCGATGATGTCCTGCTGCGGGTCGTAGGCCGCGATCGCCACGGTCACCTGGAGATTCATGGGCACCACGTCCACCTCGACGGAGGCGTAATAGGCGCTGGCCTTCACCGCGCTGGCCCCGGGATTGGCGCGCACCGTCTCGACGATCGCGCGGCCGATCGCCGCGGCGTCCATCGCAATCGGCAGGCCCAAGATCTCGCAGGACCGGAGCATGCGCTGCACGTGCAGATCCATCCTGAAGATCGCCGGACCCCGCGGGGTATGATGCACACTCATATAATCGAACACCAACGATCCGCGCTGCAGGCTGTGCGAGAGCACGTGAACCGTCGCCCGCTCCCAGGGAGCCAGCTCGCCATCGATCCAGATCAGGCGGTCCACAGGGAATTTCTTCTGCACGGACGGGACTGTATCACGCGCCCGCCCGGCGAACAGTCAGCCTGCATGCGCGAACGGTCGATGCGGGAGGGTCGTCTATTGTACGGCGGCGCCGGTGCCCGGCCGGGGTGCCTGCCGAGCGGGGTGATCGCGCCGGCTGGCGGTGTGCCGAGCCGATGGTGATGTGAGCATGCGGATATCGATCTTCACCCAGGACGAGCGGGTCTACCTGCCCGGCTCCGTGGCGACACTCGTCGAGACGATGCCGGAGAAGATCACCTCGATCATTCTCTCCCCCCCGATGTCGACACATGGCGGCGCGATCCAGGGCCTCGTGAAGCACCTGCCCGTCTTTGGCGTGAAGGGCACCCTGGTAATGGGTTGGCGCACGATCTTCGCGCGCATCGGTCCCCTGCTCGGTCTAAAGCCGCCGGGGCGGAAGTACTGGTCGATCTACGAGGTCGGGAAGAAGTTCGACGTCCCCACGTTCTACGTCGAGAACGTGAACTCGGACGAGATGAACCGCATCCTCGATGCCCACCCCGCCGACATCCTCGTCTCGGTCTCGTGTCCGCAGATCCTGCGCGCCCAGCTCCTGCGCCGCTTCGCGCACGGGGGGATCAACGTCCACTCAGCGCCTCTTCCGAAGTATCGAGGGCTGATGCCGGGCTTCTGGATCCTGCAGCAGGACGAGACCGAGACCGCGGTCACGGTGCACGACCTCGCCGAGCGACTCGACAACGGCGAGATCCTCCTGCAGGAGACGATCTCGGTGACGAAGGACGACACCTGGGACTCGCTGATCCGCAAGACCAAAGAGGCCGCCGGTCACGCTCTGGTCAAGGCAATCGGCCAGATCGAGGCCGGCACCGTGGAGCGCAGCCCAAATCGCGACGAGGAGTCGACGTACTTCAGCTTCCCGACCTGGAGTGACGCGCGTCTCTTCCGCCGACGCGGACGCAGGATGTTCTGAAGCGATGAACGTCTTCTCGATCGATCTCGAGGATTGGTTCCACCTACTCGACACGGACGCCGCACCCAGCTTCTGCGACTGGTCCGAGCTCGAGAGTCGAGTCGAGGGCAACGCGCGGGCGCTGCTCACGGAACTCGATCACCACTGCGTCAGGGCAACGTTCTTCGTGCTGGGTTGGGTGGCCGAGCGCTATCCACAGCTGGTTTGCGAGATCGCCGAGCGCGGACACGAGATCGCCAGCCACGGCTACGCCCACGAGCTGGTCTACGAGATCGGCCGGGATGCCTTCCGCGAAGATCTCAAGCGCTCGAAGGACGCCATCGAGAGCGCGGCCAATATTTCACCCAAGGGCTACCGCGCACCCGGCTTCTCGATCACCTGGAAAACGCCGTGGGCGTTCGACGTGCTCGCCGAGGAGGGCTTCGAGTACGACTCGTCGGTCTTCCCTTCCTTGCGGGCGCACGGCGGAATGAGTGGCGCGGATCCCCTGCCCTCACGGCTGGCGAACGGGATCGACGAGTATCCGATCTCCACCGTCAATCTCGCCGGCAGCCGTCTTGGCTATCTCGGCGGAGGCTATCTGCGTCTGATGCCGCGAATCGCGCTGCTCCACCTCGCGCGCTCGCAGGTTCGTCGCTCGGAGCCGCTCATCCTCTACATCCATCCCCGCGACATCGATCTGGCGCAGCCGCGGATCGATCTCGGCGCGTTGCGGTCGCTGCGTACGTACGTCGGGCTGCGCGGCTGCATGGGCAAGGTCCGAGCGCTGCTCGAGAGCTTCGAATGGGGCCGCTTCGAGGATCTGCGCATCGCCTCGAGCGGCGCGGGCCGCTGAGGCGCGACATGAAGATCCTCTTCCTGACCGACAATTTTCCGCCCGAGAGCAACGCCCCGGCGATCCGCACCTTCGAGCACGCGCGACACTGGGCCCGGATGGGTCACGACGTCACCATCATCACGTGCGCACCCAACTTTCCGGCCGGCGCTCTCTTCGAGGGCTACCGGAATCGATGCATCCAGCGCGAAGAGATCGAGGGCATCGTTGTCGTCCGCGTGTGGACCTTCATCTCCCGCAACGAGGGATTCCTGCTCCGGACGCTCGACTACGTGAGCTTCATGCTGAGCGCGATCATCGCCAGCCTCTTCGTGAAGCGACCCGACGTCGTCATCGCGACATCGCCGCAATTCTTCACCTCGATCGCGGGCTGGATCGTCTCCCTGCTCCGGTGGCGACCCTTCGTCTTCGAGCTACGCGACCTGTGGCCCGAGACCGTGATGGCGGTGGATGCAATGCAGAGCAACTGGATCCTCGACGCACTCGAGAGGCTCGCCCACTTCCTCTATCGGCGGGCCGACCTGATGGTGCCCGTCACGCATGCGTTCGCGAATCGATTGCGCACGCTCGGCGTGCCGGACGAGCGGATCGAGGTCGTGACCAACGGAATCGATCCCGACTCGATCGAGATCCGCAGGTCGCAGGCCGCCACACGCGAAAAGTACGCTCTGCCGGAAGACGCCTTCGTGGCCGGCTACATTGGGACACTCGGCATGTGTCACGGTCTCAGCACCGTGCTCGAGGCCGCGCAGAGGACGCGAGGCGATTCGCGTCTGCACTTTGTCGTGATGGGGGATGGCGCGGATCGCGACGAGCTGATTGCGATCCTCGAGCGCGAGCGGCTCGAGAACGTCACACTGATCGACCGCCAGCCACGCGCCGAGGCCCTCGAGGTCCTGAATGCCTGTGACGTGTCGCTGGTCATGCTGCGCGAGTCGCCTGTCTTCGAGACGGTCATCCCTTCGAAGATCTTCGAGGCGATGGCCCTGCGCAAGCCGATCCTGCTCGGCGTGCGCGGCGAGGCCAAGCAGATCGTCATCGACGAGGCCGCCTGCGGAACGGCTTTTCCGCCCGAGGACGCGGATGCGCTGATTCATGCGCTGCAGCATCTGATGGCGAATCCCCAGATCTGCTCCGAGCTGGGCGATCGCGGCCACGATGCGGTCGTGGACTCGTATCAGCGCTCCGTACTGGCCGAGAAGATGATCAACTTCATCGAGAAGAGTCTCGCATCGAATCGACTACCGGACGCGCCTTAGCCCTTTAGCCCCTCAGCCCCTCGCGGAGCCGCTCGTGCAGCGAGAGATAGCGGTCGACCATCCCCTCTGCGGCGTATCGCTCGCGCGCGAGCCGCGAGGCCCGGCCCCCGGCGTCTTCCAGCCAGCCCGGATCCGCGAACGCAGCCAGGATGGCCGCGGCCAGGGCCGCTTCATCGCGCGGGGCGACCAGGCGCGCGCAGCCCGGGTCCGCCGAGACCGTATCGCGGATGCCGGGCACGTCCGAAGCCACCGTCGGCAGCCCGGCACTCATCGCCTCGAGCAGACTGATCGGGAGGCCCTCGTAGTCGGAGGGCAGGACGAAGAGGTCCGCGGCCGCGAGCAGCTCGGGCACGTCGTCGCGCGGGCCCAGGAAGTGTACATTCGCGCCGAGCCCGTACTCCTCACAGAGCGAGCGGACGGGCGCCTCCTCGGGTCCGTCGCCCACGAGCAGCAGATGAATGCTCGGCTCGCGCAGGACCACCGCCCGCATCGCTGCCACCGCCACACGCTGGTTCTTGAGCGCCCTGAAGCGCGCAACCAGGATGGCCAGGCGGTCCGCGTCCGCAAATCCGAGGTCGCGGCGAATCTGCGACCTCGATTGCGGCTTGGCGGCGGGGACGATCCGCACCCCATTCGGAATCACCGAGATGTCTCCTCGGCGAACGATCCCCGTCTCGAGAGCCAGGTCCGCGATGCTCTGTGTGATGGCGACGAAGTGGCTGAACGATCGAAGCTGGCGACGGGTGCGGCGCACGAAGCGGGGGTTGTCGGTGCGCAGTTCGGGATAGTTCGAGTGGAATACGACGGTGCGCACGGGCGTAGCGGCGAGACGACACGCGAAGGCGGCGACGCGATGCGCCCCCAGACCGTGCACGTCGAGCACCTCGATGCCCCGGCGGCGCAGGACGAATGCCATTCGGATGGCGGCCCGCAGCGACGCCAGCAGGCTCGGGCGGAAGGTCTCGACGTCACCCCGGTCCAGCACCCGAACATCGATTCCGGCGCCGAGCAGCTCCGCTTCGAGCTCGCCGCCCAGGAAGGAGACGACGGTCACGGCGTGGCCGCGCTCGTGAAAGCCCAGCGCGAGGTCGCTGACCACACGCTCCTGCCCCGCCCGCGCAAGGCTGCTGCTGTAGAGCGCGATGTTTCGAAGAGGCCGTGTCATCGGATGCGAGTGCCAGGACTATAACGCGCCGGAGGCTGCAGCAGGCAGCCCGCCCATGGCTACAATGGCGGCGCCGCGGAGCGGCCGACGTCTATCCGGAGAGAAATCGATGTGCGGGATCACGGGTTCCTGGGGTCGCCCCGGAACCGAGGAGGCACTCTCAGCACTCGTCGCCGCGATGGCGCGACGGATCGCGTCGCGTGGCCCCGACGACACCGGGAGCTTCTGCGAGCCCGACGTGGGGCTTGCATTCGGGCATCGGCGTCTCTCGATCCTCGATCTATCACCCCACGGCCACCAGCCCATGTCGAGTCGCGATGGGCGCTTCGTGCTCTGCTACAACGGTGAGATCTACAACTTTCGCGAGCTGGCCGGCGAGCTCGCGGATGCCGGCGTGGCGCTGCGCGGCCACTCGGATACCGAGGTGCTCGTCGAGGCGGTCGCACTCTGGGGTCTGGAGGCGACTCTTCCGCGCTTGATAGGCATCGGCGTCACCCGTTCGGGCCTGGTCTTCGGCTCGGACCTGGCCGCTCTGCGCGCTCACCCGGACTTCGATCCGCAGCTGAATCGCGACGCGGTCGCGCTGCTCCTGCGCCTGCAGTACGTGCCCTGCCCCTACTCGATCTATCTCGGCATACACAAGCTCGCGCCCGGTCACCGCATCAGCCTGACCGGCCCGGACGCGCTCACCGGGTCGGACGCGGCGACGCCCTCTGCCTGGTGGGATCCGATCGACGTCGCGGCACGCGCCTCGCGCGAGCCCTTCGGCGCGGACGGGCGCGAGCTGACGGACGAAGTCGAGCGAGTCCTGGGGGACGCGGTGGAGGATCGGATGGTGGCCGACGTGCCGCTTGGCGCGTTCCTGTCCGGGGGCATCGACTCCTCGACAGTGGTCGCCC
>JAFDDH010000376.1 GCA_019310975.1 Deltaproteobacteria bacterium | reverse complement strand
CCGAGGTCGCGGAGGCGCCCGGCTGCTACCGCTTCTCGCACGCGCTGGTCCGCGAGACCCTCTACGAGGAGATCCGCACGACCCGCAGGCTGCGCCTCCACCGCCGCATCGCCGAGGTCCTGGAGGAGCGTTATGCGGGAAACCAGGGCCCGCACGTGGCCGAGCTCGCCTTCCACTTCTGCGAAGCCGCGACCGGGGGCGACGTCGACAAGGCGGTCGACTACGCGGAACGCGCGGCCCGGCGCGCCGCCGAGGCGGTCGCCTTCGAGGAGGCGGCGAACCACTTCGAGCGCGCGCTGCTGGCACTCGAAGCCAGCGAGTCACCCAATCCGCTGCGCCAATGTCAGCTGCTGCTCTCTCGCGGCGACGCGCTGCACCGCGCCGGTCTCCCCGACGAATCGGATGCGATCTTCCGGCAGGCGATCCCCATCGCGCGCGAGCTCGAGACACCCGAGTACCTCGCAATCGGCGCATTGGGCAGGGTTCGGGTGACCGTCTCGCCGGGCTCGGTGGACCCCGAGGAGATCGCACTCTTGGAAGAGGCGCTGGCCGGGCTCTCCGACGGCTATCCCGGACTTCGCGCCCGTCTGCTGGCCAGGCTCTCCGGGCGCTACGTATGGACCGGGGATGCCGACAAGACTCGGCGCGCCGTGGAAGAGGCCGTCGCCATCGACGTCTCGGGCGAGCCCTCGGCCGGTCGTCTCGGTGCACTCGAGGACGTCAATATCGTGCGGGGCTTTCTGCTCGGCCCAGGTCAAGTCGACGAGCGTCTACCCTCGGCCCGCGAGATCGTGAATCTCGCCGTCGAGCTCGGCGACCGCAGCGCGGAGTTCTCCGCTCGTGCTTCGCTCTACCACATTTTTGCGGCAGCCGGTCTCCGAGTTCACCTTCATGCGCGCACGCGGCATGCGGGCGATCACGGAGGGGCGCCTCGCGGACGCGCGAGAAGATTCGTGGAAGATGCGAAGCGTGGGCCTCCGCTGGGATCCCGAGACGACCACGGTCACGTACGGCGCCCAGATCTACGTGATGCGCTGGATGCAGGGTCGGCTCGCCGAGACCGAGGAGACACTGCGGGACGGAATCGAGACGTATCCAAACGCCTATATCTGGTCGGGCCTGCTGGCGAACGCGTACGCGGAGACGGGACGCTTGGATGAAGCCGAAGCCATCCTCGAGCCGCAGCTCCGATCCGACTTCGCGTCGCTGGCTGCTCTCCCACGTCTGCCTCGCGACGGAGAACGAGCCCGCCTCGCAGCGGATCTACGAGCTTCTCCTTCCCACGCAGGACCTCTACGCGTGGTCGGGCCCGACATTCACCGTGGGACCCGTGGCCGGGGCGCTCGGCAATCTGGCAACCGTGGTCGGGCGCTTCAGCGACGCTGAGCGCCACTTCGAGCGGGCGATCGCGCTCAACGAAAGCTTCGGGGCTCGCGGCTGGCAGCCCCGAGCCCAGGGCGACTACGCGCGGATGCTGCTGATTCGCAGCGGGCCCGGCGACCGTGTGCGGGCGCTCGAGCTGCTCGACACCGCCATGGCGACCTGCCAGGAGCTGGGCTTGAAGGGCTGGCTCGACCGCTGCATCGAAACCAAGCTCGCCGCCCAGGGCATCGACTCGGGATCGGCGCAGGGCTCGATCGACGCGATCGCCGCCACGATCTGGAGCATGCGCCCCGATCTCGCCCCGCACAGCGCACCCGACGGAACCGTAACGCTGATGTTCAGCGACATGGAGGGGTTCACCGTCATGACCGAGCGCCTGGGCGACAGCGCCGCGCGCGAAGTCATTCGCACCCACAATGCCATCGTGCGCAAGCAGGTCACCGCCCACGGGGGCCACGAGGTGGAGCTGCAGGGCGACGGCTTCCTGCTCGCGTTCCGCAGCACCGTGCGGGCGATCGACTGTGCGATTGCGATTCAAAAGGCCTTCGAGGCCCACAACTCGGGCGCGGCCGAGACGCCGATCCGCGTGCGCATCGGCATCCACACCGGCGAAGCACTTCGCGAGCGCGACAAATTCTTCGGCCGCACGGTGATTCTCGCCGCGCGCATCGCCGCCGAGGCGAAGGGCGGGGAGATCCTCGTCTCCGCGGACTTGAAAGAGCTGACCGAGGGCAGCGGGGAGCTTCGCTTTGGCACCGGCCGCGAGGTGCGCCTCAAGGGGATCTCGGAGGCGCAGCGGCTGTATTCGGTCGCGAATTAGGACACGGTACGTGGCCGTGATAATAGGTCGCGTACCCCATCTCGAATATGTAAAGGAGCCGCCCGGGGGACCCGCGAACCTCGGGGCGACCGGTCGCGCACACCGTGCCACGCCCGTCTGCAATCCGATCCTTGCCGAACGCCTCGAAAGCGGAGATTCTTCCGACTCCCCTGCTACAGCATCAATCGGGAGTAGAGATGCACGTCTTTTCGAAGATCCTGGTTCCCCTGGACCTGTCGAGTCGAGGTGAGAGCGCCATCCGGATGGCGCTAGACCTCGCCGACCCCGATCGGGGCGTGGTGTGCCTCCTCCACGTGATCGAGACGCTCGAGGGCATCGACGACGATGAGCTGGAGGCCTTCTACTCGGAGCTCGAGGCCAAGGCCCGGGCCGCCATGGGGACCTGGATCGACGAGCTGGGCTCCGGAGGAGCCAAGATGGAGCCGCTGATCTGCTATGGCCACCGGGCGAGAGAGATTCTCCGGCAGGCCGACGAGCTCGGCTGCGATCTCATCGTCCTGTCTTCGCATCGGATCGACCCGGATCACCCGGCCGGTGGCATCGGCACCATCAGCCACCAGGTGGCGCTCGTCTGCGACGGCCCCGTGCTACTGATCCGCTGAGCCGCCCACGCTCGCGATCCGACCCCGCCGGGGTCTCGTCGCCTTTGCGACCCGCTGCGTCGTGTGACACGATGCTGTATCGGATATGAGGCGGGGCGGCGCGGCGATGAGCCTACCGACGAAGATCGAGCGAGCCGGACCGGCGCTCTGGGTGCTCCCGACGAGCCATCGCGCAGACATGCGTGTCCCCGTCCGTTTCTTCGCCAGCCGTGAGCTACTGGAAGGGATGGACGCGAAGGTCTTCGAGCAGGCCACGAACGTCGCCACGCTGCCGGGCGTGGTCGACTCGGTCTGCTGCATGCCCGACGCGCACTGGGGATACGGATTTCCCATCGGCTGTGTCGCTGCCATGGATGCCGAGACCGGCGTGATCTCGCCCGGCGGGATCGGCTTCGACGTCAACTGCGGGATGCGACTGGTCCGCACCGACCTCAGCTGGCGGCAGGTCCGGCCGGTGCTCGAGGATCTCGTCGACCAGCTGGCTGCGAGCGTGCCGGCGGGTGTTGGCTCCGAGGGATTCGTGCGCTGTAGCCACGAAGAGTTTCGCACGCTGCTCCGACAGGGTGCACGCTGGGCCGTGGATCGGGGCTACGGCTCGGAGACGGATCTCGCCCACTGCGAGGCCGGGGGCTGCATGGAGGAGGCGGATCCCGACTGCGTGACCGATCACGCCGTCGAGCGCGGCCGCAGACAAATCGGCACCCTCGGCTCGGGCAATCACTACCTGGAGGTCCAGGTGCTGCGTGCGGGCGGCCTGTGCGACGAAGCACTCGCGGGGGCATTCGGGCTGACCGGCCCGGAGCAGGTCGTCGTGATGTTCCACTGTGGAAGTCGCGGCTTCGGCCATCAGGTGGCCACCGACTACCTCGAGCTCTTTCTCAAGCACATGCCCAGCAAATTCGGGATCCCCATCCTGGACCGCGAGCTCGCCTGCGCGCCGATCGCATCCGACGAGGGGCAGCGTTACTACGCCGCCATGTGCTGCGCAGCCAACATGTCATTTGCGAACCGACAGGTGATCGGCCACCGCATCGTCGAGGCCCTGACCGGCATCTTCGGGCGCAGTAGCGAGGAGCTCGGCGTCCGGACCGTATACGACGTCTCGCACAACACCGCCAAGTTCGAAGATCACGTGGTGGGCGGCACGCCACGGCACGTGCTCGTCCACCGCAAGGGCGCGACGCGCGCCTTCCCACCCGGCCATCCCGAGCTTCCCGAGGTGTATCGCCAGACCGGGCAGCCGGTAATCATCGGCGGAAGTATGGAGACGGGCTCGTACCTGCTGGCCGGTATCGAGACCGGCGCCGCGAGCTTCTACAGCACCGCCCACGGCAGTGGACGTGTGATGAGTCGACGCAAGGCTCGCAAACGCATACGCGGCGGGGATCTGCGGGACAGGATGAAGCGGGCCGGAATCATCGTCCGCACCGCCTCGCTGCGCGATCTGGCCGAGGAGGCGGCCTTCGCGTACAAGGATGTCCACGCCGTAACGGCGGCCGCCGAGGAGGCAGGAATCTCTCGGCGCGTCGCCTACCTCTCGCCCGTCGGCAACGTGAAAGGGTGATGCGCGTTTCCGTGGTCCCTCCGGGCCCGATCCAGGTTCTTGGCCTGGTCGACACCAGATCGATTCCGTCCTGGAGCCTGCAACGAGCCACCCGGGCCTTGCCATCTCGGCGTCGTGCGCATGATTGCGTGTGGAGGCCGTGCGTGACGACGGCGAGGAGGGAGTGAAATGTCAGGAATCGTTCCGAGATTAGAGGAGTTCCTCGACGAGCACGGTGTCGAGTACGACGTGATCCCCCACAAGAACGACTACCGTGCCAAGGTGACCGCCCGCGATACCGGGACGCCGCAGTCGGAGTTCGCGAAGACCGTGTTCGTCCTGATCGATGGTGAGGATGCGCTGGTGGTGGTGCCCGCGGACCGCGACGTGGCACTCAGCAAGCTGCGTGATGCCTTGGGTGCCACTGAGGTATGCCTCGCCCGCGAGGACGAGTTTCACGAGTTCTGTCCCGACTGCGAGGTGGGCGCCGCACCGCCGTTCGGAAATCTCTATGGCCTGCCCGTCTACGTGAGCACCTCACTGGCCGCCGACGACATGATCACGTTCAACGCTGGAACACACAGCAGCGCCGTTCGCATGGCCTACAGCGACTTCGAGCGACTCGTCGGCCCCCGCGTCCTCGCGCTCTGCAAGCACGAGTGAAGCCGAGAGCCAGAGGAGGATCTCAGCGCTTCCAGTGCACGCGCAGAACTCCGCCGCCGTCGGGGTAGTGGTAATCGAGCTCGCCCTGATAGGCGTGGTGGATTGCGTCGCCGAGCGAACGGGCGAGGCTCGCTTCGCAGGTCGTTACCTGCATCTCCCCGCCGGACTCGCTGATCTGCATGATCCGCTTCAGCGGATGCTGCTTGGCCTCGCGCTCCTCCGCGTGGCGAATCAGGCCGAGAATCTCCTTGCGGTGATCGAGATGGAAGTCACCCGAGAGCGTCAGAATCCCCGCGGGCATCTGGTCCGCAGTGCGCTGGCACGCCGGGCAGGTCAGCGCATGCGCGTCCTCGGCGGAACGAGCCCACTGCCAGCGGCCTTCGTGGAAGATGGCCTGGCAGCTCGGGCATGTACTCGGCTCGCGCGGCTTACCCCGCGACTGGTAGGGGTCGTGTCGGCGTTCTCGGATCAAACGGTCTCGTCGAGGCAATGAATACTCCTTCACATCTGCTCGGTCTGTTTATAGTCGCGAGTTTCGGCCCGGCAATGGCCCGGCAACAGAGGCACCGTGGTCGGCGACCTGAGTAGCGACGAGCGGCACGCTGCGGGCCAGGCATGGGCCATCCGCCGCTCCAGATGGACCCGGCAGCTCCAGTTCCAGTGGCGATCTGCCACACCCAGAGAATC
>JAFDDH010000375.1 GCA_019310975.1 Deltaproteobacteria bacterium | reverse complement strand
CTGACTGCCGCATGAGGTCCAGCGATCCGCGCCGCGAGTGCGCCTTTGCTTTGGGCAACTTCGGAGCCGAGCAGCTTCGTCACATTCGCCTCTGCACCCGGTTCAGAGCCTTCCACCGCTCGAATCACGCCGCGGAGATTCATCAGCGCGATCGACTCTGTCTCCGCGAGTGCGGCGCCCACTTCTCGGGTGACGCCCGGATCGGAGGGCGCAAACTTCTCGAGCAGCGCGATGAGGTCTGGACCGCCGGGCATGCCGCCTTCCGATCCTCCGCCGATCGACACCCGCTCGTTGCCGAGCGTGCTTCGAGCTACGGCCCAGCCCTGGTCTACTGCCCCGACCACGTCCTCATCGGGCACGAAGACCTGATCGAAGAACACTTCGTTGAAGTGCGAATGTCCGGTAATCTGGCGTAGGGGTCGCACCTCCACCCCTTCGGCGTGCATGTCGATCACCATCATGCTGATGCCCGCGTGCTTGGCGGCGTCGGCGTTGGTGCGTACCGTCGCGAAGCCGCGGTTGCAGAACTGGGCGCCACTCGTCCAGACTTTTTGACCCGTGACGCGCCAACCTCCGTCGACCTTCACGCCGCGCGTCTGGACTGCCGCCGCGTCCGACCCCGCGCCGGGTTCGCTAAAGAGCTGGCAAAATTCAATTTCGCCTTCGAGGCTCGGTCGCACAAAGCGCGCCACCTGCTCGGGGTTTCCGTTCTGAGCGATGGTCAGCGTGTTCCAGCCGCTGATCGAAAGGTCCGGACGTCGCACGCCCGCGAACTCCTGCTCGATCACGAGCTGCTCGATCGGTCCGGCGTTGCGACCCCAAGGCTTTGGCCAGTGCGGAACGAGGTAGCCGCTGTCGGAGATCGCCTTTCGCTTGTCTTGCTCCGGGAGTGCCCGGTACACCTCGACGAAGCTTCGAACGTCCGAGCGGAAGGCTTCGGCTTCCGGGGGCAGCTCGATCGTGGTCTTGGTGCGAATGCCGCGCCCCATCAGGCGGACGACGTCTTCGCGCGCTCGATCGACCGGGCCCATCAGGGCTTCGAGGGCGATCGCGCGGCGCAGGTAGAGGTGGGCGTCGTGCTCCCAGGTGTAGCCGATGCCGCCGTGCACCTGGATGTTCAGCTTCGCGCAGAACGTGAAGGCGGGCAGGGCGAGACAGCAGGCGCTGGCCGCCGCGAGTTCGGCTTGCTCGTCATCGAGGTCGGCGCGGGCCGCTCCCCATGCGCCAGCGGTGGCCTGTTCGGTGGCCACGAGCATGTTGGCGCAGTGGTGCTTGACTGGGCCGAAGGTGCCGATGGGCCGGCCGAATTGTCGTCGCTCTTTCGCGTACTCAGCGGCCATCTCGGTGCATGCCCGGGCGCCGCCCGCAGCCTCAGCGGCGGAGAGCGTCCACGCCAATCGCTCGAGGGTTCTGCGCGCTCCGCGCATAAGATTCGAGTCGGAGACCAGGGCGGCGTCGCAGCGGACCGCACAGACCCGACGGCTGGGATCAATGTTCTTCTGTGGCTCGACGGTCAAACCGGGTTGGTCGGCCTCGAGTAGTGCGACGTCTTCGCCTACGCAGACGAGTAGAAGTTGTGCGAGTTCGGCGCCGAGTACCAATCCGGCCGATCCATGAAGCTTGCCTTCTGCGCTCCATTCGAGATCTCCTTCGAGACCCACTGCTGCGACCAGCGAGCCATCGGCCAGCAGAGGCAGGAAGGCGCCGCGCGTGGCATCGCTCCCGCGATCGACGAGCAGGGCTGCGGCGAGCGTTGTCGGTAGGAAGGGACCGGGCGCCACCGCGAAGCCCAGCTCTTCGACGACGATCGAAAGCTCGGCGAGTCCAAAGCCCTGGCCGCCCGAGGACTCGTCGACGTGGAGTCCCATCCATCCGAGTTCGGCCATCTCCTTCCAGAAGTGAGGCAGCCGCTCGGTTGGTTCTTCCAATAGAGCACGCGATGCAGCCCGTGCGTCATGGGCATCCAGAAAGGCACGGGCCACGCGGGCGAGTTCCTGATGCTCTTCACTCAGTGCGATGGACATGGAATTCCCCGAGCCGTTGCAGGAAGGTCATGGGAGGGCAATACTAGGATACTAGTTATTCGACGGTCAACCGATCGAAGCGGAGACGTGGAGGAACGGGTGTATGGGGACCGAGCGGAAACAGGAACGCGCCGCCGTTCGCGTCGCCCGCAAGCTCGTGAGTGAGATTCGACGCCGAAGCCTGAGCCCCGGCAAGCAGCTTTTCTCGGAACACCGGATGGTGGAGAAGTACAGAGTTTCGCGGGCCACCATTCGTGAGGCGCTCCGCTTCCTGGAGCTTCAAGGTGCGCTCCGAATCAAGGCCGGCCCCGGCGGCGGTCCGGTCGTGAGTGTTCCGGGGGCCGGTCATCTTGCGAGCGTACTTTCACTCCATCTTCAATTCACTGGTGCCTCGTTCAGTTCGGTCATCGATGCGCGCCGTTCCATCTACCCTCAGCTCGCTTTCGAGGCCGCGGAGCATGCGAGCCGCGAGGACATCGGGCTTCTGCAGGAGAGTATTGCCCGAATGCACGCGTGCCTTCGCGACTCGGAGGTTTTCCGCGAGGAAGCTCGTCGCTTCATGACCCTCGTGGCCAGCGCATCAGGCAATCGGGTTCTCGCGATCCTGGTCGATGCGCTGCACCAAATGTCAGAGGGCGCTGGCGCGGATTGGGACGAGAGGCACAGGCGGTCGGCGCTGCGCAGCTATGAGAGTTTCATTCAGAGGATCGAGAGCGGAGAGCCAGAGGAGGCACGATCGGTCATGGAGAAGTCGCTGGCTGCCGCGGCGCGCTACTGGGAGAGGACGGCTCCCGACGAGCTGAAGCAGTCAGTCGCCTGGATCGACTCCGATCATTGATCGTTGCCTGGATCCCAGGCCTTCGCTCGCGAGGCCAGTCGTTGCACTGTTGGACGAAGCCGCACACCGAGGAGCCCAGGAATGACGGCAGTCGATCACTCGAACCTCCAGAACCTGCCTGTGTCACCGGGGGTCGAGCCCGTTTCCGACCTTCGTCCTGGCGACATCGATCTGTCGGATCCCAAGACCTTCCTCGATGGGGTGCCCCACGACTATTTCCGAGTCCTGAGAGAGCAAGCCCCTGTGCAATGGCAAGAGGAGTGCAAGCTTCCGGTCTTCCTGCCAGGCCCCGGCTACTGGGCACTGACGCGCTACGACGATGTCGTTTTCGTATCGAAGAACCCCGACATCTTCTCTTCCGCAGCCGGGAGTTCTGCGCTCAACGAACTCCATCCCCGTGAACGTGCCCTGGCCAAAGAGCAGCTGATCCAGATGGATCCGCCGGGTCATACCGAGCTGCGAAACCTGATGAACCCGCAGTTCAAGCCGCG
>JAFDDH010000149.1 GCA_019310975.1 Deltaproteobacteria bacterium | reverse complement strand
GTTTCGATCTGGGACGAGTGGGCCGACGAGAAGGGTGAACTGGGCCCCATCTATGGCGCCCAGTGGCGGCGTTGGCCGACGCCGGGCGGCGAGCAGGACGTCGTCGATCAACTCGCCGACGTCATCGAGCAGATTCGGGTGAACCCAGAGTCGCGGCGCCTCATCGTGAGCGCCTGGAATGTCGCCGATATCCCGCACATGAAGCTTCCACCCTGCCATCTGCTCTACCAGTTCAACGTCAGCCAGGGGCGACTCTCCTGCAGCATGTACCAGCGCAGCGCGGACCTCTTCCTCGGCGTGCCCTTCAATATCGCCTCCTACGCGCTGCTCACCCTGATGGTCGCGCAGGTCACGGGACTGCAGCCGGGCGAGCTCATCCTCTCGCTGGGCGATGTGCACATTTATACGAACCACGTCGAGCAGGTCCGGACCCAACTCGCCCGCGAGCCGCGCGCGCGGCCGACACTGCGCCTGGACCCGTCGGTGAAATGCCTCTTCGACTTCCGCTACGAGGACTTCCACCTCGAGGGCTACGATCCGCACGCGAGGATCGGGGCCCCCATCGCGGTATAGGACCTTGCGCGTTTCCATCGTCGTGGCTGCGGCCGAGAACGGTGTGATCGGGGCCGGGGGCGGGATCCCGTGGCGGTTGCCGGACGACCAGCGCCTGTTCAAGCGCCTCACCAGCGGCCATACGGTCGTGATGGGACGCGGCACGCACGAGTCGATCGGACGGCTCCTGCCCGGACGAACCACGATCGTAGTCTCTCGCAATCCCGACTACTCGGTCGCGCAGGCGTTCGTCGCCGACAGCCTGGAGGCGGCCCTCGATCTGGCTCGAGCCCGCGGCGAGAGCGAAACTTTCGTCGTGGGTGGAGGAAGCCTCTACGCCCTCGCCCTACCGCTGGCGAACGGTCTCTATCTGACTCGCGTGCACGCCGAGGTCGAAGGGGACGTGACCTTCCCCGATCCCGCCGCCGCCCCTGGCGCGGGTTGGAAGCTCGAGGAGGAACAAGAACACGCGGCCGATGAGCATCACGCGCAGGCGTTCACGTTCCAGCGCTGGGAGCGGACGGGAGACTGCGCAGGCCGCTCGGCTGCGCGCACCCTATCGGCGCTTCTCGACTGATCGCGAGCGCGGCGCTCAATCAAAGCGAATACCGCAGCCCGGGCACTCCACCACGTCCGCGGCCAGCGGATCGCCGCAGGCCGGGCAGGTTTCGTCGTCGCCGGCGGCGGCCTGGTTGTCGGGCTCGAAGTGCGCGAAGAGTGCCGCATCGATTTCGCTCGCCTCTGATCGCTCGTTGGGGCGCACCCATGTCCCGAAGACTTCCTGCCCCCCGAAACGCTCGGGCCCCACCCCGCCCTCGGCCTGAGTGCGTGTATCTCGCTCGACGCGGTGCCCGATGCCGGCCTGGGTGAGCGCGTCGGAGAGCGCACGTGTCCAGGGCAGCGGACCCACGCGAACGCATTCCAGCGCTTCGATTTCGGGGAACTCTTCGGGCGCGGGCTCCGGCTCGAGGTCTCCGGGATAGACGAGCACGACGCCGCACGCGGAGCACTCGGTCGCCACGAGTGTGAACTCCTCGCGGCATTCAGGGCAGACTTTGTACTCGGCGCTCATTCCCTCTCCTTGTCGGGGGCGGGCGATGTGTCGCGGGCCAACTGCTGCCGCAGCGGGGGCTCGCCGATCGCCACGAGCAACGCGTCGAAGATGCGATGCACGGTCGCGAGCTCCAGAGCGCCCTCTCGCCCGGCTCGCCGATAGAAGTCGCGCGTCGTGCGCGCCCTCAGGCCATCGACATCCAGCGGATCACTCTCGTCCAGGCAGCCGGCCTCGATCAGATGGACACGCAGCTCCTCGCACTTCTCGTTGCGGAAGCGCTTCGGACGCCGATCTCCCTCGAGTGCGGCCATCAGTGCATCGCCGTGTCCACCGAGCTCGTCGGCAAGCGCCGAAATGGCCTCGATGAACGTGTCGCTGATGGCATCGCTCGCCTCCAGCACAGTGCGGTCTACCGGACGGCCGCGTCCGATTCGCCACGCGGCCAACAAGCACTCCGCCACCCGCACGCCTTCCTCGACCCGCCGGATCTCTTCCGGACCGAGGATCTGCTCGGGCACGGGCCCCTCGCATAGCATCCGCCACTGCCCCGCACGCTCGACGCGCGCCTCGTGGAGCAGGCGGTGCAAGAGCGGCAGCTCGTCGCGCAGAACGTGAAAGAGATGAAGGCTCTCGACGGGTGCGAAGGGATCGGGGCGTGGCACGCCCAGCTCTCGAGCGTAGGCGGCCGCGCCCAGCCCGTCCGGAGTGGGTACCGACGGGGTTTCGGGGATGCGAAGATGTTCGGGGTCCTGCAGTGACGCAGCGCCTCCCCGCTCGCGCCCGAGGTCGATGATTCGCGGTTCCGGCGCGCCCACGTCGCGGCAGACGTCGGCCAGGATCCGTACGTCCGCTGGGTTGCACGTGAGGTAGAAGATCTGTCGCCCGGACGCGGCGAGATCCAGCAGTACCTCGGCCACGGCCCGAAAGCGCTCGGGATCACTGGCCGTGAGCGCCTCGTCGAGGAAGAGCGGCAGGGGTGCGCCGTGCTCAGCCCCCGTCGCGAAGGCGAGCCGCGCCGCCAGCAGCAGTTGCATGCGCGTGCCATCGGAGAGCTCGGAGAGCGCCAGCCCGCGCTGCGTCGCCGACTCCAGCGCGCGGAATTGGCTGCCGGCCTCGCCGTGCTCGACCACCAGGCCATAGCGCTGATGCGTGAAGCGGGCGAACGAATCCCGGGCGCGCTGCACGACTTCGGGGCGTGCCTGTCGCTCGTGCTCACGCTCGATCTCCTCGAGGATGAGCTGGGCCACCAGCGCATCGACGAGCTCATCGCGCCGCTCGAGCAGGGCCTCGTGGGCCACTTCGACGCGGGCTGCGCGATTCTCGTGCTCGTCGCCGTCGCAGGCCACGCGGATGCGCCCTCGAATATCGCCAATCCGGCCGGCGATCTCCTCGGCGCCCTCGGCGCAGCTCGTCGATCTGTCGCGGCGCGCCTGGGCCTCGTCGGCGGAGAGCTTCAGCAGATCGGGGTGCAGGGCGAGCGAGTCGCTCAGCTCCTTGATGCGGGCCGCGCACGTGCGTCGCTCGGCGACGAGCTCGACGTGGCGCGCTTGCAGGACGAGACGTGCTTCGAGATCTCTGCGCTGGCGCGGGCCGTCGTCCACGGACTCGAGCGCACAGCGGGCGAGCAGCTCGGCCCTCTGCTCGCGCACGCGCTGCGCGCGCTGATCGACTTTCTCGGTGCTCGCGCGAAGGTCGCGCATGCGATCGTCGGCGATCTGCCAGGCCTGGCAGCGATCGTCGAGCCGCTTGGCTGCGGCCAGCACGATCGGCCCGTCGGCGCCGACACCGAAGTCGCGTCCCGTCATCTCCGCGATGCGCGAGACCACGGACTCCCGCAGTGATTGCGCTTCGCCGTGCCGGCCCACCGCTTCGGCCTCGGCCGCCCCGGCTTCACGCCAATCGCGAATTCGGGCGAGCAGATCCGAGACACTGGCGGCGCCGAGCTGTGGATCGATGAAAAGACGCGCCCGCAGCGGGTCGGACTGCTCGCGCAGCCGCGCATCGCGCCGGTCGAGCTCCGCCAGCTCGCGCCGCAGCCGAGCGGCCTCGATATCGTCGCGTTGGCGTCGCTCGCAGCCAGCCAGATCCGCATCCAGGCGGGCCAGCCGAGCCGATATCACGGCTCGCTCGAAGGTCTCCCCCTCACCCAGACCCAGCTCATGCCAGCTCGCCTGCACGTCGGCGCGGCGCAGCCGATCCGCGGAGCCCGCGCGACCCGTCAGGAGCGCTGTCCACACAGCACCGAGCGCAAGCCCACTGGCCACGTACCAGCCGGGATGCAGCCAGTAGCCCGCCACGCCGGCCAGCAGGCCCACCAGCGTCAGGATCACTCCGACCGCAACGCCGACTGGCGCGCTCGCCTGCGGGCTGGCCAACCACTCGCGCAGCAGATCGGCGCCGCGGCGCAGCCTGGCGAGTTCGGCCGAGAGCGCCTCCGCATCGTCAGCCGATCTCGGTGAGAGCACCGCCTCGGCGCGCAGTCGGCGCTCGCCGAGCTCGAGCCGTTGCTCGACCCCCGCCACCCCCGCCTCGAGTGCCGCGGCATCGAGCGAGCCGGCGGCGTGCGCTTCGACGTCACCCGCAAGCGCCCGCAGAGCGCCCTCTCGCTGGCCGCGTGCGCCCGCGAGCTCTTCGCCCAGGCGCCGGCACGCATCGTCGGAGCGGCGCAGCCGCTCGGCTTGCTCACGCAGGACCACAAGCGCCTCGACGCGAAGCGGACCCTCCGGCAGATCGGCCGCTTCGCGCTCCTGCTCGGCCCGGTGAAGTCGCGAGCGGGCCTCGCGCAGATCCTGCGCGCAGCCGGCGAGCTCCTCGTCGATGCGATCGAGCTCGTCCAGCTCGCGGCCCATCATGCGCTCGAGCACCACCACCGGGACACCGAGTGCCGCGACCTCTGCACCCAGTAGAGCGAGGGCGTCGCGCAACGCGGCGAGCTCCAGCGCGCGACCCAGTGCCGCTGCGTGCTGGCGCGCGGCACGCGCAGCCGAGAGCGATTGCTCGAGCCGATCGAGCTCCCGCTCCTCGTCGGCCAGACGACGGCGCTCCCCGCGCAGCTCGAGCAGGGACCTTCTTGCCTCCTGGAGGGCCCGATCCTGCTTCTCGAAGTGGCGGGTTCCGGGTACCTTGCGGCGCACGCCGGCGAGATCGAAGCCGCCCGCGATCTGGATCCTGATCTGGTTGGCGAGCGCCTCGTCGTCCCTGTGGTCGGGGGCCAGCAGATCGCGCAGCCCCAGGCGGTAGACCGATGCCAGATGCCCCGACGGCACACTGGGCGCATCCGTGTCGACTCCGTCCCGCTGCCAACGCACACCGCCGCACAGCTCGGCTCGCAGAGTGCCTTCGGCAGCCTCCCAATACGTGACGAGCTCGGTGTCGGGCGGCGCCTCCACGCCGGCGAAGAGCGTCGCCTGGATGGCCTGGCCAAGCGAGCTCTTCCCCGAGCCATTCGGCCCGACGATGATGTTCAGCCCGGGCGCCAGGTCCTCGAGCTGGAAGCTCGCGTCCCCGCCCGGCAGCCGTCTGGCGTCGATGCGGCGAAGCCTCATGCGCTCCCTTGATCGGTCAACGACTGTCCGGCTCTCGGCTCTCGCTCTGCGCCCTCGCTCGGCCCGGCCGCTGCGGGCTGCTCGAGCAGCTCGTCGAGGAGCCGTGTTGCGACACGCGCGATCCGCTCGCTGATCTCGTGTTCACTGGGCATCGGCTCGCGCAGCTGCTGCCAACGCGGCCGCGCCAGCGCGGACTCGAGATGCTGGGCGACCCGCGCGCACAGGGCGCGCGCGGGCTCGCCATCCGCTTGGAGCTCCAATAGGCGCTGCGCCAGCAGGCCCGGCGGATCGGCACCTTGCGCGAGCCGGGCCAGGTCGAGATCGGGCACAGCCTGCTCGACCACCTTCTCGACGAAGTAGTGGACGCCGTCGAGGTCGCGCTGTGGCCACGCCGACTCGTCGAGTAGCAGCCGGTGCACGTGCGCATGGTGGCGCCCCCGGCCGGAGACGCGAACGCGACAGCCCACGACACGGAGCCCGGGCCGCTCCCGCTCCGACGCGGTGCGCTCGTGGAGGTCCCGCATGGCACGAATGATCGCGGCCACCCAAGCGTCACCGATGTCATGCTCGTCTGCGGCTCCCTGCTCGCCGAGCTCGACCGCAAGCGACTCCCAGCGGATCGGCGAGAGAGGCACCTGCGTTGCGCTCACACGGCCCGGCCCATCGACCTCGACCAGCCAGGGGCCGTGCGGGCCGGGCTCGCCCGGGTCGAGACCCACCAATGAGCCGAGGTATCCGATCGGGCGCGCGCCTGCCAGCGCGTGTGGCTTGTGGATGTGGCCGAGCAGCCAGGCATCGGCCTGGGCGGCCTCGAGATCCCTGCGCGCCACCGGCGCATAGGGGCTGCGGCCCGCATCGAGGTCGCAGTGAAGAACCCCCAGGCAGGCGACACTCGGCTCGCGCTCGAGGGGCATCCGCTCGAGCGGACTCGTCTCGACGCGCTCGCGCGGAAACGACCATCCCCACAGATCCACCGGCGTGCCCGAGCGCCCCTCGATGCGCACCGATTCCCAATCGCCCCGCCGGCCCAATAGATGGAACTCGGGCAGCTGATCCGCCACCCGGGGAAGCGCCTCGACGTCGTGATTGCCCGCCACCGCGAAGACACCGATTCCGGCACGCGACAGCTCCTCGACCCCGCGCTGGAGCTGGGAGGCCGCCTCGAAGCGATTCTCGACGTCATCCACGACGTCACCGGCCAGCACCACGGCGTCCACTTCGAGCTCCACCGCAAGCCGGACGCTGCTGCGCCAGGCGGCGGCGGGCGTGAGCTCGCCGATCCCAACACCCGTCAGGTCCTCGAGCCCGACGGGCAGGCGCCTGGGCCTACGCCCGAGATGAATGTCGCCGACGAAGAGAAGCTTGGCCGCCACGGTTCCCCCGAACCAGGAAGGAAAACACAAGCGGAAGCGCTGGCAATGGACTCGCCGCACCCCGACTGAGCATTGGCTCGGGGTATGACGAAACCGGTCACAGCGAGCGCCCGCTATACTCGTCCGACCGTGCCCCCTCCCCCCGGCTCCGCCCCCGATCCGAGCGCGCCACGACCCGCGGAGCTCGTCCGCACCGTTTCGGGGCGCGGCGGCATCGCGGCCCGGGCGATCATCGGCAGTGAGCTGGTCGCCCACGCCATGTCGCTGCGCCAGATGGCGCCCACGGCGGCGAATGCGCTGGGCCGGGCGCTGATGGGTGCCGTGCTGGTCGCGGTGGGATCGGGCAAGACCGATCCGTCGGGCCAGAGCGAGACCGTTCAGGTCCAACTGCGCGGCGACGGCCCGCTCGGCAGCGTGCTCGCAATCTCGGATGCCGTTGGGCGGGTGCGCGGCACGGTCTCGGAGCCGGCGGTCGACCTGCGGCTGCAGAGTGGCCACCCCGACGTGGGGCGAGCCATCGGGCTCGGCACGCTGACCGTGGTGCGCCATCGCCCGAGCTGGCGCGAGCCCTACACGGGCACGGTCCCGCTGGTGAGCGGCGAAGTGGCGCGCGATCTCGCCCTCTATCTGACCGAGAGCGAGCAGACTCCGTCGGCCATCGGGCTCGGCGTCGCGATGACCGACGACGAGAGCGCAGTGGCCGCGGGCGGCTTTCTCGTCCAGGTCATGCCGGATGCGGAGGAGGACGAGGTGGCGCGGGTGGAGGCGAACGTGCGCTCGCTGCCACCGCTCTCCGACCTCGTGCTGACCGGAGTCAGCGCCGACGAGGTCCTCGATCAGCTGCTCGACGGAGTCGGCTCGCGGGACCGCCACGCCTCCCTGCCGATCTTCCACTGTCCGTGTACGCGCGAGCGCGCGCTGCGCACCCTGCAGCTGCTCGGCCGCGATGAACTGAACCAGATGATCGAGACCGATCACGTGCAGGAGGTCCAATGCCACTTCTGCGGTCGCGCCTACGAGTTCGAGTCGGACGAGATGGCGCGCGTGGTGCCGGACGCCTAGGGGGCGCTTTCCGGGAGGCGAATCCGTGCGTCGCAACCCGCCCGGAGGGTCCGGGGCGCCCGCGGCGGCGGGAATTGCGCAGCCAAGAAGGCTAGGCTCGCCGGACCGGTTCTGGAGGGGATGGTGGCCGAGCAGCCTCGGATCCACGACAGCACGAGCGATCAGAGCGCGCGCTCGCAGCGCCCGCCGCCGCCGCTCTCCCGCTACGCGCGGGCCGAAACGCCGCCCGCAGAGCCAGCCGAGGCGGATCAGCCCGTCGACGAGACCGGGGCGAGCGCGCAGCCGGCCACCGACGCAACGCGCCGGGCCGAGGCCACCCCGGCCCCCCAGCCGGTCGATGCCGAGCAGATCGTGCCGGCCGCCGCCGAGCCGGGGGCCGGCGATCCCGCTTCGCCGCCCGTCGCCGAGCCCGAGTTGGTGGAGAGCCTGCCGCCCGAGCTATCGGCGCAGTCCGGCGACCTCGATCAGCCGCAAGCCGCCCTGGTGACGGTGTCCTCGCCGCCCGCTGAAGCGGGCCGGCGCGAGAAGGTGCCGTTCTGGAAGCGCATCGTATTGCCCCGCCCGATCGCGCAGGCCACCCAGGCCGCGACCGGCCGAAGCCAGTCCCTGGAGCCGATCCTGGCGCGCATCGGTGCACTCGAGAAGCAGCTCGCCGCGAACCAGTCTGCAACCGAGATTCATCTCGACCGCTTCGAGGAGAACATCACGCGGCTCTGGGAGCTCGAGGAGCAGATGACCATCACCGAGGTGCGCGAGCGGCTGGCCCTGCTCGAGGCCAACCAGGAGGAGATCGCCGACGGCCTGCATGTGATCGGCAGAAACGTCTCCATCCTCGCGATCGTGTTGGCGATTGCCGTAGCGGCCACGCTGCTGGTGGCCGGGCTGGCCGGATAGGCGCCCGGATCGGGGCAGGGGCTTTGGCCAGCCGCGGTTGACACCATCGGGAATCATTGGAACACTGTATCCGCATGAACGGATGAATCGCGGAGCGATCGCCTCCCCGAGTTCGACCGCACATCCATCCGACACTTTCAGAGCCCTTTTCACTCCCTGTTCGACCCCCGAGGATGACCCGATGACGGAAATGGCCAGCCTGCCCTTCAAGGTCGCAGACATCAACGAGGCCGAGTTCGGCCGCAACGAAATCCGGCTCGCCGAGCACGAGATGCCGGGCCTGATGGCGCTGCGCGAGCGCTACGCGGGCAAGCGACCGCTGGCTGGCGCCAGGATCATGGGCAGCCTGCACATGACGATCCAGACCGCGGTGTTGATCGAGACGCTGGTGGATCTCGGGGCCGATGTGCGCTGGGTTTCCTGCAACATCTTCTCGACCCAGGACCACGCTGCCGCGGCCGTCGCGGTGGGACCGAAGGGCCGCATCGACGCACCGAAGGGCATCCCGGTCTACGCCTGGAAGGGTGAGACCCTCGAAGAGTATTGGGACTGCACCGAGACCGCGCTGACATGGCCCGACGGCCGTGGCCCCGAGCTGATCGTCGATGACGGCGGCGACGCCACGTTGCTCGTCCACAAGGGCATCGAGTTCGAGAAGGCCGGCAAGGTGCCCGAGTGGAACCCCGAGATCGATTCCGAGGAGTGGGGCGTCATCCTGGAGCTGCTGCGCCGATCGATCGACGCCAGGCCCGGCACGTGGACGAAGATCGCCAACGGGCTGCGCGGCGTGTCGGAGGAGACGACGACCGGTGTGCACCGCCTGTACCAGATGGCCGAGAAGGGTGAGCTGCTCTTCCCCGCCATCAACGTCAACGACTCGGTGACCAAGAGCAAGTTCGACAACGTCTACGGCTGCCGTCACAGCCTGCCGGACGGCTTGATGCGGGCCACCGACGTGATGCTGGGTGGCAAGGTCGCCGTGATCTGCGGCTACGGCGAGGTCGGCAAGGGCTCTGCCCAGAGCCTGCGCGGCCAGGGCTGTCGGGTCATCGTCACGGAGATCGACCCGATCTGCGCCCTGCAGGCAGCCATGGAGGGCTACGAGGTCAAGCCCCTCGAGGACGTAGTCGAGACGGCGGACTTCTTCGTCACCACGACCGGAAACTTCGACATCATCACCGCCGACCAGATGGCGCGCATGAAGGACAAGGCCATCGTCGGCAACATCGGGCACTTCGACAACGAGATCGACATGGCCGGCCTGAAGAAGATCCCGGGCATCGAGTGCCGCAACATCAAGCCCCAATACGATGAGTGGATCTTCCCCGACGGCCACAGCGTGATGGTGCTCGCCGAGGGCCGCCTGCTGAACCTGGGCTGCGCGACGGGACATCCCTCCTTCGTGATGAGTGCCTCGTTCACCAACCAGGTACTCGCGCAGCTCGAGCTGCACGAGAACGCCCAGAGCTACGACAACAACGGCGGCTGCACCTCGAGCAGCTCGGCGTGAAGCTGACGACACTGACGCAGGAGCAGGCCGACTACATCGGCGTTCCCGTCGAGGGACCCTACAAGCCGGACCACTATCGCTACTAGCCCCGCTACTAGCCCCGCTACTGGCCCCGCTACCAGGCCCGCCACCCGCAAGCCCGCTGACGGTCAGGGTTCCGCGACGACGGCCAGCGTCGCATCACCCCGCGTGGTCAATCGCTCACCGTCCCAAACCATCAAGCGATCGGCCGCGGCGACGCGGTCCCAGCTGAAATCGGCGAGCAGCTCGCCGGGCGTGACCCGCCGATCGGTGTCGCGCAGCCCAGCGGC
>JAFDDH010000032.1 GCA_019310975.1 Deltaproteobacteria bacterium | reverse complement strand
CAGGACGAGAAAGAGATTCGAGAAGTCCACGCTTCCAATGGCGAGACCGAGGGGCGGCATGATGACGTCGCCGACGAGAGACTGCGCGATCGAGCTGAACGCCGCACCGACGGTAAAGCCGACTGCCAGGTCGATGACGCTGCCGCGCAATGCGAATCTCTTGAATTCGTTGGCGATCCTCATACCAGTCTCCTCAACAGGGGTGGATGCAATTGCCCCGGACTGAAGGTAGGCTCTTTCCTCTCCCGGAGGATGCCGTGGCGGCCATTCGCATGTTGGCGTTCACGGCGCCCACGCTCGCGGCATCGAAATCGTCATCGCGACGGGCCGTCGCTACCGCACCACTCGGCGCGTCATCGAGGCCCTCGGCCTCGGCGTACCCGCCATCTGCCTGGGCGGTGCGCTCGTCAAGGCGCATGACCACACGACCCTGCACGCGCAGGCCTTTGCACCACAGGATTTCCGACTCCTCGCCGACGCGCTGCGCGAAGCCGGGCTCACACTCGTCGGGCAGCGCGATTCCCACGCGGCAGGTGGCGCCGACTTCGTGGTCGATGACGTAACGCCCGGCAACGAAGCGATCGAGCGCTACCTCGCGACCAATGCCAATCACTGGGAGCGCTGCGATGTCGGCGTCCACGCGTCACGCGATGACGTGCTCGTGATCGGTACATTCGGAGAGCTCGGACCGCTCGAGAGCATGACGGCTCGGCTCTCGAAAACGCACGGTCATCGCTTCTCGAGCCATATCGTGCCCACGCCCTGGGACGGATCCTTCTACCTCGAGATCATTCCTGCTCATGTCTCGAAATGGTCGGGCCTGCTGATGTTGGGCGACCGCCTCGGCATCTCTCGCGAGGAGATCTGCGCGGTGGGTGACGAGCGAAACGACATCCCCATGGTGAGGGGATCGGGTCTTGGCGTCGCCATGGCGAACGGGAATGACGCGCTGAAGGCAGCGGCCGACTGGGTTTGTGGCCGCAACGACGAGGACGGCCTCGTCGAGGTGGTGGATCACATACTGGGTCGATGCGCGCGTATGACGCGCTCATCAACCTGAGGCATCGGGGAGTTCTTCAGCGCATCCGCGGGCTCTCGGGCGCGCAGCACCATCTCTCGGCGCTCCGAATCCACACGCAGCAGCATCGTGTCGAAGCAGTCCGCACCGCGTAGGCGACGACGCTCGGTATGCGCATCGCGCTCCGCACCTCCCTCCCGAGCGAGCGCGGGCCAACATGGCAGTACTGCTGAGAATGAAGGGGCCCGCCCTGCACGGTGACGCTACACTTCGAGCGAATCGACTTTGCGGTCCAGATCGCGACCGCGGAGGCAGCCATTCGCGCCCTCGTCTTCGACTTCGACGGCTTGATCGTCGACACCGAGACCGCCGAGCATCAGGCGTGGCAGGAGCTCTATTACGAGCGCGGCGCTGAGCTACCATTGGAGCGCTGGATCGAGTGTATTGGGACGTCGATGGACGCCTGGAATCCCTACGACCAGCTCGAGCAGCAGCTCGGTGAGCTGATCGACCGCCAGCAGATTCGCGTGCGCGTCGCCGAGCGGACGGCGGAGATCCTGGCCGATCGCTCAACTCTGCCCGGAGTGAGCGAGTTCATGGATCGGGCGCGCGAGCTCGACATGCCCATTGGAGTGGCGTCCAGCTCGAGCCGGCAGTGGGTCGAAAGCCACCTGGCGCGCCTGGCACTACGCGAGCGATTCGACGTGATTCGCTGCTCGGACGATGTCGACCAGGTCAAGCCCGATCCCGAGCTCTACCTCAGTGTCTGCCAAGCGCTGGATGCCGAGCCGGAAGCCAGCATTGCGGTGGAAGACTCGCCCAATGGCATCCGGGCCGCGAAGGCGGCCGGACTCTATTGCGTTTCCGTTCCCAACGCGCTCACGCGAAATCTATCCATGGATAGCGCGGACCTGGTGCTCGTATCGCTGGCAACGATCACACTCGACGAGGTGATCGAGCGCGCCGGTCCGCCAAGCGGTCGCGCGTCCTGATTTCGCCACGGCGCCAAGCCGGCATCAGTTTCCCTCCGGCGATCCCTCCGGCGAGAGGCGCGCCAGGTACTCGCGTGCACCGCCGCCCCGCCGCTCCAGCACGTCGAACGCATAGCCGAGCAGAGACGCAACCTCTCTGAGCGTTGCCTCGGAGACATAGAGCCACGGAAAGGGCTCACCGTGCAGATTCCGGTAGCGAAGTCTCGCAATCACCTCGACGACCCCCCCCGGCCAGGCCTCGTCGTCCAGCGGTGAGCTCGAGTCGATCAGCACCTGGGCGCCCGGTTGCAGATGCGGACGCAAAGAGAGCAGCAACCGCTCGAGGCCGAAGCGACTGCCGGCAATCCCGATACCCTGCATCCCGAAGAGAATCGTGTCGAAGCGGCCGAGCCCGAGCGTCGCGAGCGCAAAGATATCGCCGCAGTGGGCCTGCACGACGCCACGATCGCGCATCAGCTTCACACAGCCGGGCGCGATGTCGAGGGCGACGACAGCCAGTCCGCGCTCCTGCAGGGCCAGGGTGTAGCGGCCCGCTGCCGCACCCGCATCGAGCACCCGACCACGCGCCTCGGCGATGGCGCGTTGATCGATCGTCGCGAGCGTACCGTCGAGCTCGAAGTAGTCCGCGCTCTGGAGTGGGTACGAGAAGCCATCATCGCGCTCGAGCTCGACCTCGACATTATGACCCGCCCGCAGGTGCTCGCGAAGCGCGGCCACCATCGGCTCATAGGCGGTGACAGCGCGTGGAATGCGAAGTGCGTCGCGCCAGCGACGAGGGCTCGGCATGGCCTCAGACCGACGCCTCTTCGCCGCTCTCGGGATCGATGGCGAATACGTTGTCGTGCACATCCGCAAGCCAGAGCGCATCCGCGTCGCTGGCCAGCAGGCGCCAGCCGAAGGTGATCTCGCTGATTCGCCAGCGCTCGCGGCCGCAGGGCTCGACGGCCACGACACCGTTCTCGGTGAGAGCGACGAAGAGCCCGCTGGTGAAGTGGAGCGCGAGCGTCTCCGAACCGAGAATCCGCTCGCAGAGGGGTACGTGCCGCGTGCGCTCGGCCTCGACGTCGACCAGCTCGAGGTGATCGCCGTCGCGTAGACCCGAAAGCACGTAGCGCCCATCTGTCGCGATCGCCTGAATGCGATCGTGGCGCCTCATGCAAATCGATCGAAGAGGACCTTCACGGCCCCGCTCGCTCCCTGGTCGAAACACGTCATGAATGCGTTGCCATAATCGTCGAGAGCGAACCGATGCGTGATGATCGGCGTCACGTCGACGCGCCGCTCGCGCACCCACTCCAGGTACCACTCCATGGCGTGCTGTCGCCGGCCCGCATGCTCCTCGATCGCGAAGGCATTCGAGCCAACGAGGGAGAGTTCCTTGAAGTAGAGCGGCGTCCACTCGAAGCGTTTGGGGGGTTCAACACCGAGGGCGACGATCGTCCCACGTGTGCGCGCGATTCGAACGCTCACCTCGAGAGTGCCCGGCGACGTGACCGTATCGTAGACGACATCGACACCGCCGTTCAGCATCGGGAGCCCGCGCCAGGGCGTATGGACACCAACACCGACCGCCTCGGCCACCGCGTGCACGACAGCGGCCGCGGGCTCGTGTGCAATCACTCGCTCGGCGCCGAGCTTCTCGGCAAGGCGCGCCTGATGGTCGTAGCGCGCCACGGCGAGCACACGAGTGCGCGGATAGAGCTCGCGCAGGATCGCGATGGCAAGCAGACCGAGTGTCCCGCATCCGTAGACGAGAGCCGTGCCAGCCTCCTCGCTGGGGGGATGGTGGAGGATGGCGTGCAGCGAGACCGAAAAAGGATCGGCGAGCACCGCCTGCTCGTCGCTGATGTCGTCGGGAATCGGGAGGCATTGCGACTCATGGGCGGGTACCCGCTCGGCAAAGCCACCCGTCGCCTGGCTGCTGTTGCCGTGATGAATCCCGGGAGTCAACTGCCCAGATGTGAAATTGAGACATTGGGCGAGCTCCCCCTGCTGGCACCACTCGCAGAGCGGCAACCCACGCGTCGCGCACGAGAGCCACGGATTCAGCACGACACGCTCGCCCACTCTGCGCGCTCGGACGGCGGGCCCGACCGAGTCGACGACACCGACCACTTCGTGACCGAGCACCTGGGGGAAGGAGATCATCGACGTCATCGGATTGTCGATGGCACCGTTCATGAAGACCTGCTTGGAGTCACTTCCGCAGACTCCGCATAGCCGAGTCTCGAGCACCAGCCAGTCGTCGGCGGGCAGAGTCGGCTCATCGATCTCGAGCAATTGGATCGGTGCGAGTCCGCCCACGAAGGCGCGCGGAGAGAATTGCGAGAGGATCTTCGTCAGCGCCAGACGGGGAAGACTGTTCTCGAAGACGAGAGCACGCATACTGCCATCATCATACACCGCGGCCGTGGGGGAGCGGAGACGGCGCCACGGCTGTCCTGCAGGGCCACTGGGGCCGAGGCCTAGAGATCCTTCCAGACCAGCCCTTCGCCGCGTCGATAGATGACCGCGGTCGCCTTGCCGTAGATGATGTCGGAGTCGATCAGACCGAAGTACCGGCCATCGCGGCTGTTGCCCCGGGAGTCTCCCAGAACCAGCACCTTGCCGCTCGGAATGCGCATCGGCGACAAGTCGAGCCCGCCCCCATGCCGCAGGTTCAGGAGCGCCATGTGGCCGTCCTGCACGGCCACGTCCTGCCGGCCGCGGTCACGCAGCCCGAGCCCATTCACACGCAGCTCTCCGCCGCGCAGTGACACCACATCGCCCCCCACAGCCACGATCCGCTTGATGAGGCGGATGCTCTTCTCCGGCGAATCGAAGATCACCACCTGGCCGCGGCCGGGCAGCTCGCCGGGCGAGACCCTCCAATCCGTAAAGGGGATGCGCGACCCGTAGGCGAGCTTGTCGACGAAGACATGGTCGCCCACCAATAGGGTGTACTCCATCGACTCCGAGGGGATCACGTAGTGGTCCGCCAGCGAGGAGCGTGCAGCCAGAACCAGCACTGCCACCAAGCCGACCTGCAGTGCCTCATTGCGGAGTCGGCGCCGGCGTGCGACGCGCGTCTCGTTCGTCGGGTTGGGACGGGCTTGGGCGATCGGACACGCCTCCTCGAAGCAATCCGACCCCGAGCGTCTACAGGAAGTTCCCGTCCTCTCGGCCCCGCTCAGCCGGATGCGTTCAGGGAGCGGACCATGTCGCTCTGCGCGTCGCGATCCGGCAGCTCCCAGGTGCACAGCCACGTGTCGATGAGCTCGCCATAACGCAGGGCGAGCCTATCCCCTATCTGACCAGGCTCGGCCACAATCGCAAATGTCTCGAGTACCTCGTCGTCGATGCGCTCGCCCATCTCCACCCATCTGCCCTGCTTCGAGAGCCGCAGGAGCTCCTCGCTCAGCGCCCCCCAGCCGTGCAGCTCCAAAACGGGCCGGTAGGCGGGCGTCGAGCCGTAGAATGCGATCTGCTGACGAACGGCCACACGCGAGCCCTCGCGAGACGAGTCATCGACGCCCGAGACCACGAAGGCAGGACACATGATGTCGAAGTCCGCGCGAGCCCGACCGCCGCGGTCTAGCCCGCGCTGCACCGCCGGCAGCGTCACTTCGCGCATATAGCGATCGGTCGTGAACGCGTGAGCGATCAGCCCATCGGCCACTTCGGCCGCCACCTCGGTCATCAGGGGGCCGACGGCCGCGACTGCGACGCGCGGCGGCCCATGCTCGATGTCGGTGGGAGTGAACATCGGAGTCATGAGTGTGTGGGTGTAGAACTCGCCGGAAAAGTCCAGCGGCTTTCCCTCGTACCAACAGTCAAAGACCGCACGCATCGCCAGCACGAACTCGCGCATGCGCGCAGCCGGCTTCGACCACGGCATGGAGAGGCGGCGGGTAATATGTGGCTTGATCTGCGAGCCGAGGCCCAATGTGAAGCGGCCCTTCGAATAGGCGTTGAGATCATGCGCCAGGTTGGCCAACGTCATCGGGTTGCGTGCGAAGGCCACCGCGATGGCAGTCGACAGACCCACTCGCTCAGTGTGCTCGGCGGCGAGCAGCAGAGGAAAGAAAGGATCGTGGCTCACCTCGGCGCTGATGAGCCCGTCGTAGCCCATTGCCTCGATGTCGCGGGCGCGCTCGGGAATCTCCGAGAGCGGCCCCATTGCGCCGCCGTTCACCTTCATGGCTTCGTCTCCATCCTGATCTTGGCGTGAGTCAGCCAGGCCTGATGTCGATCAACATGTGGCGGCTCAGATCGCCGAAGTGCTCGGGCATCATCTTGCGCTCGCAAAAGCGCCATCGATCGTCCGCACGCTCGAAGCGATCGTGATAGCGGCCAGCCACGATCGGCTGTAGGGGGAAATCGGGCAGCGCCTGGAAGACCGTGAAGCACGAGCGGCAGGTCGCCGTGCCCGCGGCCTCGTCCACGTCGATGATGGCATTGGTGGTAACGTGCTGCGTGTGGGGGGTGCCGTCATCCTGGTAGCGACGGGTCGTGCGCTCGTACATGGCCAGGATGCCAGCGTGACCGCTGGGGCCGGGCTCGCCCTTCGCACCCACGATGGTCGCATCGGCCAATAGGTCGGCCACACCCTCGAAGTCGCCCCGATCGATTCGTTCCGCGTAGAGGTATAGGAGCTTCTCGATCTGCTGCTGGCTGTCGGACACGGCAGGCCTCCCGGCATGCGAGCCGCCGGTAGAGCCCTCACCGGAGGCCGCGGGGCGGCCCCGAGGTGCACGATCGCCACCGACCGGGAGCGGGCCCCTCACCCGCTCCCGAGTGTCGCGGCTGCGCGCAGTCCGCGCAACGCTCAGTGGATACGCTGCATCCCGGTGGGCAATGACTCCGGCCGCGCGATCTCGTCCCCCACGAAGCGCTGCCATTCGGTGTCGTCCACCGACTCCATCAGGTCGCGCTGGCGACTCTTCAGATGTGCACCGCAGTTCATGCACTCGACGTAGTGGTGGACCTGTCGGGCGCGTCCGGCTGCAACCTCGATCGAGGTGCGTAGCCAGAGCCGACTCATGAGCCCATGCGCATCGCAATCGACGCACCTGAGCAGAAAGATCGAGTCTCTCATACTGGAATTCCCCCCGGCGACACCATATCGCACGCTCCCGGAGGTCGCCTACCGGGACAAAGAGGGTCTCCTGACTTTGGAAAGACCGACCCGGCGCTCGGGGGAACCCTTGGGTGGGGGTTCCAGATCACACTTTTAAGCAGCGGGGGCGCCGGCATCGTCACCCGGGTGCGGAGATCACTGTCTTGCTTCGACTCCGACAACTGCGCGTTCGATGGTCACCGGCTTGCGCGGATCGCCCTTCTCCGTCCCGAGCATCTCCATCGAGCGCAGCGTTCCCCACCCCTCCACCACAATGCCGAAGACTGTGTGCTTGTGGTCGAGATGTTCGGCCTTCTTGAAGAGGATGAAGAACTGGCTTCCGTCCGTGCGCGGTCCGGCATTCGCCATGCTGACGATGCCACGCTCGTCGTGGAGTGCCTTCTTGTGGAACTCGCCCGCGTAGCGAAAGCCCGGGCCACCGGCCCCATTCCCGATTGGGTCCCCGCCCTGTGCCATGAAGCCGGGAATGATGCGATGGAAGCCGAGCCCATCGTAAAAGCCGAGCCGCGTCAGGTAGATGGTGCTCGCCACGTGACGCGGCGCATACTCCGTTTCGAGCCGGATCTTGATCAGCCCCTCGCTGGTCGTGAGGTACCAGAAATACTCCTGGTTGGGATCGAAGCGCACCATCGCCGGGGGGCGCGGCACGCGGAGCTTCCAGCGCGGATTCGCCTTGTCGACGGGATGCGCATCGATATAGCCGTCGATCTCGTCGATCGGATCGGCGCCACGCCAGGGAATAGGCTGGTACTGCTTCTTCCCGCCACCCGAGCACGCGGCCGAAACGACGACGAGTAGAATCGAGATCGCGATGCGTAGGCGGCGTTGTGTGGGGATTCGCGGGCTGGCAACGGACGGCAATCGGGTCTCCGGCTTTCTGGAGCGCATGATAGAGGAGTTGCCCTCGCCCCGCGTCGAAATTGGGTGACGCCGCGCACACTCGGCGGCCCTTCGCCGGGTTGGTGCGGCACATCCCTCGCGCACCACTCAAGGCGCTCTCTGGGTACGCCGAATGTCATCGAGTCGGTCCTGGGAGGGAGGAGCGAACTTGCAGGTCCAGAGCGAACCGAGGGTGAGAAAGCGTCTGCAGTGCACGCTCGAGCTGGAGGCACGTCGCCACAGCGGGCTCATCCTCAATCTCTCCGAGTGCGGCATGTTCGTGCAGACGAGCCTACCTGCCGAGCCGGGCACACTCCTGGGCATCGACGTGCGTGTGCCAAGCCACCCCCAGCCGATCCCCGTTCAGGCTGCCGTCGTCTGGCGCCGACGTGTCTCGCCGCGCATCACGGGTATCAATCAGAGCGGCATGGGGCTGCGCCTGGTCAGCCGGCCGAGCGAATACCGCAGCATGATGGCCGACATTCTCGAGCCGGTCCTCAAGGAATCGATGACCGAGTCGAGCACGAGAGCAGGGCCCGAGCCCGAGCCGAACCTCGACCGCTTCGTGCTGCGACTCGCACAGATCGGTGGACCGCGTTCACGCAGATTGGTTCTGGAGAGTCGCTCCAAACGGGCTGCCTGCGAGGCCGCGCTCGAAGAGGTCGGCCACGGTTGGACGATCCTCGAGATCGTCAAGCGCTGAGCAGACCCACGAGCCAGCGAGCGCTTTCAGTCGACCGCAGACTCCGCCAGCTGCAGCCGCGCCAGCTCGCTGTAGCGCGAGCCCTCCCGCGAGAGCACGCTGCGATAGAGGATCACGCAGTCGACGCGCATGCGAGTCGGCGAAAGCTCGACCGAAAGCGCCGCGCGACGGCTCGGATGTCCGCGGAAGCGGCCCAGCGTGATGTGCCCGCGAAACGCACGCGGCTCGGCGTCGAGCCCGTGAGCGACCACGCCCTGCTCGACCCGACGGGCGAGCTCACGAAGCGACTCGCTCTCGACCAGCACCGCCGCAACCACGTGCGGCCGGCGCGGTGACGGAAAGAGCTCGATGCTCTGCAATGCTGTCTCGAAGGCGGGTAGGCATGAGATCTCGTCCCCGACCCGCCGCGCGAGCGAATCGATGTCTGTGTGCTCCATGTCGCCCAGAAAGCGCAGCGTCAGGTGCAGCCCCTCGTCGCGCACCCAGCGCACGTCCCGTGCCCAGACCTCTTTGCGAAGCCGCTCGATCTCTCGCACCAGCACCGCGCGGTGCGGCTCGACGACCGCGAGGGCGAAGAAAGCCCGCACGCGACCGTCTCCGGTGACCGTCTGGGAGCGTGCGCCCGTCCGCATCATCCGATCTCACGCGGGTCCGGCCAGCCCGCTGCAAAGCTTTGAGCGAAACTCCCGCCACCGGTCCAGGAACTCGGACAGGTGGCGGTCTCGGAAGAGATCGCGGTCCCATGCGACCTCGGTGAGCAGCCGGGCATGCTCGGAACGCAGCACGTAGGTAAAGGCCTCCACGGCTGCGCCCGCGCAGACGACGGACACGCGCTCGCGCTGATAGGGTTCGCCCTCGAAGAGGTCCAGGGAATCGAGATCATCCTCCGTGAGCTCCTCGTAGAGCACACCCCGAACGGACGTATGCTCGTCGGCCACCATGCCCGGATAGACCTCGCCGCGAATGATACGGCGGCGATGGCCGGGCAGCGTAGCCGGGCGTGCGCGGAACTCGTGACCCGTCACGCAGCGCATGACCTCGGCCAGCTCGAGTGATCCGTAGACGAAAAGTGCGATATCGCGTTGGTCCGGCAGGTGGGCGACTCCCTGCGGACAGCATGCGCCATACTGACGAGGATCGCCGTGGCGGGCTCCGATCGCACGGCCTGCTCTCGGGAGGAACCTCGTGCGCGTCATCTTTGCAACCTGCTCGGCCAGCGAGGCCGAGACCCTGGCCGAGCGTCTGCTCGAGGAGCGGCTGATCGGATGCGCGAATCTCATCCCGGGCGTGCGCTCGCTCTACCGCTGGCAGGGTGAGCTACAGCGCGACGAAGAGGTGGTGATGTGGATGGAGACGACGGAGGGGCTCGCCGAGGCGGCCGCTCGCCGCCTGCGCGAGCTCCACTCCTACGACGTGCCCAAGATCGTGACCCTGGATCCGGCCGCTTGCGACCCAGCCTACCAGGAGTGGCTAGACGAGGTGACGGGCGCTTGAGGACGCCCTCGCACGGCTCAGCGAAGCGTGCCGTGCATCGAGTCGAAGCTCGCCGCCTGGCGGCTCCACCGCCACTCGCGCGGCAGATCGACCTGCTGGGTAGTTTCGATCTCGACGACTGCGGCGTGGGCGATCCCGTCGTCGACGCGGGGGCCGATGCTCCAGATCAGGGCGGCGCTGGCGACGACCAGGAGCAGGGCCAGCGGCCGCTGCGAGCCGCGCTTCAGCCATTCGGGCCGCCTCGGCACCGAGTGCTCTACGGATCCAGTGAATATTTCAGCCATTTCGGCCTCCTCCCTTCGGATGGTGGTGCCGGCGGATGGTGGTGCCGGCCTCGAGGGTCCGGTCCGTGTGTGCGGCCGAGGGCGCGTGTGGTTCCGCGTCGGCATTCCAAGGGCTCTGATGACGAGGAACGCGGCTGCAGCGGATTGCCGTGGTGCGCCCTCCGTCCTGCTCGTCCTTCTGCTTTCCCTCTTCTCACCTCTTACGAAAGAGCAATTCGCATGCCATCGCGTACCCCGGCTTGCTTCGGCCTCAACGCGCGCGCTGCGCCGCCTGCGGTGGCGGAAACGCTCGTTGTGCCATCTCAGGCTGCGCAGGTGCAAAATTGCAGCTGCACCGGAGCCGCACCGCGGCGCCGAGACCTCGACATCAGTGGACACAGTGCCGGACGGAGCGACCGGCGCGCTGGGCTATCCTGGCCGAACCTCGCAGCGAACGCGCGCCGTTGGAATACGGCCGCCGCCCGGCACGCGGCCCAATCAAGAGCATTTTGGATTCCAGCGACCCCTCGACCCACGACACCGCCTCGCGGCGGCTGGTCGACATCGACTGGGCGCAGTGGCGCGCGCACGACCGCGCCACGCTGGTATTCGTGATCGAGGGCCGGCGGATCCTGCTCATCCGCAAGAAGCGCGGGCTCGGTGCTGGCAAGATCAACGGCCCGGGCGGCAAGCTCGACCCGGGCGAGACACCGCGTGACTGTGCCCAACGCGAGGTCGAGGAGGAGCTATGCGCGACGCCCATCGGCCTGGTGGCGCGCGGAGAGCTGCGCTTTCAATTCACCGACGGGTACTCGATCCATGTGTACGTCTTCGTGGCCAGCGGCCTTGCGGGCAACGCACAGGAGACCGATGAGGCGATTCCGATCTGGACACCCGTCGAGGCCGTCCCCTACGACGAGATGTGGGCCGACGACCGCCTCTGGTTGCCCGGCGTGATGGCGGGCGGGCGCGTCGACGGCCGCTTCATCTTCGAAGGCGACAGCATGCTCGACCACGCGCTGCTTCCAGTCGACTAGGCGCCGTGCATATCACTCGACCAGCGTGCTCTGTCCGATGCGCAGAAGATTGCCGTCGGGATCCTCGACGCTGAACTCCCGCATCTGCCAGGGCCGGGTCTCGAGCTCCGCCGTGATCTTGGCGCCGGCCTCGCAGCAGGCAGCGAATACGGACTCGACATCACTCACGCGGATGCAGGTGACAAAGCCTGGGCGAAGCACAGCCGTGCGGCGCAGGAAGAGCTCGAGGGTCTCGACGTAGAGAGCCGCGTAGCTCTCGTCCTCGGACACCCAACCGACCTTCCAGCCGAGCACTTCGCTGTACCAGCGCTGCGCCTCGCGCACGTCGGCCACGGGCAGCTCGGGAGTAACGGAGATCCAGACCGGCCGCGTCATCACGACGAGAGTGCCGCGTACCGGCGCCCGCGACAACTCAGTCGAGGAGATTCGAGACCATGCGCTCCACGACTGCGCCGCCGAGCCACGAGCCGATCGGAATCAGCAGATAGAGCAGAAAGCGCAAAACCGTCGGATTATCGAAGGGCCAATCGCGGATCTGCTCGATGTACGTCCGATATCCAAGCAGGTCGGCGAGCCGCCCGTCCTCGTTGCTACGCCCCGCCAGCATATCGTCGCGCACACGGTGAAGTTCGGCACGTAGCCGGTCGAGCTCGCGCCGCTTCTCGTCCTGGATCATCCGGTGCAGGCGGCGTGACGGCAGGAGCAGTGCGGCGACTGCGACACCGACACCCGCCAGCAGGAAGGGCAGGAGGGGAATGGTGAGAGCCGGATCGAATACGAGCGGGGAAGCGATCGTGCTCCCCACGATCCAGACGAGTGCCAACCGGAGCCCAGTCCGGCCACGAGCATAGACCGAGCGGAGATCCAGCAGATCGATCGGGTGCGGCTTGGGATGATGCGGTTGGGACACGGATCGCTCCGTTGAACCGAGCACCGTGTTGAAGGCCGCGCGGGCGAGCAGAAACCAGAGCAAGGGCGCGAGGCTCAGCCACGCCAGACTCTCCAATTCGCCGAGCTGTCCGCCTTCGCCGAAGATCGGTGTGCCGACACTGTGCAACATCCACAGGCCGACCAGCGCCCCAACGGTGCCCGCCAGACGGCTGCGCCGAAGTACGGAGATTGAGGTGCCGAAAACTGTGATCTCGTCCAGCTGCCAGACAGTCTCGCGGTCGAGTCCCGCCGCCTCGTAGACGTCACCGAGTATTGCGATCTGGAGATAGCGACCGGCGGCCATCGTGTAGCCAATCAGCGCGGCCACGATCAGACCCACGACGAGATCGTCGACCGTAGCGCGGCCACTCTCGGCGTAAGTGGACTCACCGATCGCCCAATGCTGAAGCAATAGACCGACGCCGATCACGAACGACACCACGGCGCCCGCAGCAAATGTCGGAAGCGGAATCCATCCGATCAGCTGCAGCTCCCACGCGATGGCGCGCTTCGGCTGGCCGCTTACTCGTCTCACCTTGGACGCTTCGTGACGAAAGTCGTCGGCTACCAGAGCGCGGTCGGGCCCTTCGCGCTGCCTGCGCCCGCGCGGTGGCGACGGCGGCCGCGACGGCGACGCATGCGCTGCTGGAGCTGCCTGCGGCGCGAGACGAGCCACTCTTCGCGGGTGGCGGGATCCTCGTTCTCACCGAAATGAGACTCGCGCCGAACACGGAAATTGCAGAAGTCTCCGTACGCCTCGATCTCGTGTTCGAGCTCGGAGACCACGAGCTCGACCATGATGGCATCGTCGAGGAAGCCGAGTACCGGCACCTTGTCGGGAATCATGTCCTCGGGCTCGGCGAAGTAGGCCAGACCGCGCACGACGCGCTCGCGGTCCTTGCCGGAGAGTGCCCACTCCTCGTCCTCGAGCATTTCGATCAGCCGATCCAGCTTGCCGACGCGATCTCTTACGAACTCCGGCACCGAGGTATTGGCCATCTGCTCGAGCAGCTCTTTCGAAGCAGCCACGATATCCGCCTCCGAGAGATGTTTGGACTTCTCGCGCACCTCGCGCATGACGCGGCGGAAGTATTTGAGGTCGCTATCGCTCAGATCGAACGTGACTCGCATTCGTGTACTCTCCCCGATCGGAAGTCCAAGGGTCCCAATCGTACCATGGACGGGACGGCTGCGGTCCGTGCTCGCGCCATGTGACGGGTGAAATGCCCTACTATCGTTGCTTGCGCTGGGAGCCTCTACCCGGCCCCACCTGGAATTCCGGAGTACCGACATGAAATTCGGTTTGACCTACTTTCCCTCGGCCGAGGCGATCCATCCGGGCGATCTGGGCCGGGCCGCCGAGGAGCGCGGCTTCGAGTCCGTGTGGTTCGCCGAGCATTCTCACATTCCCGTGTCCCCGGCCACCCCGGGCCCGCCAGCACCGGGTGAGCCCGGCCTGCCGGCCGCCTACTACCAGACCGCCGATCCCTTCGTGGCACTCGCCATGGCGGCCCAGGCGACCGAGCGACTGCTGGTCGCGACCGGGATCTGCCTGGTCGCACAGCGCGACGTATTTCAGACCGCCAAGCAGGTGGCGAGTCTCGACCAGCTCTCGGGCGGACGCTTCCTCTTCGGTGTCGGTGGCGGCTGGAATCAGCCCGAGGTGGAGAATCACGGGACGCCCTTCGCCAAGCGCTTCGCCGTGTTGCGCGAGCGGATCGAGGCCATGAAGGCGATCTGGAGCGAGGAAAGGGCCGAGTACCACGGTGAGCACGTCGACTTCGACGAGATGTACGCCTGGCCCAAGCCGATCCAGCAGCCCCATCCGCCGGTGCACGTGGGCGGCGCCGGCCCGCGCGCCATTCGGCGGGCGCTGCGCTACGGCGACGGCTGGGTGCCGTTGATGGGATCGGGCGAGGACGACCCGATCGAGCTGATGCCCGATGTGCGCAAAGCGCTCTCGGAGGCGGGACGCGACGAGGATGGCTTCCAGGTGTCGATCTACATGTGCCCGCCGCTGGCCGATACGGTGTCGCGCTGCGCGCATGCCGGCATCGATCGAGTGCTCTTCCCGCTGCCCTCGGTACCGCACGATGAGGCGCTGAAGGTCCTCGACACCTACGCGGCGCTGATCGCGTAGCGCGGGCGCAAGGTCACTCGCTCTCGGACTTCGTGTCAGCCGCTGGCTCCGCCGGCAGCCGCTCGAGCTTCAGCGTGACCTCGCGGCCTCCGAAGCCGTCCGCCGAGCAGCGGGCGCGGATCGTCACGGCATCGAGCGCGGGGGGTACCTCGACGCCCGGCAGTGCTCGTGTGAATGGCTGTTGGTGAACGTGCGGATGGCGGAGCACCCGAGTGGCAATCAACCTGCCACCCGGCCCGATCACCTCCCAACGATCGGCATAGTGGTTCCAGCCCGTATCCGGATGTTTGACGGCCACCGAGAAGCTGCAGACGGACTCGGCATCGCAGCTCGCGCGCACATTCAACACATCGGCGGGCGCGGCGGCCGCTGCGCCCGCCGCGAGCATCATCATGAGCGCCAAGCCCACCCGAAGAGCAACCCAGGTACCATCCTTCATCGCGAACGCCTCCCTTCGCAAGCTCTGAACGCGGTTGGCAGGATGAGCGCCAGAACACTCGCGGTCGTCGTTGGGATCGCTTCGACCTTCTCTGCGCCCCTTCGACAAAGCGTTTCTCCTGCGACTCGGCCCGCTACCACAGGTCGCTGCTGCGATCGAGATCGAGCTCATCCACGGGCGGGCTCACGCCTTCCTGCAACGTCTTGCAGTAGGCGACAAACTCGGGGCTGTAGAACGCGGTGCTGTCGTTCCACCAGCGCCGCAACCCCGCCTGCATGAAGTGGAAGCGCAACATGCTCGAGAACCCCGACCATTGCGAATCCTCGAGTACCCCCACCCGGTATTGGTAGTAGAGGTTGTCGTAGTGACGGAAGCGCGCCGAATTATAGGCGTTGAAGCGACGCGCCTCGGCGGGTGTCAGCACCGTCGGGTCCTCGAGTCCACGCTCGAGGATCTCTGCCACCTCGTCGTTCTCCACGATGGTACGATTCAGCTCGGCGATGTGGGTCGTGATGGATTGATGGGCCTGCGCGCGCAGCGAGCGCGTGTTCTGGCGAATCTGGATTGCCAGGTAGAGGACGGAAACCACCACCGCGAGGGCACTGACGAACTCACCCAGATTTCCGAGATCGGCAAGACTCACAGGACCTCCGCGGCCGGGCCGGGACCGGCGCGACAGCCGGCAGCGTAACCTACCTGCTGGCGATCTACTTCGACGCGTCGGGCATGTTTGCCACGATGGCGGCGCTGCCAGCGAAGATCGGGGCGAAGGTGCCGATCACTTCGGTGTGTGCCCTGCAGAGCCGGGGCGTCATTCCGCCTGTGCTTCCTCTGCCGCTGCTTCGACACCCTCTACCACGACCGCCACGGCGGGCAAGTCCTCGACGGCAGCCGCCACCGCGGACGCATCGTCGAGATGATCGATGGCGATGATGCGCAATGCGTCGAGACGGATCAGGGTTGCGCGGCCGGGCTCGTCGGGCAGTCGGGCCGTCACCTCGCCGTCGCGATCGAGCAGCATCGGATATCCGCGCTTTCGCATGCCGGGCAGGGCGAACAAGCGGGCCACCAATCTCGGCATGCCGCTGATGTCGGCCACGTAGGCGACACGGCGTGCCGCCAGATCGCCCCCGGTGCGTCCGGCCAGGCCGGATTTGAGGAACTTGCCGCCGTCCATGTCGCGGCTGAAGAGGATCGCGCGCGTCTGCGAATCGACCTGGCGAAGCTCGCCGTACTGATCCTCGAGCGTGATCGGAGCCAGCGTGTCTCCCACGCCGAACGTGTCGGCAGAGGCCGGCGCGACCGCCCACGCCAACGCCACCACCACCAGCCAGCGCGAGCTACTTCGTCCAAGCAAGAAGGCGAGCGGCGACCGATTCGTCATGGCCCGGTCGTCTCCGCGGCTACTGTCAATCCCACGTCCTGACCGTACGAGACCTCGAGGTGGTGGCCATCCGGATCGCGGATCAGTCCGAGGTAGCCGACGGGAGGCCCCATATCACGTGGCGCAATCTCGAGAATGCCCTCATCGGCCGCCCGCGAACACGCAGCGTCCACCTCTTCGCGTGTCTCGCACGCGACGCCGAGGTGCGAGAAGGGTGGCCGGAGCTGAGACACGACCTTTGGCAGCAGGCCCGCCCCCGGAACCCGCGAGGCCGACTCGATCAGCACGATCACAAAGGGACGCGTGCCGTCAGAAATCCACGCCACGCGCGTGCCGTGCTCGGCGTCGGCTCGCTGGTGGACCACCCCCATCCGGGCATAGGTGTGGTAGAAGGCGATGCTCGCTTCGAGGTCGCCCACCGTGAAGGCGACGTGCGTCAGGCCCCTGTCCAACCTGGTGTCCCCGATGAGTGCACGCGCGTGCACGCAGCCAATCCGTCGCGAATGCTAACACACGGCATGCCCCCCAGTGGAGGTTCCGGCTCTGTCTAGAAGCGCTCTTCGCCGATTGCGCGATGTGGATCGGGAAAGTCGCGATAGAGCGCGAAAGTGAGGTCCCGGGCCATCTGGTTGACGGCGGCGTGGAGTCCCTCCACCTCGCCTGAGCGTGTCGAGACCCTTTCGAAGGCCTGGTCGAGCTGTGCAAGATCCCGGATCTCGATGCTGACGTGGAACTCGCCGAGCACGGTCGGTCCCAGGCCGAGCTTGCGCCGCGTGATGCGGTGTCCCGCGATCAGATCCTGCTGCGCCAGCTCACCCAGGTAGGCGTCGACGTTGGCTGCGAACTGCGCGTCCGAGACGCCCGTCCGCAGGTTGCACCAGATGTGGTAGACGTCCATGGCCTCCCTCTCGAGGCGCCAACCTACCACACGGTCGGAATGCAAGGAGATCCGCATGAGCAGCGGTTGGAGCGTCGCCCGGATGATCGAACTCGGACATCGCCACGCGCAGCTCGAGGCCGAGAAGAAGCTCGAGCTAGTAATGGAAACGATGATCGAAGAGCCCGTCTACGAATTTTACCCGCTCGGCAAGATGATGCGGGGTGGGGAACGCGTAAGGCGCTACTACAGGCAGTTCATGGACGTATTCATGGAGACCATCGTCGGCTACGAGCTGCTCGATGAGTGGGCGAGCGAGCGCTCCGTCGTGCAGGAGTACGATATCACCGTGGACGTTGGAGAGGGTCCGGAGACGCACCGCGTGGTGGGCATCCTCTTTACAGAGGGCGACCGGCTGGGTGGTGAGCGCGTCTACGGCGGCGAGCGCATCTGTCGCATGATGCTGGGTGAGCTCTTCGACGAGCTCGAGCCGCTGCAGAGCCGCTAGTCGCTGAAATCCCACTCCACGCGATCGGCGTAGAAGGCCACATAGCCGACGAGACCCGAGACCTCGTCGAAAGGGTCCGGATAGCCCCAGATCACATTCTCCTCGACGCGGTCACCGACACGGATGCTCCAGTACGAAGCGTCGCCCTTGAAGGGGCAGAAGCTGCCGTGGTTGGTGGCCTCGATGAGATCCTCGCGCACGTCATCCAATGGCAGATAATGGACGGGCTCGTGGTTCGTCTCGCGTACGAGGAGCGCGCGGCGCGTGTCTGCCACCCACTCCTCGCCGAGGCGGACCCGCACGCGCCGGCTCTCGGCGGATAGATCCACGTGGTGGTCGGGGTAGCGGTCGAAGAGGGATTTCCGCTGGCCCATCGTCTCCTCCTGGCTCGCGAGTGCGGCGCGAGTGCCGCCCTCCAGTCTAGGTCGGATGCCGAGAGCGGGGGAGCGGCTTTCCGATCTTGACCGAGCCGCGCTACTGCACGACGGCGTCGACGAAGCGCTCGACCAGCGCTCCCCCGAGCCACGAGCCCAGCGGGATCAGAAGATAGAGCCAGAAGCGCACGAAGCTCGGGGCATCGAGTGGCCACTCGGACACCTCCCCGAGCCGCTGCCGATACGCGTAGAGCTCGCCGAAGCGTCCTGCCTGGCCCGCCTCCTCCCGCCCCTTCATCTCATCGCGTGCGCTTCGAAGCTCGGCATCGCACCATTCGAGCTCACGCGAGCGAGTCGATCGAATCAAGCGGCGGATTCCGACGAGGGGAAGCAGCAGGCCCACGGCGGCCACGACGATCGTGAAGATCCAGATGCCGATCGAGAGGCCGAGCAGATACGCCTCGAAGCCGAAGGGTGACGCACAAGCCGCCATGCCGAAGATCACGAGCGAGTGAGTGAGCGCCTGGCTCTTGAACGGAGCGATCTGATCGGGATTCAGCAGATCCAGCTCGGGAATGCGGCTCGACGAGGACGAGAGCAACCATGAGCTCTCCACGATGAGCGTGCTGAACAACACGAGATAGGCGACGAAAAATGGACCCAGCGTGCGAGCCCACCACACCTCGGGTGTGATGTTCGCGATGGCGAAGGGGTCCTCGGGACTCGACGCGTAGGTGGCGAAGACCCAGAGCAGGAGCCCTGACACTACGAACGTGGCACCGAGCCAGCGGTTCCGGTGGCCGACGCGCCGCATTGCGGCCTGGGTATCGCTCGCGGAGACTCCGAGCAGCCCATGGAGCTCGAGCCAGGTACGACGCGTGCGGTGGATCAATACGACGTACGCGGTCGGCGCATAGGCGAAGAGGAGACAATGGATGATCGCGATTCGGAGGTCCCGATTCGGGTCGTATCGGAGGGTTGCCAGCACCTCCGGGTCGAAGCGTCCGAGCGCCCACTCCGACACCACGAGCGCCGTCAGCAGGAGGGCTCCGATCCCGACGCCGACACGCAAGGGCGGCATCGGCAGCATCGCGTAGACGCGCGCCGTCCAGGGCAGCTCTTCGTGCTCGTCGATCGGGCCCTGGGTCAAACCGCACTCCCTCTTCGGCTCGGTGCGAGTCTATCATTGTGGCGATCCCGCCGAGCTGAAACGCCACCCGCCCGAGGAGGGCCTGCCATGACCGCTCTCGACCCGATCAAGACCCGCAGCCTCTTCGAGCAGCGCCGTGCGGCCTGGCTGGCCGAAGACGTGGCGGGCTATCTCGCGTGCTGGTCCGACGATCTGCTAATCGAGCTGCCCGGCCAACCCGAGCCGATCCGAGGCAAGAGCGCCTATGCGGAGATCGTCGAGGGCTCCTTCGCCCGCATGCGGCCGATCGCCTGGACGTACCACCATCTGGCCATCGACGACGAGTACGTGCTCAGCGAATGGACCATCGAGGCCGCGCTGCGTGCCAGCCACCGGCCCATCGCCTGGCGAGGCATGGCGGCCTGCCGCATCGATGCGGACTTGATCACGGAGTGGCGTGAGTACTGGGATCCGGCGGTGCTGCGCGATCAGCTGGGCTGAGACGTGCGGCCCCCCCGCTCTGGAGGCCCTCGCCATCCGAGTGGTCGAGTCCCAAGACGCGACATCGAGGCCGCTGCTGGATGGCCCGCCTCAGTCGCCGGGTCCGCCCGAGGCGAAGAAGACCAGGATCGTCATGTCCTCCTCCACCTCGAAGAAGCTGTGGGTCGCTGTCGCGCGCACGTAGAGGATCGAGCCGGGCCCCGCCTCGACGGTCTCGCCGGAAACCCGAAGCCGCGCCTTGCCGCTCACCACGTAGTAGACCTCGTCCTCGTCGTGGGGAGCCTGCAGGTCCTCGGACCCGGCCGGCAATGCGTAGATCCCGCAGCTCAGCGACGGAACGCGTAGGAACTCAAGATAGGGCTTGCCCGAAGCGATCCTCGCCTCGATCTCCTTGGGCAGCTCGAACTTCTTCCAGTCGTTGTCGGCCACGCTTCCTTCCGTCCAGCCCGCTTCGCCAAGAAGGCTAACACCTTTCCTTGGCAACCCGCCGCCCCATGTAGACATGGCCCAGCTCGCGTTCGCCGAAGCGCGCCACGCCGGGTAGATATCCCCAGCGCTGGAATCCCTGCTTGGCGAGCAGCGACAGGCTCGGCACATTGTCATCGAGCACGATGGCGAAGAGAACTTCGATGCCCAGCGCCGGAGCGCGCGCCAGGCAGGCTTCCAACAGGGCCGATGCGACCCCGTGAGCCCGCTCCCGGGCATCCACGTAATAGCTGACCTCGGCCGTGTGGCGCACCGCTCCGCGGCCCGGACGATGCGGACTCAGACTCGCAAAGCCCACGACGCGACCCTCGAGCTCGGCGACCAGCACTGGATGGCTGTCCTCGGGATGCGCGTCGAGCCAGGCCCGTCGCTCTTCCAGACTCACCGGATCGAGATCCGCACTCGCCTGCTCTTCGACGGCCTGGTTGTAGATGCGGACGATCGCCGGCAGATCCTGGCTCCCGGCAATACGCACGTCGACCGCCACCTTCACCGCACTCCGACCTCGAGCTCAGCGCGCGACGCCGCGCTCCACCAATTTCTTGCGAATCGACTCGACGCGGCGCCGATTCACGCCCATATCCGACCAGCCCATTCGCGACGCCGAGCGCACGGCGATCTCGTGCTGCTTGGCCCGCAGCTGCAGCTCGAGGTCGTCCACGTAGCCAAAGATTGCGCTCGCCACCTCGGCGTGCAGATAGCCCTCGTCATCACGAATCACCGTGGTTCGGTCCATCTCGTAAACGACCTCCACCACGATGGGCCACGCCTTTTTCGGCGAAATCGCCAGCTCGATTGCCGCGATGCCGCGCCCGCTCCCTCCGTCGTCACTGCAAACGCAGTTGGGTGACGACGGGCAGGGCGCGAGCCGGCCTTCCTTCACACCGAGGTTCTCGGGCTTCGACCCGGCACACGACACGAACGTCATCATCATCAGCATAGACACTACCACCCAGGCCCCGCGCCCGGACTCATTGCGCCACATCGGGATTCTCCTCGCTTTGAAGAGCCTCGCCCGTGTGGTCGAACATCCCCACCTTCAGGAAGTGGACGACCTGACGAATCACCTCAGGCTCGCTCATGATGAAGGTGTGGGTCGCCTCGACGACCAGGAAATCACGCGCCCCCTCGACCCGCGTCGCCTCGATGCGGACGGTGCCGTCGTCGTCGCCCGGCAGCAGCACCGACCCGATTGGGCTGAGGCTCTGGTTGCCGGCGATGATGCCCAGCTCGTAGTCGGGCGCCGGCAGATTATTCGGAAGACTCCCCTCATCGGTGCCGAGCTCCACCGCGGTCGGTCCGAGAATCGCTTCGAAGATCGCGTACTCGCCAAAGGTGTCGACGATCTCGCTGCCGCGATTCGGGGGCGCCAGCAGCACCACACGTCCAAGTGTCGGCGGTGGATCCTCGGCCAGGAGAGCGCGAATCAGGATGGCACCGAGAGAGTGCCCGACGAAGTGGGTCCGTCCACTCTCGCCCGCGCAGCATCGTTCGACTGCAGCAGCAATTGACTTCAGCAGCTCCTCGGGCGTCTGCCTCGTCGAGGGATAGTCGAGATTGTGGGGCTCGAAGCCCTGATCGCGCAGACCCTCGGCAAGCTTCTGCATCGAGCCCGCCCCGCGCGCGAGTCCATGTAGAACAACCACGCGTTCTGGCCCTGTCTCGGAGGCCGGCGAGGGCGACGCCAGCAATGCCAAGACGAGCCATGCGAGCGCGACAGTGGACACTCGGCCGGCGATCAGGTGGAGGGGGCGGAGAGCTCTCGGGAACACGGGGCCCGCAGTCTATCGCTCCCGGTGCCGCCTGCAGCCGAATCGGCGAAGAGCTCGACCAAGTGCTCCATTCGCACCTCGAGACAGGGTTCGCAGATCCCGTAGTTGATCGAGTTCGCCCCTGATCTCCGACGCCGCCGGATCCCTTCCCCGCACCATGCGCACACGAAACTCGTGGCGTCCCGCAACGGTGCCTGGGCAAGGGGGATCGGGCTGGGCATCTTCGAACCTCGCATCCACGATACTCCATGGCTCGGACATACTGAAAGAAAGATCGCGCCGAAGTATCAGACCAATCGCGTCATCGATGGGCAAGCGCGACAAAGAGGGGGCATTCCTGTTGCGTCATTCACCCGTCAAGGCGGAGGAAGCCGGCGCCGGAGGCGCGCGGGCCCGACTACTGGGCGAGCCAGAACGAGTCGCTCTGCTGCGGCTCGGTCGCCACCGTGAACACGTCGACGATCTGCCCGTTCTCGATGCGCATGCGCAGCAGGATCTCGGTGTCGAGCGACTGCAGGCCGCGATGCGCCTGAACGATGTAATGGATGACGGCGCCGCGATCGCTCGCGAACACTTCGATCAGGTCCGAGCGCAGCCCCTCCACCAGCTCGCCGGAGCGCGCAAAGAGATCCACGACGTCATCGGGCCCCTTGTAGACTCCACTCAACGCACCGGTCGAGAACGATCGCCACTCGATGTGTGGTGCGAGCAGCGCGCGGAGATCGGAGCCATCACCCCTCGATGTGGCATCCCACATCCGGTAGGCGATTCGGACGTTGTCTCGGGCTGACATCTTGTCAGCGCACTCCGCGCGCGTCGGGCCGGCGAAGCCCGTGATCGTTGCCCGGCCACGCAGGATCATCCTATCACGCAAGTGTGGCGAAGTTGTGTGAAGTTCCGGGTTCGAGAGCGAGGCGCCGGTCTCGGACTGCGACGCAGAGTCGTACCCGTCGACGGCTACCAGTCCGTGGAGCCGGGCTGACCCTTGATGGGACCGACGATCTCGGGTGTCACCCACCCGCCGTAGAACCCCCCCGGCTGCGATTCAACGCGTCCGCCGTCCAGCCAACACTCGAGCGCCGCGGGGAAGAATGCGAAGTGCTCGCGAATGGAATCGAACTCTGGGTAGGGCTGTGGATACGACCAGGCCACCCGGGTCGTACGCCGCTCCGGCGCGACCAGGTCCCAGTAGTACGCCGCGCCCTTCCACTCGCAGAGAGAGGATCCCGAGCCCCGCTCGAGCAGGCTGACATCCACGTCATACGCAGGCAGATAGAAGGCCGGGGGGCTCGCGGTCTCGACCACCCGGAGCGCGCGGCACGAATCCGCGACCACGCGGCCATCGGCGCGGACCACGACCCGCCGTGCATCGCTCTCGATGCGCGGCGGGCGCGGGTAGTCCCAGACGGATTCCTGGCCGGGCTCGGTCGGGGTCGCGAAGCTGGGACGCCACGCACCGGTGTATTGCCACTTCGCCCGCGCACGGAGTACGTCTTTGGACAACTCTGCAGATCGCTCAGGCCCTGGAGGCATCGACGCTCCAGAGTCCGGGGCCACGTGCCGCGATGAAGAGAAATACGAAGCAATAGAGCACGGCCAGCTCGCCGCCGTTGGCAAGCGGCAGCAGGTGATTCAAGCCGTGCGCCCTCCAGTACGCAACCGCCATCATGCCAGAGCACACGAAGCCCGCCCATCGAGTAAAGAGCCCGATCGCGATCAGAGCGCCACCCACGAGCTCGATGGGCCCGGCCACGTAGAGGAGTAGAGGCGGTGGCTCGAAGCTCGAAGGCGGGTATCCGAAAAGCTTCTGCAACCCGTGACAGAAGAAAAGCAGCCCGCAGACGATGCGCAGTGCCGCATAGGTTTGCTCCTCATAGGGCTTCATGAACGCGGCCATGCTCTCTCCTGCTCTCTGGGCCATGACGCCTGGGATACGACCGACACTGCACGGCGTCTCGACTCGACGCTATCACAGTGAGTGCGAGGCACTACCACTCGAGTACGCTGAGGACCGCGGTGGATTCCCCGCTGGGCGCAGCCCGCTACGCTTCCGTGTGCGAGGAGTCGAACGATGGGATCGCGTGTCGAAGAAGAGAAAGAGGAGCGGGACGTCGACAGCGCTGGCGTCTACTATATGAGCGTCGAGGACTTCGAGTGGCGCCCGCCGCAGCGCGGAAAAGGGCGCGCGGCCGACCGCAGAGCAGGCCAGCAGAGCGTCCAGCACAAAGCTCCCCGAAACGGAGATGACTCCCGGTAGCGGACCTCAGTCATCGTCGAGCCGCCCGATGGCCTGCAGGCGAAGCACGAGCTCGTCCTCGCCCAACTCTTCGAAGGGTAGGTCCAAGAAGAGCTCGATGCGACGCCAGAGCGTGTCGTAGGCTTGCCTGAAGGCACGCCGCACCTCGTCGTCGTCACCCGTGCAGGCGGCGGGATCCTCGATGCCCCAATGCGCATTCGCGGGGCGGCCCGGCCAGACTGGGCAGGTCTCTTGCTCTGCGTCGTCACACAGCGTGAACACGAACGCAAACAAGGGCCGGCCAGGCCCAGCAAACTCGTTCCAGCTCTTGCTTCGACAACCCACTACGTCGTGCCCCCGCTCGCGCAGAACCTCCAGCGCGATGGGGTGCGGACGGCCCGCCGGGTGACTGCCGGCGCTGAAGCCCCGGAAGCGGCCCTCCGAGAGATCTGAGATCATTCGCTCCGCAAGCAGACTGCGCGCTGAATTCCCCGTACACAGGAAGAGGACATTACTCACGTCGACTCGTCCCCCAAGTCCGATCGCACGGAAGCATCGCGCCTTCGGTATAGCCGACCGTCCGAAGCAGGGCACGAGCCACGCGAGTTCGACAAGCACGGACGGGGGTGACCCTCGAGGCGATGGCCAGTGATGGCGTGCTCAATCCGAGACGACGACGATCACGCCCTTCGCGGAGGGCATCTCCTTTACGTGGAACGCAAAGTGGCCGGGCTTCTCGAAGCCATGGTGCCAGCCTTTCGAGCGCGTGAGCGTGGGAAGGATCGCGGATCCGTCGTCGAGCACCAGCGTGCAGGGGCTACCCGTTGGGTTCACGTTGCGGAAATGGACCTTGTCACCAACACGAATCGTGAGCGTCGGCGGCTCGATGCCCCGGTACGCGACGGCCACGCTCGGCCCGTGCGCCCATGCGGGTACCGCCAACGACACGGTGATCAAGAGGCCGATCAAGACGATCCAGCTCCTGTGTACGTCACGCCTCACGACTTGCTCGCCCCGGGGAAGAGCTTCTCCTCGAAGTCCTCATGCTCCGCCACGCCTTCGCTCATCTTCGCGGCGGGTCCGCGAAGCGCTTCGAAGGCACCTGCCTCGACGTGACGCTCCAGCACGCTCAGCTCCTCGCGAAAGCGTGTGTGGTCGGCGACGATGCGGGCCAACGCGGGCCGGAGTCCTGCATCGGCGCCATGCAGGGCCGGAATCTGAAGGCGCTCCTCCAGGTCGAAATGAGCCAGGAGACCGTCGCGCAGCTCGCGGAAGGTCAAACGCGTGAGCTCGAGCTGCTCGCCCTCGAAGGCCGCCACGAACTGCTGCCAGAGCTCGGTCAGTCGCGCGTGCTGGGCAGCGATGCGGCGCCCCTCAATCACGAGTCGCTTCGAGAGTCCGTGGTCTTCTGTTGTCATCTTGCTCGTCAGTCTGCTGCGAACTGCTTCGAGTAGTCGACTGTGAGCCAGCGCTCCGGCCGCATCCTTACGAGGATATTCTCCACGTCTCCGTCGCCGCGCGTCGTATCGATGTAGCCGTCGCCGAGTTCCTTGCCGAGATAACGATGCGCCATCGGGCGCTCATCGCGCTCGAGGTTCGGCTTCTCGATGGACACGATCGGCCCCTCGACACTCACATAGCGATAGGGCGGCGTCTCGGTCTGCGCGACCAGGCTGAAGCGCCCCGCCGCTTCGAGCAGGCGCCCTTTGCGCGAGCTGCGCCCAGTCAGGATCCAGAGCTCGGCGCCCGGCTCGTAGTCGTACCAGATTGGCGCCGTCAGCGGGCCGCGATCCTGCTCCGCGATACTGATCACCCCCACGTGCAGGTCCGCGAGAAAGGCCTCGCGCTCGGACTTCGTCATCTTCAGTGACATGACTCCTCCAAGGGCGCGCAGTCCTTCGAGTCTACCCCAGCCCGTCGTCCTCAGGGCGGCGCTGCGCAACGATCGCCTCCAGGGGAAGCCCGAAGGGTGAGAGGGCGTCTCGCTCGAGGATTCGCCAGGACGCCTGCGGCAGAAAGTCGGGCAGAGAGAGTGGTCGGCAGCCGCCGACGAGCTTGGGGTTGATGCGGTGGAGGAGCGACCAGAGGCCGATCACCGCGCCGGAGACCGGGCCGTGCCCAGGCGAGAGGCTCGCGACGCAGAGCCGACCGCCGGGTCGCAGGATGCGGCCAGCCTCGTCCAGCACCGCGGCGACGTCCGGTTCCGAGAGCAGATCGAGTACGAAATTCGCGACGAAGCGATCGCATGACTGCGCGGTCTCTGCCTCCAGGCGGATCGGTGCTCCGCCGTGGCTCTGCGCCACGGATGCGCGCTCGCCATAGGCTGCCAGCCTGCCGGCCGCGAGCTCGACCATCACCGGGCTCAGATCCACGCCGCGATACGTCGCATCGGGTGGCAGGTGATCGCGCAGCAATGTCTCTGCAAAGCGACCGGTTCCGAATCCGAATTCGAAGACCGCGTGGGCGGACCCAAAATCCGCGTGTGCGAGCAGGCGATCGGTGGCGCGGTCCTC
>JAFDDH010000148.1 GCA_019310975.1 Deltaproteobacteria bacterium | reverse complement strand
CGACTTCGACCCTCATCCGCTCTCCGGGCGGCGGATCGCCCCGGGCTTGATCGACCTCCATCACCACGGCGAGCTCGTCTACGCGGGAGCGGGCCATGTGGACGCCGCGCTCCGCAGGACGTCGCTCGAGCTCGCACGCTCCGGCGTCACGGCCTTTCTCGCCACCACCGTGGCCTGGGGGGCCGAGCGCGTCAAGTCGGTCATGACGCAGATCGAGAAATCCATGACGCACGGCGCATGGCCGGGCGCAATCGTGCTCGGCGTCCACCTGGAGGGCCCGTGGATCAGCGTCCGGGCGGCGGGCGCCCAGCCACGCTCGGCGATCCGCCCCTACGGGTCCGCGGAGGATCGGCAACTGATTGAGAAATATGGGGAAATCATCCGAATGGTGACGCTGGCACCCGAGTGCTCGGGGGCCGACGCGCTGCTCGGCGATCTGACGCAGCGCGGGATCGTCGCGTCATTGGGGCACAGCCGCGCGCTCGGCGAGCAGATTGACGCAGCCGTTGCGCGCGGCTTGACGCACGTGACGCACCTCTTCAACGCGATGGGGCCCGTCCATCACCGCGATCCGGGCGTGGCGGTCTGGGTGCTGGGCGAGGAGCGGCTGACCTGCGACCTGATCTGCGACGGCGTGCACGTGCATCCAAGGATTGCCGCTGGCGCGGCGCGCCTGCTCGGCGAGCGGATGCTGCTGATCACGGATCGCATCGCGCCCCCGCCGGCGGCCGACGCGTCGTTCGGCTCGGGCCGTGTGATCGACGACGGCACCGCGCTGCGTCTCGAGGACGGTCGCCTGGCCGGCAGCTCGTTGTCGATGGATCGCGCGGTCCGCAATGCGCGCAGCGTACTGGGTCGGTCGGAGATCGAGAGCATCGCGGCCGCCACACTGCGACCCGCGCGTCTGCTCGGGATCGAGTCCGAGCGCGGCACGCTGCGGCCGGGCGCGCGCGCGGACCTGGTGGCTCTCGACGAGGCGGGCCACATCGAGGAGACCTGGGTCGGGGGTCGGCGCGTCTTCCCCGAAGCGAGCGAGTCCAGCGGCCTCGCCTTCTGAGCGCAGTTCTGAGCGCCTGGCTCCGCGAGCGGGTGGGCGCCGGCGGCTACGCGAGCAGACCGACGTCGATGCAGTCGGCGGCCGGCGACTCGCCGCTCGGCAGTGGAGGGATCTCTCCGATCAGTCGATCGCCGAGCACTCCGCGTAGATACGCGAAGTTTGCCGCGTCGGCCTCGCTCTGCGCTCCGCTCGAGTGCGAGACGACGACGCCTGCCAGCGCGAGCCCGCGCCGCTCGGCCTCGGCGAGGGTCAGCAGTGTGTGATTGATGGTGCCGAGCGCGGCGCGCACCACCACGACGATGGGCAGCCCGAGTGCGGCGGCCAGATCCGCCATATTGGCTTCGTCGCTGGTGGGCACCAGCAGCCCGCCGGCTCCTTCGACGAGCACGAAGTCATGCCGGGCCGCCAGCTCCGCGAATGCGCGGTGGACCTCTGCGAGCTCCACCCCCCTGCCCTCGTGACGCGCCGCTACATTGGGGGCGGCGGGCAGTGCGAAGAGCTGCGGGCAGATTCGCTCGATCGGCTCGCCGGCATCCGCCGCCAGGGCGAGTGCCCGCGCGTCCGGCGGACCCTCGTCACCGACGCCGGTCTCGATCGCCTTCATGCCCGCGACATCGATCCCGCGCGCGCGCAGTGCCCGCAGGATTGCGCACGCGACCAGCGTCTTGCCGACTCCCGTGTCGGTCCCGGTGACGAAGACGCCGCGGTTCACGGGCGTCCGGTCCCCGCGCCGCCTTCGCGCCTCGCCACGATCGTCTCGGGCGCGTATTTGGCGGTCTGCTCGGCGATCGCGTCCGCGAGGGCGTCGATCTCGGACTCGGCGTGCGTGGCCATTGGGGTGATGCGCAGCCGCGCGCTGCCGATGGGCACCGAGGGGTGACGGATCCCCTGCGCGTAGAAGCCGCGCTCGAGCAGCGCCTCGCAGATCTCCATCGTGGTCGCGTTGTCGCCGATCACGACGGGCACGATGTGACTGCACGAGGGCGAGGTCGAGAGGCCGTGCTGGGCGAGGCGCTCGCGCAGGCGGGCGGCGCGCTGCTGCAGTGCGAAGCGCCGCCACGGCTCCGCGTCGACCAGGGCGAGCGCGGCACGCGCTGCGGCGGCCTGCGGCGGTGCGAGCGCGCACGAGAAGATGAAGCTGCGCGCGGTATTGATGAGTAGGTCGCGTAGCTTCGCGCTGCCGGCCACGAAGGCGCCGAACGAGCCGAGTGACTTGCCGAGGGTACCCATCAGGATGTCGACCTCGGCGAGTGCGCCCAGGTGCTCGGCGCTGCCACGCCCGCGTGCGCCGAGTGTGCCGGTGCCGTGTGCGTCGTCGAGCATCATGATTGCGCCGTGACGGTGCGCGAGTGCCGCCATCTCGGCCACCGGCGCCAGATCGCCGTCCATGCTGAAGAGGCCATCGACGACGAGCAGCACGCGCCGGTCCGGTGCGCCGCTCTGTGCCAGCAGCGCCTCGAGGGCGTCGAGGTCGCCGTGTGCGAAGACGCGGACCTCCGCGCGCGCGAGCCGGCCGCCGTCGATGATCGAGGCGTGGTTGAGGGCGTCGGAGACGAGCAGGTCGCCCTCGCCCACCAGGGCCGGGATGACGCCGACGTTGGCCATGTAGCCGGTATTGAAAGTCAGGGCGGCCTCGCGTCCGAAGAAGTCGGCGAGCTCCGACTCGAGGGCCTGATGCAGGATGGTGGTGCCGTTGATGAGCCGCGAGCCGGCGGCCGCGCAGCCGTACTCGCGTGATGCGCGCACCGAGGCCTCGACGACCCCATCATGGTGGGCGAGGTCCAGGTAGTTGCTGCCGGCAAAGAGCAGCACGTCGCGCCCGTCGACCTGCATGCGCGGCGCCTGCGCACCTTCGAGAACGCGCAGGCGTCGGTACGTGCCGCGATCGCGGATCGCGGCGAGCACCTCGTCGGCAATGCGGTCGACGCTCACCGGCGGCCGCCGCGCTCAGGCGTCCCGCGGCTGCACGTCGGGCCGCAGGATCGACTCCTCGCCGGTCAGCCGGAAGCGCGAGGGATCGTGTTCGGGGCGGTTCCCCGCGGCTGCGCCCTCGATCTCGGCCACCTCGAAGCCAGCATCCTCGATCATCGCGATGGTGTCCTGCATCGGATCGCCGCGCGTGGTCAGATAGCCGCCGACGAAGAGCGAGTTCGCGGGGTAGAGGGCCAATGACTGCAGGCCGCGAAGATTGCCCTCGCGACCGCCGGCCGCGCGGATCTCGGCGCGTGGATTCACGAGGCGCATCAGGCAGAGCACGCGCAGGCAGCGCTCGGGGCTGAGCGAGCGGTCGGATTGCAGCGGGTTGCCCTCGATCGGGATCAGGAAGTTGATGGGGATCGACGGCGCTTCGAGGTCGCGCAGCTTGCACGCCAGCTCGAAAATATCCGACGATTGCTCTCCCATACCCACGATGATTCCACTGCAGATCTCCAGGCCGCTGCGCTTCGCGGCCTCCAGTGTCTGGACCCGGTCCGCGTAGCTGTGCGTGCTGCAGATCTGCCCATAGTTGTTCTCACTGGTATTCAGGTTGTGGTTCAGTCGATCGAGCCCGGCGTCGGCGAGGATCTTCGTGTGCTCGTCCTGCATGATGCCGGCGGAGAGGCAGACCTGGATCCCGTAGCGGCTCTTGATCTCGCGCACGAGCTCTGCGACGCGTCGCGTGCGCGCCAGCGTGGGTCCGCGGCCCGACATCGCCATGCAGTAGCGCACCGCGCCACCGCGGGCGGCGGCCTCGGCGCCGCGCAGGATCTCCTCGTCGCTCCGGAGCGGGTACTGGCGGATCTCGGCCTCGCTGACCTTGCTCTGCGCGCAGTACCCGCAGTCCTCGGGGCAGAGCCCGTTCTGAATATTGTTGAGCACCTGGATCCCGACGCCGCGACCGAAGTGCTTGCGGCGCGGCACGAAGGCAGCCTGCAGCAGAGAGAGCAGCTCCACGTCCTCGCCATCCAGTATCCACGCCGCCTCGCCGGCGTCGGGCAGCCCGTCGGCGAGCGCTCGGTCGGCGAGCTGGTGATAGATGTCGGCCACGTCGGATTCTCCTCGTGTGGCCGTGGGATCGGCCGGGTACGAGGCTAGGAGGCAGTCCTTCGTGCTGTCAACCAGTGTTCACCGGTAGGTTGACGGTGGCAGCGGCGTATAGTCCCCGGCATGGCGAGGACCAGGACCGTCTATGCGTGCACAGCGTGCGGAGCCCAGCAGCCGCGTTGGCTCGGACGCTGCCCGGACTGCGGGCAGTGGGACTCGCTCGTCGAGGAGGCCCGCGTCCCGAGCCCAGCCGCGGTCGACCTGGTTGGCATCTCTCCCGCGGGGGCAGAAAAGCCTGTGGCGCTGGGCGAGATCGAGCCGGCCGGTGCGCCGCGCTGGGCGACGGGCATCTCGGAGCTCGACCGCGTGCTGGGTGGCGGGCTGGTGCCCGGCTCGGTGGTGCTCCTCGGCGGCGAGCCAGGCGTCGGCAAATCGACCCTCGCCCTGCAGGCGGCTGCCGCGATTCAGGCGACGCGCCGCACGGTCCTCTACGTGAGCGGCGAGGAGAGCGCCGAGCAGCTGCGCCTGCGGGCCGATCGGCTGCGCGAAGTGCCGCCCGGAATCCGGGTACTGACCGAGACGCGCGTCGAATCGATCCTCGAGGTATGGCGCGAGCTCGCGCCCGACTTCGTGTTGATCGACTCGATCCAGACGATGCGCACTCAAGCGGTCGAGTCCGCGGCCGGCAGCGTCGCGCAGGTGCGGGAGAGCGCCGCGTTGCTGGCCGCAATGGCCAAGCGCCAGGGTGCTGCGGTCGCGCTGATCGGTCACGTCACCAAGGAGGGAAGTCTCGCCGGTCCTCGTGTGCTCGAGCACCTGGTCGACGTGGTGCTCGCCTTCGAGGGCGATCGCGCGCATGCGTTCCGACTGCTGCGTGCGCAAAAGAACCGCTTCGGATCCACCCAGGAAGTGGGCGTATTCAGCATGGCGGCGCAGGGCCTCGAGGTCGTCGACAATCCGAGCGAGCTCTTCCTGGCCGAACGCAGCAGTGGCGCGCCGGGCTCGTGCATCGTGCCGCTGCTCGAGGGCACGCGGCCGATGTTGGTCGAGATTCAGGCATTGGTGGCGCCGGCCACCTACGGCGTGCCGCGCCGGACCTGCATCGGGATCGAGGATGGCCGCGTCGCCCTCCTGCTCGCGGTGCTCGACCGCCGCACGCCCGTCGATCTGCTCTCGCGCGACGTATTCGTGAACGTCGCCGGAGGTGTTCGTGTGGGCGAGCCAGCCGCGGACCTGCCCCTGTGTCTGGCGATTGCGTCCAGCCGTGACGACATCGCACTACCGCCCGATGTGGCGGCGTGCGGGGAGGTCGGCCTCGGCGGTGAGGTGCGTCGCGTCAGCCGTCTCGACCTGCGTGTCAGAGAGGCGGCTCGGCTCGGTTTCCGTCGCATCCTCGTCCCGGACGCGCAGGATGACTCACTGACCACACGGCCCGAATGCGAACTCATTCCCGTTTCCAGCGTCGCCCGAGCGGTCGCGTGGCTGCATCCGTGAAGGTCCCGGCCCCGGACCGTGAACTCGGGTCAACTATCTGATTTAGCGACATTTTCTCTACCTGTGCGTTTTGACATCAAGCGGCGGCCCGGCTAATTTCGAGGCGATGCCGCCGCCCCCCTCGACCCCGCGCCGCGACGAGGCCTTCGATCTCGTGTTCGGCCGCATCGCGGCCAGTTTGGAACTCGTCGAGCACGCCATGCAGGAGCAGCTCGGCTCCGACGCCGATCTGATCTCGGTGCTCGGTGAGCACGTGCTCTCATCCGGCGGCAAGCGGCTCCGGCCGGCGCTGCTGCTGCAGAGCGCGGAGCTCTGCGGCTACACGGGTCCGCGCCGCATCCAGATCGGTGCTGCGATCGAGTTGCTCCACACCGCGACGCTGCTGCACGACGACGTCGTCGATCTCGCCGACCTGCGCCGTGGCCGGCCCTCCGCCAATGCGATCTGGGGCAACCGCCGCGCCGTGCTCTCGGGCGACTTCTTCTACGCGCGCGCCTCGTCGATGGTGGTGGAGGACGGCAATACCGAGATCATAGAGATTTTCTCCTCGGCGATTCGGCGTATGGCGGAGGGCGAACTCCTGCAGCTTCAGCGCAGCTTCGACACCACCGTGACCGAGGCCCACTACTACGATGTCATCGATCGCAAGAGCGCCGCACTGCTCTCTTCCGCCTGCGAGGCGGGGGCGATTCTGGGCGGCGTGACACGGGGCGAGAGGCGCCGGGTGGCGGCGTTCGGGCGCGAGCTCGGGCTGGCCTTCCAGCTCAAGGACGATGCGCTCGACTATAACACCAGCGCGTCCGTGCTGGGCAAGACCCAGTACGCCGACCTGCGCGAGGGAAAGGTGACGCTGCCCCTGCTGCTGACTCTGAAGCGCGCCACGAATGCCGAGCGTGAGCGGATCGCCGTGGTCCTCAAGGCGATGGGTCGCCACGGGGATGAGCTCTCCGCGCAGGCCGACCTGCCGGATCTAGTCCCGATCGCGGATCTCATCTCCCGCTACCACGGCATCACCGACACCCTGCGTCGCGCCGACGATCACGTGAAGAGAGCCGGAGAGGCGATCGCGGTATTTCCGGACAGCCCCGCCAAGCAGGCCCTCCTGGCCGCCGCCGCCTTCGCGGTCACCAGAGATCGATAGTGGCCCGCCCGTTCCCAGAGGGTCCTGCAGCCGAGAGAGACGGACGAGAGACGTGTCCGAGCGCCGCGCAATAGCGAGCTCGATGGTTCCCGGCGTGCCCCGCGCCTGCGCCCCCGCGGTCCCGCGGAGATCATTCCATGAACGTGTTCCATCGAAGCGACCGATCCGGGTTCGGACCGGTCGCCCTGCGTGTGGCCAGGGTGGCCGCACTGCTCCTGTGGCTCGGCCTGGCCGGGCCAGCGGTGGCGGCGAGTGCCAGCGCGGCCAGCGGTGTCGTGAATATCAATACCGCGAGCGCAAGCGAGCTGCAGATGCTGCCGGGGGTCGGCAAAGTGCGCGCCGACGCCATCGTGGCGCTCCGCAAGGAGCGCGGGGCCTTCAAGTCGGTCGACGAGCTGAAGGAGGTGAAGGGCATCGGGGACGCGATGCTCGATCGCATCCGACCCCACGCCACGCTCACCGGCCGCACGACGGCGCGCTCCACGCGCGGCGCCGCGCCGGCGAGCGGGGGATCGCGCTAGGCGGCGCTGGCCGCGGGTGCCGGGCGCGATGTCGTCCCGGCACCCCATCTCCCTCACTCCTCCCGGCCCGCCGGACCCGAGACACGTCAGCGGTCGGGATCTAATATCGGCGCCATGCTTCCCCTGGCCTCGCAACGACGGCGCACTCGGGCCTGGCCGGTCGGCGCGCTGATGGGACTGCTGGCGATGCTCGGCGTGTCGGCCGCCGCGCACGCGTCGCCGCCGCCCGCCCAGCGGATCGTCTCGCTCAATCCCTCGCTGACCGCGATCCTGGTGGCAATCGGCGCCCGTGACGCGTTGGTGGGTGTCGACGACTACTCGGCGGGAATCACCAAGGAGGTCGCGGATCTGCCGCGTGTCGGTGGCCTCTATAGTCCGAGCCTCGAGGCCGTGGTGGCGCTGCGCCCCGACCTCGTGGTGTTGGTGCCGAGCGCCGAGCAGCGCGACTTTCGCGAGCGAACCGAGTCGCTCGGCATCCGGGTGGCCGTCTTCGAGAACATCCGCTTCGACCAGGTGCTGGAGAACATCGAGCGCCTCGGCGCCCTGACGGGCCGAGGCGCCCAGGCGCGCCGACGCATCGAGGCGATCGAACGAACGAGTGCGGCGGCCGTGCGCGCAAGCGTCGGGCGCAGGTCGCCGCGTGTCCTCGTGGTGTTGCAACATGATCCCGTGTATGTGGTGGGCCGGGGCAGCTTCCTGGCCGAGATGCTCGATCGGCTCGGTGGCCGCAATCTCGGCGCGGAGTTCGACGACCCCTATCCGCGCGTTGCCATCGAGTGGGTGGTGGCGCGCGGTCCAGAGGTATTGATCGATCTCAGCCCCGATCCGGATGCCGCGCACGCCTACTGGGCGCGCTGGCCGAGCATCCCTGCGGTCCAGAACAAGCGCGTCCTGAAGCTTCCCAGCGAGCTGATCAGCATGCCGGGGCCGCGCCTCGACGAGGCTTTGCTGGTCCTGGCGGTCGCGCTCTACGGTGAAGAGGCGGCCCTGCAGATCCGTCGTGAGAGCGCACCGTGAGGCATCTCACGCCTGCCCGCTTCGCGGCGACGCTTGCGGGCTTACTCGCACTGCTCGCGCTGGCCGCACTGCTCGCGCTCTCACTCGGTCCGAGCGGCATGCCCTTGGACGAGGTGTGGCGTGCGCTCCGCGAGCCGGGTATCGGCGGGCCCGGGTCCGATATCGTGCTTGGGATCCGGCTGCCGCGGTTGCTGCTCGCGATGCTGGTGGGAGCCTGCCTGTCCACTTCCGGCGTCATCTTCCAGGCGCTGCTCCGCAACCCGCTCGCCGATCCCTTCATTCTGGGGGTATCGGGGGGCGCGGCGCTCGGTGGCATTGCGGTGCTCTCACTCGGCGCCACGCTGGGACTCGGACAGTCGGCGGTCCCGCCCGCGGCGTTTGCCGGCAGTCTGCTCACCACACTCCTCCTCTATTTGATCGCCGGTCGCGGCAGTCGCGTGTCGGCCACTGCGCTGCTCCTGACGGGCGTCGTCTTCAACGCCTTCGCGTCGGCGGCCATCGTCTTCCTCGCCTCGCTGGCCGGACTCGAGGACGGCGGGCGGATCTTCATCTGGCTGATTGGCAACCTCGCGGTGGCGCGCGTCGATCTCGCACCGTGGCTCGCCAGTTTTCTCGTGCTGGGGCTTTCGTGCGCGATGGTTCTCTCGCGCAGCCTCAACGCGCTGGCGCTCGGCGACGAGAGCGCCGAGCAGCTCGGGGTGGCGACGCTCACACAGCGCCGGCTGCTGCTGCTTTCCACGTCCCTGATGGTGGGCGCGGCGGTCTCGGTCTCGGGATTGATCGGCTTCGTGGGGCTGATCATTCCCCACCTCTTGCGGTTGCTGCTCGGACCCGATCACCGGCTGCTGGTGCCTGCGGCCGCCATCGGGGGTGCGGCGTTCCTGGTGGTGTGCGATTCGGTGGCGCGCACTCTGCTGGGAGGGCGCGAGCTGCCGGTGGGCGCGATCACCGCATTGGCGGGCGGGCCGCTCTTCCTATTGCTGCTGCGCCGCGGCCAGCAGCGGCTCTTCGTACCCGGGGAGGTGCGGTGAGGCCGGAGCAGACGACGCCGGTACGGGACGAGGCGCTGGCCATCTGCGGCGTCGGGGCCCAGCTCGGCGGACATCGCATCCTCGAGGATGTGAGCCTCCGCGTGGCGCGCGGCGAGGTGGTGGGCCTCCTGGGCCGCAACGGTGCGGGCAAGACGACGCTGCTGCGTGTGGCCTCGCGTGCCCTCCTGCCCGATCGCGGACGCGTGGAGATCGCTGGCCAGGACGTTCATCGGCTCTCGCGTCGCGCGCTGGCGCGGCTCGTGGCCACAGTGCCGCAGGATATGCACGTGCCATTTCCCTATCGGGCCGGTGAGATCGTCCTGATGGGCCGGACCCCGCACCAGGGTCTGTTCGGCTTCGAGTCGGCGCACGACGTCGAGCTGGCGCACGCAGCGCTCGAGCGTGTGGGGATCGTGAATCTCGCCGATCGCCGCATCGACACGCTCTCTGGCGGCGAGCGCCAGCTGGTCCTCTTTGCTCGGGCTCTCACCCAGGATCCGGGCTGGCTGCTGCTCGATGAGCCCACGGCTTTCCTCGACCTGCGTCATCGCATCGACGTGCTGCGCGTAGTGCGCGACTTCGCGGCGCAGGGCGGCGGCGCACTCGTCGTTTCTCACGACCTGGGGTTGGCGGCGCGTATCTGCGATCGGCTGGTGGTGCTGGCGGGCGGACGCGTGCACGCAGAGGGCACGCCGGCCGACGTGCTGACTCCAGCGGTTCTCCGCGAGGCATTCGGCATGCAGGCGCACATCCTATCGGCGCCCGACGGCTCTCCCGTGGTGGTGCCCCACGTCTGACCCCGCCAGTGGGTGCCGCGACCTCGGGGCAGCGGGCTGCTAA
>JAFDDH010000374.1 GCA_019310975.1 Deltaproteobacteria bacterium | reverse complement strand
CACACCCCCCACGCATGGGAGTGTGGCTATCTCTACGAGGTCACCACCTCTACTCTCTTCTGTGGAGATCTCTTCACGCAGCCGGGACACGAGCACGTCCCGATCACCGAAACCGACATCCTCGAATCCAGCGAAGCGATGCGAGCGCAGATGGACTACTACTCGCACTCGCCCGAAACCGGTGGGTTCATCGAGAAGCTCGCTGCGACGGAGCCCACAACGCTTGCCTGCATGCATGGCGCGTCGTTTCGAGGCGACGGCGGCCAGCAACTCCGCAGGTTGAGACGGGCGTTGAACGCCTAGGCGGGGTGCAGGAAAGTTGCTGGCGGAGAGGAGCCGTGCCCTTGTCACCCTACCGTCGTCAAGATCACCACCAGTGGAGCTTGTCGGGATGCGCCTCGGCAGCGCTGCGAAGTCCATCGAGGAGATGGCGGGGCAGATGAGCAACACCCTCGCAGCTGAGCAGAAGCAGGCTCAAACCTGCAAGAGAGACGTGTGAGAGATCGGCACGGACGTCGGGCTCGCGGACGGAGCCGCTTATGTGCAGGGGAACTGGCTCGAGCTTCGGCTGCTCGCTCGATGGCAGGTGCAACGCAGACAGCGAGACCATCTCCTGGATTCCCTCCGATGTGAACACGACCTGTGTCTGATAGTCGAGAGTCCCAGCGAAGTCGAGGTAGCCGGCTCCCGTCAGCGAAAAGGCGCTGGTGACAACGCTGAGGTCGTCGGTGACGATCCGGCCACGTCCGATGCGAAAGCTCTGCGCAGCGTGATCGATCCGAGGTGGTTTCTCCCGCTTGTCCGGGTCGTGGATCGCGGCGAGGCCGGGAACCTTCTCGACGAAGCCATGCCACACCGCCTTCATCACCGACATCGACGTCATCGTGCCTCCACTTAGGCGGATGTGCCCGCTCCCCTTCAGCGCGCGCCGGGCCGCGTCGTTGCGAGGCCACGGTCCAGTGAGCTGGAGCTCGCCTTCGAGCTGCTCGAGGTCGAGGTGGGTATCGGGGTCGGCGAGCGCCGCGACCAACGCGTGCAGGTCCAGGTGCTCGACCTTCAGATTCGCGTCGAAGAGTAGATCCCCGGCGAGTGAGACCCCGCCGCGTCCACTCACGGCTCCTCCATAGGTCTGGAACTGCAGCGAGCGGAAGTCCACCCGGTCGCCGCGGTAGTCGAATTCCGCTGTCAGCTGCTCGGCGCGTAGGGGCGCTTTCAAACCGGGAATCGATACGTCCACCGTGTCGGCGCTAAGCTGCGACTCGCTGATCGCCACGGAGCTCCCCGTCACGTCCAGCTTGGCGCCGATGCTCGCCGGGCCGTGCATGGTGAGATTGAGCCAGCCGAAGGAGCCCGTCGGAATCTCGACGCCGACTGTTCCGGAGAGCGTCTTACCGAGTGTGCCGGAGAGCTTCGTCCTGACGCTGACGACTCCGGACACGTCGCGGACCGCCTGGCCGCCGAGGAGATAGGGGAGCGCGAGCCTCGCAGCGAGACGCTCGAACTCGACCTCGAGGGTCAATCGATGCGAGCCCTGACTCGATACCAGGCTTCCCTTGGCGGTGCCCTTTCCGCCCGCCTTTCCCCGGGCACTGATTTCGTAACGTCCGTCGGCGTCAAGGTACCCGTGAAGGGGATGCAGGTGGAGCTCAATCGGCTCGCCGGCGACACCGCGATCGATCCAGTCGAGACGCCCTCCCTGCACGCGCAACATCGGCAAGGTCGCCGAGCCTGCTGAATCCCCAGAGTCCCCTTTCGCTTCCAGGATCTTGAGCAGCAGCTCCGAGATGATGATGCGGCCGTCGGCGCTTCGCTCGACGTGAATCCGCGGACCCTCCAGCTGAACTGATCGCACCTCTAGGTCGCCCTTCAGCAGCTGTCCCATGCGCAGCCCCACCACCAGCGCTTCTGCCGAGCCACCGGCCTCGTCGGGGTCGTTCGGGAGCGGCGGCAGCGCGATGCCGCGGATCTGAACACTGGGATGTGGGATCAGCGAGAAACCCACGGACTCGAATGTCACGCCGGACCCGAACGCCGCCGCAAGGCGCTGCGCCACCGCTCGTTGGAACGCCGGCTGCCGAGAGATGATCACGCCGGCCAGCAACAACGCGAGCACGCCCGCTGCCGCGCTCGCGACCAGCCAGAGCCATCGCCTCGAGCGGAACAGTCTCACGGGGACGCACTCTCGATGGGCGGGGAAAGGCCACGATGCACGGCCCCGCGGCGAGCTGGGGCGAACGGTCGCACTGCAGGCAGCCGCGATGAGAACGGATCGATCCCCGTGCCTGTCTCCATGTGCACCCCACAACAGCTCTGCACAGAGTCTAGTGCACGGCGATTCTCGGCAAGATTGATTCGTTTGAGGCTTACCGCCACAGGTGTCGCGGGCGTAAGAGCGGGCGGCTCCCCCCTCACCGGCAGCGGAATCGACTTGCTGAGAAGAGCATCCTGTAACCCGTCAGCAGCATCCAGACTTTTGGGGCCTCTAGACTAAGCATCATATGGGTATGACGTCTGCGAGCAGGAACGTAGGCCCCGGAGAGTACAAAGAATGGTGTCCCCCGGCTGCGTCGGACATCCTCGAGTTGTGGATTCCAGAACCCCCAACGATGAGGGGAGCAGCCGCAGGCGGCGAGTGCCGGTGGAACGATACATTGGCATGGATGTACACGCCGCAAGCTGCACGCTGGCGGTGATTTCCGAGAAGGGTCGGAGGCTTCGAGACTTTCCGGTCGAAACGAACGGCCAGGCATTGGTCGAGGTGTACGTCGTCGAAGTATTACGGACTCAAGAGGCTCTGAGCTAAGAGACGGTTTGGGATTTCTTCCTAGCTTGTGCTCGACGTGGGAATGACGCTTATGAAATTACAGATCCAGTCGGACACCCTGTCATGATGATGGCAGAGGATGACCGAGGGCGGGAGCGAGCATAGGCAGAACAAGGGGGCGCTTTCGGTTCTGATGTCGAACGATCTCTTGAATACGACGCGTGCGACGCCTCTCTAGGAGGAGACCGAGCGCCGCGGCCGTATCACGAACGCCCCGACCGCTAATGCGAACGCGGTCAGGACGAGCAGCCCTGTGAGCGAGAGCACCGGAACGCCGGGCGCGAGCGGGGCCGGGATCGAACTCGAGTCGGTAGGGTCGGAGCCGCCCGCGCGCTCTGACCCGTCGCGGTAGAGGTCTCCGTCCGTGTCCGGGAGCGCGGGGTTGGTGCCGGTGTTGCTGGGCGAGACGAAGTCGCCGGTCTCGGTCTCGAAGATATCGCGCACCCCATCGTCGTCGTCGTCCTCGTCGTCCGGAGGTACAGCCCCGGACGCGTCCAGCGCCAGGGCAAACGAGCCTACTGTGCCGCGAAGGGCGGTGTGGC
>JAFDDH010000373.1 GCA_019310975.1 Deltaproteobacteria bacterium | reverse complement strand
GCGATCGTGCGCTCGAGGCCCGCGCGGAGCTCCACCCGAGGCGTCCATCCCAGCTTCTGCTTGGCGCGGGTGATGTCCGGCTGCCGCCTCGCGGGGTCATCCGGCGGAAGTGGACGGCGCTCGAGCTTCGACTTCGAGCCGGTCAGCTCCAGCACCAGCTCGGCCAGCTCGAGCATCGTGAACTCGTTCGGATTTCCGAGATTGATGGGTCCGACCAGCTCGGCCGGGCTGCGCATCAGCCGCAGCATGCCATCGACCAGATCGTCCACGTAGCAGAACGAGCGCGTCTGATGCCCATCGCCGTAGATCGTGAGCGTCTCGCCCTGCAGCGCCTGCACGATGAAGTTCGAGACGACGCGGCCGTCGTCGGGATCCATGCGCGGCCCATAGGTGTTGAAGATCCTTGCCACCTTGATCTCGAGTGCGACCTGCCGGTGATAGTCGAAGAAGAGTGTCTCGGCGCAGCGCTTGCCCTCGTCGTAGCAGGCCCGCATGCCTATCGGATTGACGTGGCCCCAATAGTCCTCCGGCTGGGGATGGACCTGTGGGTCTCCGTAGACCTCGCTCGTCGAGGCCTGGAGGATGCGGGCGCCGACGCGCTTGGCCAGGCCCAACATGTTGATGGCGCCGTGCACGCTGGTCTTGGTGGTCTGGATCGGATCGTTTTGATAGTGGGGTGGCGAGGCCGGGCAGGCGAGGTTGTAGATCTCGTCGACCTCGACAAAGAGCGGGAACGTGACGTCGTGACGAATGATCTCGAACCAGGGATCGCCCAGCAGGTGCGCCAGATTGCGCTTGCTGCCGGTGTAGAAATTGTCGACGCAGATCACCTCGTGGCCCTCGGCGAGGAGCCTCTCGCAGAGGTGCGAACCAAGGAAGCCGGCGCCTCCTGTGACCAGGGAGCGCCGTCGGCGGCCAGCATGACTCGTCATGGGTCCCTTCTGCCTTCTTGGCATTCTTGGCATTCTTGGCGCGCGGGCGCCTCAGAGGTCCAGTCGCTTGAAGATCCGGTCCGGAATCCAGCGGATCACGCGCATGATGATGGCCCAGAACCACGGCGAGTACACGACGGCCCGGTCGCGTCGCACGCCGCGCATTGCATCGCGGGCCACACGCTCGGGGGCCGCGGCCAGCGGCAGGTCCGGCAGGCCCCAGGTCATGCCCGTATCGACCACGCCCGGCTTGGAGCGCAGCCCGGAGAGATAGGTGGCCAGCGCCGCCTTGGTGGATCCGTAGATCGCGTTGCCGGGTCTTCCCCGGTCGCCCGCCACCGAGCCGAGCGCGAAGATCCAGCCGCTCCGCCGCTGGTCGAGATTGCGCGAAGCGGCCTCGAGGAGCGAGACCGCCGAGGTGTAGTTGACGTCGATCATCCGGCGCGCCACGTGGGGGTCGGCCCGGGCATCCGTCTCGTCGGGCATCTCGCCGTGGCAGAGCGCGACGCCGTCGAAGCCGCCCTCGAAGCGGCTCGCACAGCGCTCGATGAACGCCTCGTGGCTGTCGAAGTCCAGTGCGTCGAAGGACTCTGGAGCGGCCTCCACCCCGAAGCGCACGCGGCAGTCCGCGGCCAGGCGCTCCATCTCCTCGGCGCGCCTTCCCGCTACGACCAGGCGCGCGCCCTCCGCGGCCAGCTGGCGCAGCAGCGCGCGGCCGATGCCCGATCCGGCCCCGATCACCAGCACCGTCTCGCTCACGGGGCGACCTCGAGACCGAGACGCCGCGCCATCGAGCTCGAGAAGCGCTGCTGCGGATCGTATTTGGCGCGGATCTCCTGGAAGCGCCCCAGCTCCGGATACATGGCGCGCAGCTGATCCGGCCGCAGGCAGCTGTCCTTGGCGAGATAGACGCGGCCGCCGTGTCGAAGCACGATCTCGTGCAGGTCCTCGACCAGCGCGAGCACGTCCGGCCCGGTGTTGGGAAAGTCGAGCGCCAGCGAAGTGCCCTCCAGCGGGAACGAGAGCAGCCCGTCGCAGGCGGGGCCGGTGCTCTTGAGCACCGCCAGGAAGGAGGCCCTGCGCGCATCCACGGTGCGCTCGAGCATCTCGACCAGCCCCTCGCGGCTGCTGGAGAGGGGCAGCACGGCCTGGAACTGCAGGCAGCCTTTCTTGCCGTAGATGCGGTTCCAGTGCCCCACCGCGTCGAGCGGATAGAAGTACTGCTCGTACGAGGTGATGCGCCGCCCGTCGCGGTTGGCCGCATAGAAGGCCGAGTTGAAGAGCTTCATGTTGAACGAGCTGAGGGCGAAGCTCGGCAGATCGATGGGAACGCTCGGACGCCAGGGCGCCCGGATGGCGTGCGGGTCGTTTCGTGCGGCCGCGGGCAGGGCTTCGAGCGGCGCTGCATTGGCGCGCAGCAGCACCGACCGCCCCAGCGAGCGTCCGCGCGCCAGGCAGTCGATCCAGGCGACCGCGTACTCGTAGTCCCGATCGCTCTCGAGGATGCGGCTCAGCGCCGTATCGAGATCGCGGCAGCGCTCGGTGGTGTTCTCGACGTAGGCCGTCTCCACGGCGCGAAGTTGCAGCCGTGCGTCGAGAATCGCGCCGGTGAGTCCCATGCCTCCCGTACTGGCCCAGAACAGGTCGACGTTCTCCTCGCGCGAGCAGCGCAGCACCTCGCCCTGGCCCGTGAGCAGCCGAAAATCCAGTAGCTGGTTGCTGATCGTCCCATCGCGGTGGTGGTTCTTGCCGTGCACGTCCGCCGCGATCGCGCCGCCCACGCTGATCCGCTTGGTGCCGGGTGTGATCGGCAGGAAGAAGCCACGCGGCAATAGCGAGTCGATGATCTCGGCCAGCGTGACGGCCGCCTCGCAGTGCAGGATGCCAGTGGCCGGATCGAAGTCGAGAAAGCGGTCGAGCCGATCGTGCAGGACTACGCCGCGGTCCTGGTTGAGCGAGGCGTCCCCGTAGCTGCGTCCCTGCCCGCGTGAGATCAGATTCGTGCTCGGCGCCGAGGCCACGATCTCTGAGAGCTGATCGAGGCGTTCGGGCCGGTATACGTCACATTCGTAGACGGGATAGCGCCCCCATCCGGAGAGCGGCTGCCTTGCGGATCGCAGGCTCATCACAAAACCGTCGCAGCCAGCACTACGGCCAGCACCAGCACGCCACATACGAAGCTGATGCGATCGCGCGTGGCGAAGAGCACCGGGTCGTCGTGCAGCTCGCCTCTTCGCGCCAGGAACCAGATGCGCGAGATCCAATAGAGCATCACCGGGCACATCAGCCAGAGCAGTACCGGAGCCGAGTAGAGGCGACTGACGTCGTCGCTGCTGACAAAGAGACAGAGCACCAGCACGGCGATGTAGCCGCAGGACAGCCCCATCGTCTCCACCAGCCCGAGATCCGCGACCTGATAGGCGCGGCGCTCGATGTGCTCGCGCTCGAGCTCACGGGCTTCCAAGAGCTCGACGTAGCGCTTGACCAGCGCGAGGCTCAGGAAGAAGAAGGTCGAGAAGGCGAGCAGCCAGGGCGAGACGGGGACTTCGGCCGCTACGCCGCCGGTCAACACCCGGTGCGTATACAGACCCGCCAGCACCAGAACGTCCAGCAGCAGCTGGCGCTTGAAGTAGAACGAGTAACACAGCGTCAGGGCCAGGTAGGCGGCGAGCATCCCCGTTGCGGCCAGCGACACGAAGGACAGGCTGATCGCGAACCCGCTCGCGAGCAGGCCGGCGATCAGCGCCAGCGCGATCGGCATGGGCAGGGCGCCGGTCGCGATCGGTCGCAAGCGCTTGGTGGGGTGGCGTCGATCGGCGTCTACATCGACGAGGTCGTTGACCACGTAGCCGGCCGATGCGATCGCGCAGAAGCTGACAAAGGCGACGATCACCGCTCGCAGTCGGCCCGGGTCCGCGAGCTGGTGGGCGAGCAGCAGCGGTGCGAAGAGCAGGGCGTTCTTGGCCCATTGATGCGGGCGGAGCTCGCCGAGAATGCTTCGCCACAGCGGCTCCGTGGCTCCAGGGATCATGCGCGGCTCCGGGCTCTGGCCGGCCGCCCAGCGTCGGGCTGCCGAAGTCGGTGAGGCGACCGTCGCGACCTGGGCCCGCTCCCAGATGGGAACGTCCACGCCGGAGTTCCCGATGTACTCGAACCCGTCCCCGCCCGCCCGCTCCCGAATCGCCGCCAGCTTGGCGCGGCCCGAGCAGTTGACGTTCGCCTCGGTCCCGATCACGTCGTCGAAGAGGCCCAGATGATCAGCGACCGCAGCGACCACGCGCCGATCGCTCGCGCTGGCCAGCACGACGCGGCGGCCGTCCGCGCGGGCCTGCCGCACGTAGCTGAGCACGTCCTCGGAGTAGGGAAGGTGACGTGCGTCGGGCTGCACCCGATCGGCGATCGCCGCCTTGAAGCCGGCCCGGCCGCGCAGCAGCCAGAATGGAGCACGCAAGAGCAGGGTGGCGGGCTGCTTCCGTAGCAGCTGGGCGAGCGACTCCCAGAGGCTGTCTCCCCGCAGGAGCGTGCCGTCCAGGTCCACGAAGAGCGGAGGCGCCCCACCTGGGGATGCGGGGCGTGTTGAGGGTGCTGAGGGTGCGGGGTCGGGGGTGGTCACGGGCGTCTTCT
>JAFDDH010000372.1 GCA_019310975.1 Deltaproteobacteria bacterium | reverse complement strand
AGCCGTTACCCCACCAACAAACTAATGCGACGCGGGCTCATCTCCGAGCGATAGCTTTCAAGAAGAGGCCATCTTTTCCCACTGGACCCGAAGGCCCTGTGGTCTCATCCGGTATTAGCTCCAGTTTCCCGGAGTTGTCCCAGACTCGAAGGCAGATTACCCACGCGTTACTCACCCGTGCGCCACTTTACTCACCAACCGAAGTCGGCTTTCTCGTACGACTTGCATGTCTTAAGCACTCCGCCAGCGTTCGTTCTGAGCCAGAATCAAACTCTCCAGTTTAAATTTGGCTGGGTGGCAAAGCCGAAGCTTGGCCGCCCATTTTACGTAGCGGCACCTCCGTCCAGCCAGCGTGGGCCCGCAAAGACCCGTTGGATGAACGCAAGTGCAGCGGACAAGGAAGTAATATTTCTCATCCGTCTCGCCGGGCCTTCCTCAGAGCCCGGCCAGACCACACGCTATTCAGTTTTCAAAGATCGGTCGAAGCCCTGTGCGGCCTGTAAAGAGCCGCCAGGAGCGTTCTTGCGATTGATGTCAATGATGCCGCCGGGCCCATTGTGTGTTCTTCCCAGCGGGCGGCGTAACGTAAGGAAAGGCGAGGGGGCGGTCAAGGGCCATTAGAGCGCTAATCGGCAAGTACTGCGTGGTTCCCGTGGGAATCTGCCGACCGCCTCCCGAACCCACTTCAGCGGCTCAGCTGGACTTGGAGATAGCGCCTCTTCCCCACCCTGAGAAGATGCGATCCGGCGCCCAGACCGGCCAGAGCATCGCTTGCTCGGACCCCGTTCACGGAGACGGCCCCCTGGCGGACGAGCCTGCGCCCCTCGCTTCGCGACTTCACCAATCCTGCTCGATCGAGCACTTCGAGCAGGGGCATTTCGCCCTCATCCCCCAGACTCAGGTCCGTCGTCGGAACGTCGTCGGGCACCGCCTTGTCCTGCACGACCTTGCGGAAGTGCGCAGCCCCCGCCTGCGCAGCCTCGGCACCGTGCAGCCGCTGGACCGTCAGGGCAGCCAGACGATGCTTCAGCGCCATCGGGTCGCCTTCGCCCTTGCTGAAGGCCTCGAAGGCCGGGCGATCCTCCTCCCACTCGCCGACGCAGAGCAAGTCGAACCACTCGCACATCAGCCCGTCCGGGATACTCATTATCTTGCCGTACATCTCATGCGGTGCGTCCGTGAGCCCGACCGCGTTCCCGAGACTCTTCGACATCTTCTCCTGCCCATCGGTGCCGACGAGCAGCGGGTGGGTGATGACGGCCTGCGGAGGCTGCCCGTAGTCGCGCTGGATCTCGCGCGCCATCAGCAGGTTGAAGGTCTGATCGCTGCCACCGAGTTCCACGTCCGACTCCAGGGCCACCGAGTCGTAGGCCTGCACGAAGGGATAGAGGAGCTCGTGGGCAAAAATCGGTACCCCAGCCGCGTAACGCTTCGCAAAATCGTCACGCTCGAGTAGCCGGGCGACCGTGTACTTCGAACACAGGCGTATGAAATCCCCTGGCTGCATCTGACTCATCCACTGGTCGTTGAAGCGCACCTCGATGCGATCGACATCCAGGATGCGCGCCACCTGGTCGACATAGGTCCGCGCGTTCTCCTGAACCTCCTCTTCACTGAGCGCCGGACGTGTCTTCTTCTTGCCCGAGGGGTCGCCGATGCGAGCCGTGAAGTCGCCGATCAGGAAGATCGGCGTATGACCGAGCTCGAGGAAGCGACGCAGCTTCATCAGAACCACGCTATGCCCCAGGTGGAGATCCGGTGATGAGGGGTCCATTCCCAGCTTGACACGCAGGGGACGCTTCTCGCGCAGGCAGAGAGCGAGCCGCTCGCGCAGGTCCTCCTCGCCGTAGAAGTCGACGCTGCCGTCCTTCATCACGGACAGCTGCCGTTCGACCTCGGCGCGGATCGCCTCGTCGCTCATCAGAATGCTCCTCGTCCTGTCGTGGATCCGGCCCCCACACCAGCCACTCGAATCATCGCCTCTTCGGTCACCACCGCATCCACGCGCCGGTCCAGCGGCCCCGCTGGCACGGTCTCGACGAGCTGAAAGGCAAAAGCCACACCCACGAGCACGGGGCCCGCCGTGCCGGTGGGAAAGGTCCGGTCGTAGTAGCCGCCGCCCCGACCGAGCCGGCGACCGGTGGCATCGAAGGCGACGCCGGGAATCAGGGCCAGCTCCAACTCCGTGAGCGCGGTCGGCTCCCGCAGCGGAGACGGCTCGAACACACCGTAGCGCCCCGCCCGCAGTTCTTCCCACGCCTCCACGCGGTACCACTCCAGGCGGCCGCCGGCCGCGCTGCGCGGGCTGCGGGGGAAGTGGATTGCACAGCCTCTCTGCCGCAGCTGATCGAATAGCGGCCGAGTATTCGGCTCGTCGGGCAGGCTGGCGAAGAGCGCGACGTGCTGGACGCCCTCGAACTCGCGTGAGCCGGCGATGAGGCTCGCAATGCCCACCCCCGCGCGAATTCTCAGTGCGTCCGAGAGCAAGCGGCGCTGGCGGGCCATCTGCTTGCGCAGCGCGACCTTCCGCGCCTCGAGTGCCTCATCGCGCCGCATCATCGATCGTCCCGGGCCAGCCAGCCGGGCGGAGTCAGGGACGCGCCTTGCGCGATCCCGTCCCAGCGACCTCGGGTCCGGCAGTCAAGTTCCCGATCAGGTCGCCCCCCGCCTCGAGAGCCTCCATCATCGGACCGATCAGACCCTCTTGGACGTCTTCGACCTCGTCGCCCGCGGGCACCGTGAGCAGCGCCGTCTCCTCGCCATCGCGGCGACTGGCATCCTCGAGACCACGGCCCTCGCCGCGCTCCACGGCCCTTTCGGCCAGCTCGATCAGCGTCCGCAGCCGCTCGTCGCCGACGTCGGCGTCGGCTTTGGTGTCGAGGCGGGCGCGCAGGGCCAGCACCTCCCGAGCGAGATTGAGCGAGGTGAGGATTGCGACGTCGAGAGTGTCCACGGTACCGGTGCGGTCGCGGATCTGCGCCATCGCGGCATCCACGCAGCCTGCCACGCGCTGCAGCCAAGCCTCGTCGGCCTCACTGCGGATCCGGTACTCCTGGCCCGAGATCCGAACCGCGACCGAGCGCTTGGCCAAGTCCCCTCCGCCCCTTCCGTCTTGGTCGCTGTTGTCAGCCGGTTTTGTCAGCCGGTGTTGTCAGCCGGTGTTGTCAGCCGGTTTTGTCAGCCGGTTTTGTCAGCCGGTGTGGTTCGCCGATGGTGTTGGCCGACAGCGCGACCCGATCAGTCGCCGACTGCGGGAGTACCCCCCCGCACCCGCAATGAGCGCTCCAGCCCTTCGTCGAGCCGGTCCAGCTCGGTAATCAGCGCATCGAGGCGCTCCATTGCCTTGTGGCGGCGACTGTTGGACTCGTCGAGCTCGGACTCGAGCCGGTGGAT
>JAFDDH010000147.1 GCA_019310975.1 Deltaproteobacteria bacterium | reverse complement strand
CAGAAGATGTTCACGAGCGGTGCAAATATCGCCCAATACGTCTTTCTGCTGACGCGCACCAATCCGGACGCGAAGAAGCACCGGGGGCTCACGATGTTCCTGGTGCCCCTGGACACGCCCGGAATCGAAGTGCAGGCCGTGCATACGATCTCGGACGAACGCACCAATGTCACCTACTACTCCGGCGTGCCGAATCGGCGAGGTGGACTCGGGCTGGTCGGTCGTCGGTTACGCCCTCGAGCTCGAACACGGCTCCTCCGCCGTCCACCTGGACCTGCACAGCCTGCTCAAAGGAGCCCTCGACTGGGCGCGGGGAAAGCGGCGCAGGGGACGCAGTCTGCTCGAGGACCCGCGCGTTCTCGAGCGGCTGGCTCGCGTCGCCACTCACACGGAGGCGGCCAAGCTGCTTTCGCGCCAGGTCCTGTGGAACGCGATCCAGGGCATCGGCGACCATGCAGCGGGTCCGATGGCCAAGTCCTTCTCCACCGACCACTACATTCGCGACGCAGCGGACCTGGCCGACCTGTGCGCCCCCGACTCGCTACTTCGGGGTGCCACGGGCGCCGGCGCGGTGGAGTTCGCCTACCGGCTCTCGACCGCGACCAGCATCTACGGCGGATCGACCGAGATCATGCGCAGCCTCGTCGCCGAGGCGGCGCTGGGGATGCCGCGAAGTCGCAACTGAAGCTCGCCCGAATCGAACCCAGCACGAGGTGAAACATGAAGCTCGAGAATCTCCCCCTCATTTCGGCGGACAGTCACGTCGAAGAGCCCGGCTCCCTCTGGCTCGAGAACCTCCCGGCCTCGATGCACGATCAGCTGCCACCGGAACTCGGTTCCGACTTCCACGCGGCTTCGCAGTTCGCGAAGCGGATCGGAATCGAGCACGCTCAGCAGGCCAAACCCGTCACGCAGGCTGGGGAGGCGGCCGGCGCCGCTGATCTCGACGCCCTGCGCGAGCTCACCGTCGATCCGAACCAACGATTCGATGTGATGCGCAAGGACGGGATCTCCGGCGAGTGCATCTATCCGACGGCGGGTCTCTACGTCTGGAACCTCCCGGATGCCAGCGTCGGCGAGGCCTGCTGTCGTGTCTACAACGACTGGATAACCGATCGTCTGGAGTCGCAGTCCCCGCGTTTTCGCTGCGCCGGCATGATCCCCTGCTGGAATGTCGACTCGGCTGTCAAGGAGGTGCAGCGCATCGCGGGGCTCGGCCTCGCCGCCGCGATGCTGCCCCTGGTGGGCACCCCCGAGTACAACCACCGCGACTGGAAGCCGCTGTGGCGCGCGATCGAGGAGACCGGTCTGCCCGTGGCGATGCACCAGGGGAGCGGTCACGACATGCTCTTCTACCGGGGGCCGGGGGCTGCCGTCTCCAACCTGCTTTCCACCCAGTCGCTGGCGCCACGCTGCGTCAGCCTGCTGGCCACATCCGGTGTCCTGGCCGAGTTCCCGAATCTTCACTTCGTTTTCGTGGAGACGAACGCGGGCTGGCTCTCCTGGACGATGAACACCGTCGACTACTACTACGAGGCCTTTCAGGAGTACGAGGGCTGGGTGCGGCCCATCCTGCCCGAAAAGCCGAGCTTCTACATGGCACGCCAGATCCACGGCACCTTCCAGGTCGACCCGGTGGCCATCACCAACCTCGAGCACACCGGCTGCTCGCCGCTGCTGTGGGCCTCGGACTTTCCGCACGCCGAGGGCACGTATCCCCACTCCCGGCAGAAGGTCATCGAGCTGCTCCGCGACATCGACATCGAGAGCGCCGCGCAGATCGTGGCGGGGACCGCGGCGCAGCTCTTCCAGTTCGACCCGGAAGTGCTGACCACTCCGGTATGAGCATGGTCGCTGCACAGGCAGCAACTGCGTCGGAGATCATCGCCGGCGGCTTCCTGCCCGCGAAGCGCTTCTACTCGCCAGCTTTCGCGGCCCTCGAAGCCGAGCGCCTGTGGCCCAGCGTCTGGCAGCTCGCCTGCCGCGAGCGGGAGCTCCCCAGCTCGGGCGACTGGACCACCTTCGACATCCTCGGTCAGTCGGTCGTCGTGGTGCGCCAGCCCGACGGGGCCCTGCGCGCCTTCCACAACGCCTGCCCGCACCGGGGCAATCGACTCGTGGACGGAAGCGGCAACGCGCGACACTTCGTCTGCAGCTATCACTGCTGGAGCTTCGAGCTGGATGGCCAGCTGCATGCGATCCCGGAGCGGGAGGACTTCCCGCCCCTCGACGAGGCCTGCTACGGGCTGTGCGAGGTGCGCGTGGAGACCTGGGGCGGCTTCGTCTTCGTCCACCTCGACCCCGAAGCGCAGTCACTGCAGGCGTGGCTGGCGGGTCTCTCGGAGGAGCTCTCGGTCTACGCCTTCGAGGAGATGGCCTGCTTCATGCGGCGACGCATATCACTGCCCTTCAACTGGAAGACCTGTCTGGATGCCTTCCAGGAGGTGTATCACGTGCGCGGGGTCCACCCCCAACTCCTGCCGGTTCTGAAGACCGCCGCGTCGACCTTCCACTACTGGGGTCCGCACAGCATGATGTGCAACCCCAACGGAGAACCGGCTGCCCGGGGCAGCGGCAGTGCCGACGACCGGTCGTTGATGCTGGAGTTCCGGCGCAGCAAGGCGGACGCCGGCGACCTCGACGTGAGTCAGCTCGGTGAGAGCCGGTTGATCGACAACTACCAGTACCACCTCTTCCCGAATATCTCGTTCAACACCCACGCCACGGGCTGCCAGCTGTTCCGCTTCCTGCCCGATCCGCGCGACGTCGAGTCGATGCTGCTCGACATCTGGTTCCTGGAGCGAGACAATGCGGGTGTGGAGCGCGCAGCCGAGGCAAAATCCCACACGCTCGATGGAGAGTGCACGAGCTTCGGTCAGAGCCTCGCCGGCTTCACGCTGCCCCCGGGCGTGCGCAGCTTCGGGCAGGATCTGGTCGATATCTACGCCGCAGCGCTCGACCAGGACTTCGAGCAGCTTCGACCGGTGCAGCGCGGGCTGCACTCCGCCGGCCTGCCGCCCCTACCGCTCTCGTCCCAGGAGCAGCGCATCGCCCACTGGAACGCGACCCTGGACAAATGCCTCGCGGGACCCGGCCTGGACGAGGCGATGCAATTTCGAGGCGTGCCACGCGAGCCCCCGGATGGGGATGGCCGATGCTGACCTTCGCGGATCCACTGATTCGTGCCGAGCAGTGCTTCTCGGACGCCCCGGCGCTGGTCGACGGCTCAGCTCGATTCTGCTTTGGAGAGCTGGTCGAACGCTGCCGCCGGCTGGCGGGCGCCATCCGCGCTGCCACCCAACGCGGCGATCGCGTTGCGGTGCTGGCGACGAACTCCCACCGCGTGCTCGAACTCTACCTCGCCACGCCGTCGGCGGGTCGGCTGATCGTCCCCCTCAATACGCGACTTGCACAGCCCGAGCTGGCCTACGCACTCAAGGATTGTGGTGCGCGGATCCTGCTCACGGATCGGCCCGCCTCGCAGCTGGGCCCACTCTCCGGACTGGTGGAGCGGGTGATCGGGCTCGGCGACGACTACGAGCAGTGGATTGCGAGCGCGCCCGCAGCGGAGCTCGGAGCAGACGTCGACGAGAACGACGTCGCCGGTCTCTTCTACACGGGCGGTACGACGGGTACGGCCAAGGGTGTGATGCTCACGCACCGCAACAAGCTCGCCGACACCCTGCATCTCCAGACCTGCGTGCGGATCACCGCCGACGACTCCTGGCTCGTCCTGAGCCCGATGCATCACGCGGCGGGCACTTTTCAGGCGTTGTTATGTATCTGGCTCGGCGCACGCCAGATCCTGATCCCGGGCTTCGACGCCGGGCCGGTGCTCGACCTCATCGAGCGGGAGCGCGTCACGGTCATTTTCGGTGTCCCCGCCATGTTGACTGCAATGGTCGACGAGCAGGCGGCCAGATCGCGCGACACCAGCAGTCTGCGACTGATGGGCTACGGGGCGGCCCCCGCCTCCAGTCGGCTGCTCGCACGCTTCCACGAGCAGTTTCCGACGACTGAGCTCGTCTCGATGTACGGTGCCACCGAGCTCGCGCCGATGGGGACCGCGCTCGAGCACATGGAGCGATTCATCGGAACCGATCGCGTGCGCAGCGCCGGCCGGGCCATCGCAGGCGTGCGGATTCGCGTGGTCGACGAGGAGATCAAGGATCTGGCGGGTGGAGAGATCGGTCAGGTGATCGTGCGTGGGCCGAACGTCATGAAGGGCTACTGGAACAAGCCCGAACAAACGGCGTCGGTGCTGCGTGACGGCTGGTACCACACCGGAGATCTCGGCTACCTGGATGCGGAGGGCTGCCTGCATCTGGTGGACCGCGCCAAGGACATGATCGTGTCCGGGGGCGAGAACGTCTACTCGACGGAGGTCGAAGAGGCTCTCTACCACCACCCGGACGTGTTCGAGTGCGCGGTCTTCGGCGTCCCCGACCCCCGATGGGGCGAGGCCGTTCGAGCGGTCGTGGTGTTGCGCGGCGAGGCAACACCCGACGGGGCAACACCCGACGGGGCAACACTCGACGGGGCGGCGCTGGACGCCGCGGCACCCGACGCCGAAGCAACCAACGCCAAAGCAACCAACGCCGAGACACTCCGCGAACACTGTCGCGAGCTGCTCGGCGGCTACAAGGTGCCGAAGCAGATCGAGATCCGCAGCGAGCCGCTCCCGCGCAGCGCCGCCGGCAAGGTCCTCAAGCGCGAGCTGCGTGCGCCCTTCTGGAAAGGCCACGAGAGGAGCATCTCGTGAAGCTCGATCTCGATGCCCTGCACCCGGATGCGGAGATCGCGAAGGCCCGCCGCGAGCTGGCCGCACGCTGGCGCGCCGAGGGGCTCCACGACGACGAGACGCTGCCCGCAGCCATGGCCCGGGCCGCGCGGGAGAGCCCCGAGGTGGCGATCCTCCTGCATTCCAACCAGCACCCGGGGCGTCTGACGCTCGCGGCTCTTCAGCGGCGCGCGCGCGCCGTGGCGGATGCCCTCAGCCAGCGCGGCATCGTGGCGGGGGACGTCGTCGCCATCCAGCTCCCCAATTGGGAGGAGGCGGCCATCGCCTACATCGCGGTCGCCATGCTAGGCGCCATCCTGATTCCGATCGTGCACATCTACGGTCCCAAGGAGACGGACTGGATCCTGCGCGCGTCGGGCGCGCGGATGCTCATGTGTCCGGACCGCTGGGGCAAGATCGACTACCTCGACCGCATCGCGCGCATGCCCGCCGCGGCGCAGATCCAGATCGTGATCGTCGGAAGCCAGCTGCCGGAGGGCGCGATCTCCTGGGACGAGCTCGAGGCACTCGGGGACCCGGCGGTCGATCCGCCGCAGCAGGACGCAGCCGCGCCCCTGCTGCTCCTGTTCACGTCGGGCACGACGGCGGACCCCAAGGGCGTGATCCACACCCACCAGACCCTGATGGCAGAGCTGCGCAACATGCCCCAGGCACCGGCCGATCAGCCCGAGCGCGTGACTCTGATGCCGTGGCCCGCCGGACATATCGGTGGGCTCTGCGCGCTGCTGGCACCGATCGTGACGCGTGCGCACTCCATCCTGATCGATCAATGGGACCCGACGCAGGCAGCGCGCCTGATCGAGGAGCATCGGGTCGATACCTTCTGCGGCGCTCCCATCCACGTGGCGGCGATGCTCGACCTGCTGGAGTCGGGCGAATTCGATCTCAGCTCGGTGCGCGACGTCATGAGCGGTGGCACCGGCGTGCCGCCCGCCCTGGTGGAACGGGCCGACACTGCGGGCTGGCGCATGGTCCGCTCCTACGGCTCCTCCGAGCATCCGACCGTCACCGCCTCGGCCTTCGAGGACACCTTGGCGGCGCGCGCCAACACCGACGGCACGAATTGTCCGAATAGCGAGTTCCGGCTGGTGCGATCGGACGGTACGGACGCTGCAACCCTCGAGGAGGGCGAGGTCTGGGCCCGCGGTCCGGAGCAATTCCTGGGCTACACGGAGCCCGAGCACAATCGCGAAGCCTTCGCCGCAGGGGGCTGGTTTCGCAGCGGCGACGTGGGCGTGATGGACGAGCGGGGAAGGCTCTCGATCACCGACCGCATCAAGGACGTGATCATCCGAGGCGGCGAGAACCTCTCCTCCCTCGAGATCGAGGGCCTGCTGCAACGCCACCCCAGGATCGCCGAGGCGGCCGCGGTCGGCATGCCCGATCCACGCTACGGCGAGCGCGTGTGCGCCTTCGTGGTTCCCGCGCCCGGCGGCGCGTGCCCGGACCCGAGTGAGCTCCGCGACCATTTCGACGCACTCGGCGTGGCGCGCCAGAAGATTCCCGAGCGGGTGGTGGTCGTTCCCGATCTACCGCGCACTTCTTCCGGAAAGGTCAAGAAGCACGAACTCCGGGCCCGACTCGAAGACATGAAGGAGACACGATGAGTGCCCCGTCGGCCGATGACCTGCGACAGATCCAGAACCTGCTCGCCGACTACGGAGCGACCCTCGACGAAGCGCGCTGGGACGATCACTTCGCGCTGTGGACCGAGGACTGCGAGTTATTCGTCTTCGGCCGCAGCTTCCACGGTCGCGAGGCGATCGATCGTTTCATGCGCAAGACCGTGCGGGGCAAGCACATCACCGCGGTGCCCCACCTCGAGTTCGACGGCGACCGCGCCCGCAGCATCTCGGATTTCGTGTTCTTTCGCAGCTCGGATCTGAAGCTCTACAGCGCCGGCGTCTACCGAGACGACCTGGTGCGGACCTCACAGGGCTGGAAGCTGGCTCGCCGCGAGATCGAAATCCAGCTCCGCGACGAATCCTGAGACGGCTCCCAGGGTCAACCGGGTCAGAGCAGCGCCGCCGCAGCGCCGCCGATCGAGCCCAGCACCAGGGCGGCGTTGGCGAGATAGCCGATCAAGAAGCCAGCCGACCGCGTCTTCGGGTCCGCCACGTAGGTCACGGCGTAGATCGCGCGGCCGATGATGAATGCCACGCCCAGCGCGGCGCCGATCGTCTCGCTCACGAAGCTGCCAAAGATCCACAACGCCGGAAGAAAGACGGCGAGCTGCTCCAGGGTGTTCATCTGCACGCGGTAGTGCCGCTCGAAGATCTCGTTGCCCGAAACGGCGGGCACCTCGATTTCGTACTTTCCCCGTGCCAGCCCCACCCGTGCCGAGAAGACCATGTACTCGATCAGCACCAGTCCTGTCACGATCGCGAGCATTTCCAATTCCAGATCCTCCTTTTGATCGAACGAGTGATAATTCACCTCGCCCGCATCACTGCTAGCAAAACAACTTCACAAAGCTCTGGTGCTGTTCGATGGTACCCAACATCACCAGCCTTGCGCCCCGACCTAACTCGGTGTCCGCGACCGGGTTCGAGACCGAAACGCCATCGGTCCGCACCGCGATCACATTGAGTCCGGTCCGAGCTCCGATGCCGCTATCCGCAAGCGTCTTGCCCTCGAGCACGGCGGGGACGACCTCCACGAAAAGCTCGGCGCCTTCGCCCAGCACGACCAGATCGCTCCCCTGCACCGCCGAGAGCACGGACCTCGCCGCCAGCGAACCGTGGCTCAGTGCGAAGTCGGCGCCGGCGCGGTGGATCGCCGCGAGGTTCCAGCCCTCGCTGATACGACTCACGATGCGCACGTCGGGGTTGAGCCGTCGGCAATACACCGCCAGGAAGATATTCGTTGCGTCGTCGTTCGTCGTGAGCATGACCGATGGCGCCTCGGCAAGACCCGCGCTCATCACGACGGACAGATCCGCCGCGTCGCCCACCACGACGCGGTCCGCCGATTCGGCCAGACTCTGTTCGAGCGCCGGGTCCCTCTCGAGAATGGTGACCCGAACGTCGCGCTCGCGCAGCGCCCGGGCGGCCGCGACGCCGACCGTGCCACCGCCGATCACCAGCACCGGGAAGTCATTGGGATGGTAGATCACGAACAGCGCATCGAGATCGGTGAGCTGCTCCTCGGTGCCGATGATGACCGGTACGCTATGCGCCGAAAGCATGGTGTCGGGCCCAGCGGGCAGCAACCTCCCGCGCTCCCAGACGGCCACGATGCTGAGATCCGTCAGCTCGCGCAGTCGCGTATCACGGATCGACCGTCCCCCCAGCCGCGTATTCTCGATCGGGAACTCGGCGATCACCAGATCCTCGAGGCGACCGATGCGATGTGCCTTGGGCGTGCCGACGGCCACGCGGCTCGCCAGATGTTCGCCGAGCTGGTGCTTGAGCGGCAGCACCTTCGTAGCACCGCTCAGCTCCAGGACGTCGACGGAGTTCTCGTCGCTCGCAAGCGCCAGGATCGGGACTTCGGGCGCGACTTCCCGCACGGTGAGGGTGACGTTCGTGTTTGCGGCATCGCCGAGATTGGCGAAGACGAGCCGCGCTCTGTCGGCGCCGAGCGCCCGATAGGTCGCCGCCGCGAAGGGCTCGCCAGCGACGACCGAGACACCGTCCCCGTGCAGATTGGCGGCCGCGACGGGGTCGGACTCCACCACGTGGTACGGGATCGAGTACTCCTCGAGTCGCTCGATCAGCTCCACGGCGATCTCGTCGTAGCGGCAGATGATCACGTGGCCGTGCTGCGCCTCGGGTACGGAGCGCGGTGCGCGCGAGCGCACCTGCGCCTCCAGCCACGGCGCGTAGAAGGACCGGATGAACACGAAGGGCAACACGATCAGCAGCAGCACGATACCGGACATCAGCACCACGATACTGAAGACGCGTCCGAGGTCGCCGTGGAAGGTGATGTCGCCGAAGCCGAGGGTGCTCATCACGGTGAGCGTCCAGTAGAGGCCCGTCAGCCAGGAGTGCTGCTGTCCCTCGTGCAGCATGATCACGTGGAAAAGCCCGGAAAACAGGGTGACCGTGACAGCGAGGAAAGCCAGGTACTTGAACAGCGCGGAAATATTGCGCCGCAGCTCGCGGTCGCGCTCGCCAAGCAGATAGGCCAGTTGTGAGGGAAGAAATTTCATCGCAATTGGGGAGATCCTACCTCTTGGGAGAATCTACTCCAGTGGCCGACCTCTGACGGAGCAAGACGGACCGGGATGGAGTGGAAAGCGGACGGACCGGGTCTCCCTCGTCGGCGCTGCACGGAGGCGGGAACGAGACGTCTCTCGTAGACTGGCAGATCCCATCTGGGCCGACGGACCCTCGCTGCCCGCGTTTTGGCGAGTATCCGTCCGCCCCGAAAATCGGCACCCACGGCACCCACATCCCCTACAACGGGCTATCTGTCTCTGGGAGTCCCGTGATCACATCCGACCCGAGACGAGATAGACTCATGGACTGCCCCCTGCCATGAGGTTGGCCGATATGGAAATCGATCGAGGCATCACCCGTTACGAAGTCATGCCCATTCTTCCGGTCGAGGCGCACACGGAGCGCTTCGAGGCCGGACCGATCTCGATCGGCGTCGAGTACCGGCTGCTCGACGACGCGATCACCGCCGCCTACAACGCCAACAACGACAGCCAGTTCTCGATCGTCGATCGCGGCGTCTCGCTCCACGTGTTCGGAAAGACGGGCGACGAAGAGAGCGAGTATCTGCGTTTCGACTGCTTCGAGGAGGGGCCGCACTACCACTACGTGTCCCACGCACGACGCACCAACGAGATGGTGTACCTCGACCCCGCAGCGCACGGCGACTCCCTGGAGTGGGCGCTCGACTGCATCCGAACCCGGCTACCACAGATGCTCACCCGGGCCGGCGCGAGCGAGCTCGCCTCGCAGGTCGAGCTCGCGCGCGTGGAGGAGATCCTGCCGAAGGTGGCCGAGGCCGCCTATCGTGCCCGCTTCGTGCACGACGACGAAGCGATCCACGCCCTGGCGCTCTCCGAGGCCACGGCCCATCCCAGCACTCCAGCGATCACCAACATCCCGGAGACCCGGGAGACCCCGGGGACCGCGAAGACCGCAGGGGCCGCGGAGCCCTCGGGAGGCCGATCTTGAGCAGCAGCACAATCGGAAGTCGAGCGACACGCGCCGCCGCCATTCGCTCGAAGCTCGGTCACCCGGTCATCGATGCCGATGGACACTGGATCGAGACGGCCCCCGTGATGAAGGGCTTCTTTCTCGACTACGTGAAAGAGCTCGGAGGCACAGACCTCGCCGCGCGCTTCGAGGCGTCCGGCGGACTCGACTACGACGATACGGTGCTGCGGCCGTGGAGCGAGCTCAGCGAGTCGACGCGGCGCGCGCAGTGGACGCCGCGGCCACCGTGGTGGACGCTGCCGGCGGCCAACACGCTGGACCGCGCGACGGCGCACCTGCCGCGTCTTCTCTACGAACGCCTCGACGATTTCGGAGTCGACTTCGCCGTTCTGTATCCGAGTCGGACGCTGACGACACCGGCGATTCGGGAAGCGGAGCTCCGGCAGATCGCCTGCCGGGCGCTCAACCTCTATCACAGAGAGCTCTACGGTGG
>JAFDDH010000371.1 GCA_019310975.1 Deltaproteobacteria bacterium | reverse complement strand
TCCACGAAGGCCTTCTAGCGGTTGTGCTTCATACTCACCTTCATGCCGTGGCTACGGTCGTTCTTCACGATGAACATCCCGGTGATGCGAGCGAGCTCGTCGGGGTCGGCACTCAGCCCGATGAAGCGAGGGTCGAAGCGGGCGAGATACTCGGCCAGGTGCTGGGGCGTATCGTTCTCGGGGTCGATGCTGACCAGCAGAACCTGCACGTCGTCCTCGGCCGGCCCCAGGCGCCGGATCAGGGCCTCGAGGTGAGAGAGGGTCGCGGGGCAGATGTCCTGGCAGCTCGTATAGCCGAAGAAGAGCAGGACGGCCTTGCCCCGAAACTCCGACAGGCGAACATCGCGGCCGAGGCTGCTCTGCGCGACAAAGTCGCCTCCGACACCGTCATGAATGGGGAGCTTGCTCGGCTCCATGCCGTGTCCGTCCGCCGCCAGGAGCAGAAGCCCGAGGACGATCAGTCCAGCTCGAAAAGTCGCGGAACGACTCAGGGGAGCTCCGGTCAGTAGCATACGATTTGTGGACCTGTCCCGGGGAATGCAAGCAGCGCCACGCTCTCGACTCGGAGAACGACATGCGACGATCCGACACTATCGTGGATCAGCCAATTCTGCCGGCTTCGCGCCACGTGCGGCAGCCCCTCCTCACCGATCGCTCTCCGCTCGACCTCGAAGCGGATCCTGTGCAGGCGATCGCCGACCTGCACCGCACTCATATCATGGAGCTTGTACTCGACATGTGGATGCGGCGAGCGCAAAGCGATGAGCCAAGCCTTCAAGTCGCCAGGCCCTGGATCCCCTCCCTCGGCCAGGTCGAACTCGAGGGGAGATCCGGTAAAACGCCGATCGTCTTCTCCGAGGTCGGGCGGGCTCTCCGCGAGTTGGGCGAACCAGTGCTCGATCTGCGATTCCATAGGCCGGGAGGGATCCTCGGGAGGAGCGGCGGACGCGCACGCGAAGAGCAGTGCGCCGAGAGAGCAGATCAACAGCGAGCTTATGCCGTCTGATTCCCTCTCGCTGTCGCCGCGAGTGCCGTGCACCGGTTCACTTCCCCCATCTGAGGAGTACTCTCGGGCCTGAAGGCCTCACCGGGTATGACGTGAGTCATGCTCTACGGGCCCTGCCAGCCGACCGGCAATCCCTCGCAACCAGCCGAATTCGTGCGAATATTGGCTCGACAAGGAACGTGGATGGTCGGCTTCGGCGCAAGGGGTGCAACGACTTGCTGCAGGCGCAAACGTAACCGAGAGCAGGCGCTCCCACGCCGCTGGAGTCATGGGCATGAAGAAGGCCCTCGCGGAGCTGCGCTTCAAGGAGATGCGGACACCGCTGCCGGGGAGCGTCACGCGCGGCGACGACCTGGACGCCTGGCTCGAGCGGAGCCGGGACCGCGACCTGCGCGTACGTGCACGCGCCGCTCAGTACCTCTGCCCGTGTCACACGAAGAGCAATCTCGTTCATGTCTGGGAGCGAGTGCTGGACATGACCAGCGATCCCGATGCGCGAGTACGCGGCGCCGCATTTCATCTCATCGGCGACGGGTCTCCGAAAGAGCTCGCGCCCCGAATCGTCGAGGTCCTCGAGGCGATGTACCACGATCCCGACGCAAAGCTGCGTCGCCGCGTGCGGCGCCTGCTCGCCCACTACCGCCGCACTGGAGTCCTCAACATCCTCTAGGGCGTAGCGATCCACGCATCGGGCGGGAGACCGGCTTCCGAGCCATCACGGCAATCGACTTCTTCGTCCCCGAGAAGCATGGCCCGGCAGGCTGAATATTGAACCAATTTTCAGTTTCTGACAATGTCCGCATACCTGCCGACTCGAAAAGACGAGGCCCGAATCACTCGCAAGTACTCGATTTACAGGGCTCTTTTCAACTCCGAGAACTTGTCTTCGAAATCTCGGCCGAGCCTCTCGACAACTTTGGTGATAGAACTAGTCGCACGACCAAGGCGGTCGAACAATTCGATTGACCCAATTGGAACTCTGACACCCGGGCAACCCGGATGACACGAGAGAGGGGACTTCGCCATGGCCATCGCAACCACGCCTTCCGACGACTCCGATTCGGCTCACGCCCTGAGCCGAGCGGTGGTCCTGACCTATGGACTCGTCGTCTACGCCTGCTTCGGCGCGATCTTCCTCTACCTGATCGGCTTCGTGGGCGGCGCCGTCGTCCCGAAGACCCTCGATGACGGCACCCTCTCCAGCATCCCCTCCGCGATCGCGATCAACGTCGGCTTCCTCGCCCTCTTCGCAATCCAGCACACCATCATGGCGCGACCCGCATTCAAGAAGCGGTGGACGCGCATCATTCCAGAAGCGGTCGAGCGCACGACCTTCGTCGCCTTGACGGTCGTAATCCTGGTGGGAATGGTGGTTGCGTGGCGACCCCTTCCGGATGTCGTCTGGCAGGTCGAAGGCTTCTTGGCCACCGCGATTCACGGCGTATTCTGGCTCGGCTGGGGAATCGTTCTCCTCTCAACGTTCCTGATCGATCACTTCGAGCTCTTCGGCGTGCGACAGACGATCGACTACGCACGCGGCAAGAAGTCCGAACCCGCGAAATTCCAGGAGCGCTCACTCTACCGCTTCGTGCGCCACCCGCTGATGCTTGGATTCATACTCGCATTCTGGGCGACACCGACAATGACGCAGGGCCATCTGCTCTTCGCGGGCGTCACCACCGCGTATATCCTGATCGCACTCTTCATCGAAGAGAAGACCCTCGTCGAGCTTCACGGTCAGGCCTACGAGGACTACCAAAAGCGCGTGCCGAAGCTGATCCCGAGGATTCGAAGCGCTCGCTGATCGTTGGGGGGGGACCGAGGGCACCCTCAACGCGGGCGACGGTGGCCGAATCCTGATCGACCCACGCGGCGTGACGCTCAACCGATCGACGATCTCGGCGAGCGCCGCCACCGGCCGCGGCGGCACCGTGCGCATCGTGGCGGGCCAGTTCGTCCAGTCGAGCGATAGCCGGATCACGGCCAGCGGCGGCGACCCCAGCCTCGATGGGCAGATCATCGTCGAGGCGCCACCCCAGGATCTGGAGCAGCAGCTCGCGCGACTGCCGAGCGACTTCGTCGACGCCGCGGATCAGCTCGCCGTGGCCTGCGAGGAGCGCACCGAGGGCGGCGGCAGTCTGATCGAGCGCCGCCACCGCGAGCTCGCGCCTGCGCCAGGCAGCAGCCTCGACGCAAGGAGCAGTGTGCGTGGGAAGACTCGCAGCGAGGGGAGCGAGGAGGCGATCCAATGAACGCAGGGATGAGGACAATCGGCGGCCGGCTCGGACTTGCCAGCCGTATCGTGTTGAGCGTCGCTCTGGGCCTCGGGCTCTCCGCCGCGACGGCCTCGGCATCGCCGGTGGTCGTGTACGGCAGCTACGATGATGTGGGCACACCGATCCCGGGCGGCATCTATCCCCTCCTGCATGGGATCGATCAGCCAATTGGGATCTGGATGGTCGGCAGTGCCACCCCTTCCGATCCATCCACTACGCCCTGCGCCGGCACCGCGTATGATGATCCACCCGGCGATCCGAGTGGGGGTGAGATCTGTGGCATCCAGTTCACCGTGTGGGCGATGAACGGAGCCACGTTGGGCGGACTGACGCCGGATGGCCAGTGGGCAGCGTGGGATGAGATGCGAGTCGCCGCCACGACTACGGAGATCACCGGTCAGGCGTTCGTACTGAGCGCCGTGCCGCCGACCACGGCGCCGCGAAAGCTCGGTGTGCTCAAGGTGACCTCGGTGGGCGCGCCCGGCGCGTATCTGTGGGTGGAAGGAGAGGCCATCGGGCCCGACCTGTCCACCACGACAGTGACGACCGCAATCTTTGCCCCCGAGCCCGGCTTCGCGACGGGACTGGTGTCCGGAGTGATGGCACTCGGCGTCCTGGCCCACAGGCGCCGACAGCGCGTATAGGATCGGTGTACACTTCTCTCGGCTCGCCCACCGGCGGGCGGGACTGACCGATGAATTGCGATTCGTGTGGCCAGGAAAGCCCGACGGGAGCGAAGTTCTGCCAGGAGTGCGGAACGCGCTTTCTCCGCGCATGTGCGAGCTGCGGGGTCGAGCTCGCTCTGACAGCGAAGTTCTGCCACGAGTGTGGCCAACGCATGCTGGACGCGCCGCCCCCGCAGCCGGCCGGTGAGGCGTCGACGTCATTCGGGTCCGGCGCGGGCAGTGCAAGGACGGCGGCCGCCGAGCCCGAGTCGATCGGCGGGGGTCGCTACCGGATTCTGCGCTTCGCGGGAGAGGGAGCGAAGAAGCGCGTCTACCTCGCGCACGACGAACGTCTCGAGCGCGACGTCGCACTGGCGATCATCAAGGCCGAGGGCCTCGACGAGGCGGGACGTGTTCGCGCCGGGCGCGAGGCAAAGGCGATGGCGCGGCTCGGCGACCATCCCAACATCGTGACCGTGCACGACATCGGCGAAGAGAACGGACTTCTCTTCATCGTGTCTCAGTTCATGGCGGGCGGCGATCTCGAGCACGCGCTGATCCAGAAGGCGGAGAACCGGCGCGTTCCATTGGAGGACACGCTGCGGATCGCGATCCAGCTGTGCAGCGCGCTCGGACACGCGCACTCCCACGGTGTCGTCCACCGCGACATGAAGCCGGGCAACATCTGGCTCGCAGAGGACGGCACGGCGAAGCTGGGCGACTTCGGCCTCGCGCTCTCGATCGATCGGACGCGTCTCACCCAGGAGGGCATGATGGTCGGGACCGCGGCGTATATGGCGCCCGAGCAGGCGCTCGGCCGCAGTGCCGACGTGCGCAGCGACCTCTACGCACTCGGCGCAACGATCTACGAGATGTTGACGGGCCGGCCCCCCTTCCTGGGCGACGACGCGGTGGCGATCATCTCGCAACACATCAATACCAGGCCCGTCGCGCCCTCGTGGCACCGCAGCGATGTGCCGGACTGGCTCGAGGCGCTGGTTCTCGAGCTGCTCGAGAAGGACCCGACGCAGCGACCCGAGAGCGCGGCCAGCATCCGCGAGCGGCTGGAGCGCGGCGCGGCGCTCGCGGCCGAGTCGGGGGTGGCCGAAGTCGTCGACCCGAACCCGCTCGACCGTCTGGCGAGTGGCGTCTTCGTGGGCCGCGAAGAGCAGCTCGCCACACTCCACCGCGGGCTCGAAGATGCACTCTCCGGCAAGGGGAGCGTTCTGCTGCTCGTCGGCGAGCCGGGCATCGGCAAGACGCGCACGTCCGAGGAGCTCACCACCTATGCGCGAATGCGCGGGGCGCAGGTGCTGTGGGGCCGCTGCTACGAGGGAGAGGGTGCGCCCTCCTATTGGCCGTGGCTGCAGATCGTCCGCGCCTTCGTGGTCGAGCGCGATCCGAACGAGCTGATGTCCTTCATGGGGCCGGGCGCCGCGGACATTGCCGAGGTGGTCTCCGAGGTGCGCGAGCTGCTTCCCGGCCTGCCCGTCCCCCCGGCGCTCGAGCCGAAGCAGGCCCGCTTCCGCCTCTTCGACAGCATCACGACGTTCCTGCGCAACGCCTCGTCCGGCCAGCCGCTGGTGCTCGTGCTCGACGACCTGCACTGGGCCGACAAGCCCTCGCTCCTGCTGCTCGAATTCCTCGCTCGCGGGCTCGCCGCTTCGCGCATCCTCGTGCTCGGCACGTACCGCGACGTCGAGATCAGTCGCCAGCACCCGCTCGAGCAGACGCTCGCCGAGCTCGCGCGCACACGGGCGGCCGAGCGCGTGCTCCTGCGCGGCCTCACCGACGACGACGTCGCCCGCTTCGTCGAGCTCACTTCGGGCCGAACGCCGCCCGCGGCGCTCGTCGAGGCGGTGTACCGCGAGACCGAGGGGAATCCCTTCTTCGTTCACGAGGTCGTGCGCCTGCTGCAATCCGACGGGCGCCTCGACGACCCGGATTCCGTCGCGTCCTGGAGCGTCGAGATCCCACAGGGTGTTCGCCAGGTGATCGGGCGGCGCCTCGACGCGCTCAGTGCGGAGTGCAACCGCGTGCTCACGATCGGCTCCGCGATCGGGCGTGACTTCGAGGTCCGCGTGCTCGGCCGCGTCGCCGATCTCGAGGAAGATCAAGTGCTCGAGCTGCTCGAGCAGGCCGAGGACGCCCGCGTGATCACCGAGGTCGCGGAGGCGCCCGGCTGCTACCGCTTCTCGCACGCGCTGGTCCGCGAGACCCTCTACGAGGAGATCCGCACGACCCGCAGGCTGCGCCTCCACCGCCGCATCGCCG
>JAFDDH010000370.1 GCA_019310975.1 Deltaproteobacteria bacterium | reverse complement strand
CCCTCACCCCCACCCCACACAGTTTCCTAAACCGTAGGTCAGAGGTGATGCGGCGCCTTCGGCGCAATGTTTCATCGCAGCCGTAGGCTGCTCGCGAATCCTCTCGGGGGCGCCAAATTGGGTTTGCGGATCAGGTAATTGTGGACAGGTCAGAGAGCCATGATCGCGTGGTTGTGCGGGCCGCACTTCGGCTTCTTGGCGCTGTGTGGCGAAGTTCGCGGAGTCTGTCCCTCCACAGGTGGAATGTCGACCTCGCCGCCCCGAAGTATCGGCAGGTCTTGTGGATGTAATTGATTCGCTCCTCGTCGTCGATAATTCGCTTCTTTCGATGAATTTCTCGCTGGGAATTGGTCATTCCGATTTCATTGGCCATCATTCGTCTTGAAAATGACAAGATGGTCCGATTGGATCCCATAGTTTCACAACCCAGTGAGGCACATTTTTCGAGAGTAAACGAGGACGCATCCACATCGGCGCTGAAAGGATTTTTTGGCGCGCAATTGAGCACCCGATTCGGTGCGCAGGACAGAGGTTGGCCTACTAATGCGCTTCTTATTCGCGCTTCCCGACCTGGCGGGCAACTCGCCGCCAATCCTCGAAGTGGGCCGCCGCCTCGTGGCGCGCGGACACGCGGTACGCATGCTCGCGTGGCCCGCATTGCGAGAGGCTGTGGAAAATCGAGGGTGCACCTACGTTCCATTCAATCACGCACCAGTCTTCGATCGTGCTGAAAAGGAGCGGATGGAAGAGAAGGGCCCAAACAAGATGGCTTTCCTTCTGGACCACATCATGTTCGGCCCAGCGTCCGCTTATGCGCGCGACGTTCTGGAGGAGCTGGAGGGGCACGCGGCCGACGTCGCGGCCATCGACATGACGCTTCCAGGAGCGCTGTGCGGAGCCGAAGTAGCTGGGATCCCTCGAGCCCTCCTACTCCACTCCGTCTATCTCTATCCCGCACCGGGCCTGCCGGCATTCGGAATGGGCTTCCTTCCAGCGAGAACATGGCTTGGTCGAACGCGCGACGCGGTGATGCGCGCGGTTTTCGATCGCTTCATGGCGCGGGGCCTACGGACGCTCAACGAGGCACGCGAGGAGCTTGAGTTGGGATCGCTCTCGCGGCTCGACGCCCTGTCGGGCTGCGCCCACCGCGTTCTCGTCATGACTTCAAGGGCGTACGACTTCGAAGCGGACGAACTCCCTCCCAACGTCCGCTACGTCGGTCCGCAGCTGGAGACAGTCACTCCCGGACGATGGAAGTCACCTTGGCCGCCTTCCGACACGCGACCCTTGGTCCTGGTCGGCTTGAGCACAGACCAAATGGGACAGGTGCCGTTACTTCGAAACCTGATACGCGCGCTCGACGAACTCGATGTTCGCGCACTGGTGACGACCGGTCCGGGGATCGACCCGACGATTTTCGACACGCCGAACGACGTCGCGATTCGTCAATTCGTTCCGCACCAGGACGTCATGCCCGAGGCGGACCTCGTCATCACGCACGCTGGCCACGGCACCGTCATCCGCGCCCTCGCTGCCGGCGTACCGATGATCTGCATCCCGCTCGGGCGCGATCAATACGACGTCGCAGCGCGGGTTGTATGGCGCGGCGCGGGCTGCAAGCTCAGCTCACGGGCCGGGTCTAAGGCGATCAGTCGGAGGGTTGCCAGCGTACTGGAGGACAGGCGGTACGGAGAGGTTGCAAGGGAACTCTCCGCGTCGATCTCCAGGGAGACAAGGCAGAACCTCGCGGTTCTAGAACTCGAAACGCTCGGCGCCAATAAGACTTCCGGCGGGGATATTCACTAGGGTCGCGATGCTACCGACACCCGCTGTACGCACAATTGTTGGCGCCGGGTCCCGCGGTTTTCGCACTCCCTTCATGCGTCAACCAGTTTGAATCTCGTTCGCGTGAGGCTGCTGTGGTGACGGAGTAGACCCTGGACCTACGCTTCTTCTGCAGCTTCCGGAAGGACTTGTAGGGACACGCTTTGCCAAGCTTTGCCAAGTTGTCGGCGCCCAGAGCGCACACAGAGCCCCTCAGCACCATCCCACACAGCTTCCTAAACCGTAGGTCAGAGGTTCGAATCCTCTCGGGGGCGCCAGTTTTTATAGTCGGGCAAGGGCTTGTGAGCTGCCCGGTTTCATCGGCCGCCTGAACCCAATGAGCCAGATTTGATTCGCAGAGAGACTTGGGTCGGCGTCTCTGCACGAGTCGATGAACGGCACTCTGCCTATCCGCATCGCAAGCTGCTCGTCGTCTACCGCATCAATCGGCGACGCTTCGAGCACGCGCTCCTCGAGCACGTCATCAGAGCTGCTACGACCACCTCGCCCTGACCTGCGGCCAACTCACACAGCGGAGCTAATCTGGAGCGGAGAGGAGACGCCATGAGTGAGCCGTCGGCTTCAGCAGACTTCCCGTTCGAGTCCCACTACGTACGCGTCCTGGGGTCCAGGATGCACTACGTCGAGCAGGGGGAGGGCTGTCCTGTCGTCATGCTGCACGGCAACCCGACCTCGTCGTACTTTTGGCGCGGCGTCATTCCGCACGTCGCTCAGGTCGGGAGGGCGATCGCCTTCGACATGATCGGGATGGGGCGCTCGGACAAGCCGGAGATTCCCTACCGCATCTACGACCAGTGCGAGTACTTTGCCGGATTCGTGGAAGAGTTGGGCCTCGAGGGTATCCACCTGGTTGCGAACGACTGGGGGACGGCGGTGGCCGCGCAGTACGTCGCCGAACATCGAGACAACGTGCGGAGCATCGCATTCATCGGCAACATCGTTACCCCCTGGCCGACCTGGGAGCATTTTGGTGGCAACAGCCCCAGCCGCGTGCTGTGGCGTGCCTATCGCGCACCGGAGCTGGGCTGGGACCTGTGCGTGAACGAGCATCTCTTCGTGGAACCGGTGCTTCGCCATCTCTGCGTCGAGGAGCCGTCTCGGGACGTGCTCGAGCACTACCTCGAGCCCTACGTGACTAGAGAGAGCCGAAGGCCGGTCTGGCAGCTGGCGAACGACCTGCCAATCGCGGGCGAGCCGAAAGATTTCTACGAGACGGCCACGAACTACTGCGGCGCACTCGCGAGCAGCGGCCTTCCGGCGTTGCTTCTCTATTACCCGGAGATGGCGCCCGCGGTCGAGGCCTACCGCAACTTCCTCTTGGATTTGACCGTGGTCGAGGTCGACGGCGCGCATCACTACATGCCCGAGGACCAGCCTGATCGCGTGGGAGAAGAGGTAACACAATGGATCCGGCTCCAGCGTGACGACGTGTAGGCGTGCTCGAGGAGCGCGTGCTCGAGATTCTCGTAGGCGCGACCACATCGAGGCTTCCGAATCCAGTGCTCGACTGCAGCGGATGATGGTGGAGTTCGTGGCGAAGGAACCGATCCATCCGTAGTACAAG
>JAFDDH010000369.1 GCA_019310975.1 Deltaproteobacteria bacterium | reverse complement strand
CATGTAGACCAGCTTCTCGCCACGTGTCCGCGGGTCGATGGGCACGAATACGCAGCCCGAGATCGATGCCGCGATCATGCTCTCCACGTACTCGGGATGGTTGCGCATCATCAGACCGAAGCGATCGCCACGCTCCATTTTGTAGCCAATCAGCGCGGCGGCGATCCGATTGCCGTTGCGATGGAGGTCGGCGTAGGTCCGGACCTCGTCCGGTGTCGCCCCACCGTCGAGGCTCAGATGTTCGAAGGTCAGTACGTCGAGATCCGGCATCTGCTCGGCCCGAGCCTCGATCATGTCGGCCAGAATCCAATCGTTGCGCTCGCGCATCGCCACTCCTGAAGGCGGACGAAGAGCGGCGCGAAACCTTTTCGCCGCTCGCAGTCCGTCGCTTCGGCTAAGCCTTCAAAATCGTCACACACATGGCGGCCGCGTCGGGGCCGATGGTGCCGCCCCCGTTGTGGGCCAGCGCGACCTTCGCTCCCTCGACCTGCCGCTCGCCCGAGCGTCCCTGCAACTGCTCGGTCAGCTCCACGATCTGCGCAAGCCCGGTGGCGCCGACCGGATGACCCTTGCGCAGAAGCCCGCCGCTGGTATTCACCGGGCAGCGGCCTCCCAGTCGGGTCACGCCCTCCTCGATCAGTCTCCCGCCCTCGCCCTTTCCGCACAGCGAAAGCGACTCGTAGGCGAAGATCTCGGAGGGCGCCGAGGCGTCGTGAAGCTCGACTACGTCTAGATCCGCGGGCCCGACGCCGGCCTCCTCATAGGCCTCGGCGGAGCAGACTTCGCCGGTTCCCGGCTCGCTGGGGCGATGGTCCCAGCCCGAGCGCAGCACACTGGAAACGACCCGTACCGGCCGACTCACGCCGAGCTCGCGCGCCTTGCGCTCGCTCACGATGACAGCGGCCGCTGCCCCGTCACCGATGGGCGAGCACATGGAGCGCGTCAGCGGCTCGGCGATCATCGGCTGTGCCAGCACCTCCTCGACCGTGAGCGCCTCGCGAAATTGTGCGCGCGGGTTGAGACTGCCGTGGAAAGAGTTCTTGGCCGACACGGCCGCATACTGCTCCACGGTCGTGCCGTATGCGGACATATGGGCACGCGCCACCTGCGCATAGATATCCATGAACATCGAGCGATTCTGGCCCGAGCCCGAGGAGGCAGACTTCGCACCCGAGGCCTTCGCCCCCTCCTGCAGCTGCTCGATGAGGGTCGACATCGCCTCCACGTCGACGGCACCCGTGAAAGCGCCGAAGGAGACCTTCTTGTCCTTGTGGTAGAGCTTCTCGACACCGAGCGCGAGTACGATGTCGTAGAACCCCGCCGAGACCATGGCGCAGGCCTGGTTGAAGGCCGTCGAGGAGCTGGCACAGGCGTTCTCGACGTTCACCACCGGCAGGCGCCCCAGACCGATCGAGCGCAGGATGACCTGACCGCGAATCGACTCCTGGCCGGTCACCACGCCCGCAGCGGCGTTGCCCACGTAGGCGGCCTCGAGCGACTTCGCCTCCACTCCGGCATCGGCCAGGGCGGTCTGAATCGCCTCGGCGCCGAGAGATTTGAGTCCTCGATCCATGTGCTTTCCGAATGCCGTCATGCCGACACCGGCGATTACTGCGTTGAGACGCATTTCGCTTCTCTCCTCGTCTGGGCCCCTATCTCGGGCCGATCTTCGAATCTCATTTCAGCCTGGTCGGTGGCGGGCAATGCCTCCGGACTTGCCTTGCTGCGGGGAGAATGCGAAGCCTTCGAGTCCGGCCTTCTGCCGCGCAAGCTCCTGGGCTCAGAGCAGCCCGTTGCCCTTGAGATCCAGGGCCTTCTGCAGATACTCGAGTTCCGCCTCCCGCCACGGCAGCGGGGCGGGAGCCTGAAACATCTCGTCGCGGGTGAGCTGGTCGACCACCTCCTGCGAACGCGGGAAGGCATGGCCGTAGCCATTGATGTGGAAGAGCTCTTCGAAAGGTAGGCGGGGGCGTTGGCCGCCCGCCTCCGGACTCTCGGCCGGGTAGCCCACGGTCTGGATCAGCAAGATCCGGCAGCTCTCCGGCATGCCGAGGTTCTGGCGGATCTGCTCGGCGTGCGGTGTCCCCAGGCAGCAGGTTCCGAGCCCCAGATCGAAGGCCATGAGCGTGGCCTGGGCGATGCCCTGTCCGCAGTCGACCTCCCCGAGGCCCGGCGCCTTGGTCGATTCGAGGATGTTCTTGAAGATCGGCAGCAGCTGCTCTTCGATCGCCTTCTCCTTGCCCTCGCCGTAGCCGAGCGCGCCGACCTTGCAGAGCTCGCGAAGACGGTCCGCCTGCCCATCCACCGCGGCGGTCTCGAGAAACCAGACGATCGACACCGGCGCCAGGCGGATCTGGTAGCCGGCGATCGGGGAGGTGACGGAGTCGACCACTTCCTTGGGCGCCGCGTCGCGAAAGACTGCTATCCCGCGCAGGCTCTGCACGTTCCCCCAGTGCGAAGCGATCCTGGAGGCCTCGAACATCATCTGGATCTTCTCGGGCTCGACGGGCTTGTTGGGGTTCAGAAAGCGAATCGACCGTCTTCGTCCCATGACTTCTCTGAGTTCCATCTTCCTCTCCTTGTCCTACGCCTTGCATCTGGCAATCGAGGCGAAGCTGATCCCTACGGCTTCGAAGCACAATGATCAGACCCGGCACAGGTCGGCAAATTCAGTACAAGAGCTTCGCGATCTCGGCCTGATAGTGCATCATCTTGACGGGTTCGAGACCGTAGGCAGGAGGAATCACGACAAGCGAGTCGGCGATCCCCCAGGCCCGCTCGATGCGCTCGCGGATCGAATCGGGCTTCCCGCACAACACAAAGGCGCGAACCATCTCATCGGATACCAGGTCGGGACGCGTGAGGACGTCCCGCTGACGCCCGGCCTCCTGTGCCCGGCGGGCCTCATCGCGAAAACCGTGTGCGGTAAAGAACGACTCGTACTGCTCGAAGGAGGCGTAGAAGCCGACGGTCGTGCGTGCATCCTCGATGGCTTCCGCTTCGTCTGTATTCGGTGCGCACCAGAACCACAGGTTGAGCTCGACATCCTCTCGCGTGCGGCCCCCACGCTTGAGTCCTTTTGCAAGCTCCGGCTGAATCCTATCGATCGCCCAATCGACCGACCAGATCGGGTGGCCCATGATCCCGTCACCGACCTCCGCCGCCAGACGCACTGCCGGGCTGCGCAGCGCCGCCAGCCAGATCGGGATCTCCTCGCGAACCGGGGGATTCTGCGGCTGCAAGGTCGAGTAGTCGCCCTTGTAGTACTGCCCCTCAAACGGCTCGAGTCCCTCTTCCTTGTGTGCGCCACGAATGATGTGTCGCACAGCGGCCACCGTCTCGCGCAAGTGCGCAAGCGGTTTGTGCGCAGGCGCACCGAAGAGGCCGCAGGTCCAGGCCTGAACGCTGGCACCCAGC
>JAFDDH010000368.1 GCA_019310975.1 Deltaproteobacteria bacterium | reverse complement strand
TGGATCTCGAGCGAGGCAAAGCCATGGCCGAGGACACGATTTTTCGGATCTACTCGATGTCCAAGCCGATCACCTCGGTGGCGCTGATGATGCTCTACGAGGAGGGTGCTTTCGAGCTCAGCACCCCCGTACACAAATTCATTCCCGAGTGGAAGAACCTGCGGGTCTACAGGCAGGGACGCTATCCGAATTTTCTCACCGAGAGCTGCGCCCGCCCGATGACGATCCGCGACCTCTTCACACATATGTCCGGGTTGACTTACGGCTTCATGGAGCGCACCAATGTCGACTCCGCCTACCGGCGCTTGAAGCTGGGCGGAGCTGAGCCCGGAGCCACCCTGGCGGATATGGTGCAGAAGCTTTCCGAGCTCCCCTTGGAGTTCTCGCCCGGCACCGCGTGGAACTACTCGGTCTCTACCGACATTCTCGGCCATCTGGTGGAAGTGATCTCGGGCCAGCGATTCGACGATTTCCTGGAGGAGCGCGTATTCGCTCGACTCGGAATGATCGATACCGGCTTCAGCGTACCCGGTGAGAAGATCGATCGGTTTGCGGCCAACTACGCACGCGGTCCGAAGAAGGAGCTCCGCCTGGAGGACGATCCCCAGGACAGCCCATACGGCCGGGAGGTCACCTTCTTCTCCGGCGGCGGCGGTCTCGTCTCCACCGCGAACGACTACCTGCGCTTCTGCCAGATGCTTCAGAATGGCGGCGAGCTCGAAGGGGAACGCATCCTCGGCAGAAAGACGATCGAGCTGATGACCTGCAACCATCTACCGGGTGATGCCGACCTGACCGAGTTCTCGGTCGGCCTCTTTGGTGAAGTGGAGTTCGAGGGCACGGGATTCGGCCTGGGCTTTTCCGTCAACCAGGGCCCACAGCGTGCGGGCGCAATCGGCTCGGCGGGCGAATTCGCCTGGGGTGGCGCCGCCAGCACGATCTTCTGGATTGACCCGAAGGAAGAGCTCACGGTGATCTTCATGACCCAGCTCATGCCGTCGCGAACCTTCAACTTTCGTGGCCAGCTCAAGTCCATCGTCTATAGCTCGATCGTCGACTGAACGGGGCGGCGTAGAGGAATCCATGCGTTCAATCGTCCGCATCCGCTTCGCAATGCTCAGCATGCTGGTCGTCCTTCTCGGATGCGCCGGAGACCGGGTTGGCCGGATCGCCGACGAGTACGGGTACGGCGAGCCGCAGGCATCTCTCGAGCCGATGGTGATCGTCACGGGCTTTCTGGGCAGCAATCTCGTCGATCGGGAGAGCGGCCATGACGTGTGGGGGCTCTTCCTGGCTGGCGAGCAGCGCGTCTGGAGGGCCGATGTGCAGCGCCGCATCGCGCTGCCGATGACGGGCGGCGAGACGCTGGCCGAGATGCGTGACCAGGTCGTAGCCGACGGGGTCATGCAGAACGGCGAGATCCAGATTGCCGGGCAGCGGTTCACCGTCAACACCTACCCCGGCCTCCTCTGGGGCATCCTGCGCGGCTTGGGCGAACCGGGCTCTGCGGGCGACACGCCCTCGAAGCGCGAACTGCGGAGCGCCACGCGGGCGGCCGAATCCGATTCGACACCCAGAATCCACGGCGTGGCATTCGACTGGCGCCGGGACCTTTCCGAGAGCGCAGAGGCGCTGGACGTCGCCGTCCGGGCCGCTCACCGCGAAAAGCTCGAACTCGGGCTCGAGGGCGACGCCGCCCGCGTCGACATCATCGCGCATTCGATGGGTACCCTGGTCACCCGCTACTACCTTCGCTACGGCACGCAGACGCTCGCGCCGGATGGAAGCCTTCCGGTCCTGGACTGGCGCGGCGCCCAGTTGGTGCGCCGCGTCGTGCTGGTTGCTCCACCCAACAACGGCTCGCTCGAGGCCCTTCGCGACGTTACGCAAGGGGGTTCGCCCGAGTTCCCGATTCCATCACACCCGCCCGCTCTGCTCGCGACGTTCGTGTCCCTCTACCAGATGGTGCCTCACGAGGGCTCGGGCGCCGTCGTCTATGCGGACGACGGATCGCCCGTGGACTTCTTCGCTGTAGAGACCTGGGATCGCCTGGGTTGGGGACCGCTCGGAAACGACCAGCAGGAGGTGCTTCGGAATCTGCTGCCCCACCTCCCGACGGACGAGGCGCGCCGGGCTGTGGCGCGCGACTACGTTGCGCTCTGCCTCGCGCGTGCCGTGCAGCTGAACGCGGCGCTCGATATTCCCTCACGGCCTCCGGCGGGCACCACGATGCACCTCTTTCTCGGCGACACGATCGACACACCCGGCCGGGTCGAGGTGGACCGCCACAGCGGTGAGCTGGTGAAGTACGACTACGAGCCGGGCGACAAGACTGTCACGCGCCACAGTGCGCTTGGCCGGATGCGCCGCGAGCCCCACCCAAGAGGGCGACTCGAATCCCCCGTCCATTGGACATCCGTGCACATCGTCGACGGAGATCACCTGAGCATGGTCGCCTCACCCACGCTGCTCAACGATGCCCTCTATCTGCTGCTTGAGGCGCCAGCCCGCGCTGAGTGAATGCGCTCTTCGGAATGGAGGCACGGAGAAGTGTCGGGTACGACCGGCGCAGTGTGGGCATCGAAGCCATCGCGTCGAATCTGGCTGACTCTTGGGCCATCCCGTCACTGCAGATGCAAAAGCCTATGCCTGATTCGAGCGCTTCACCCAGTGCACCTGGGCGAGCTCGAAGGCCTCCTCGAGGCTGAGCGCAACCACGGCTTCTCGCCCCTTCACCCACTCATCCGCCGCCTCACGGGCGCGAAAGAAGTGCATCTGGCTTCAGGTCGGGCTGGCTGGGCCCGTCTGGCGCGACGAGCCGCCCGGCAGGAACACAGAGAGCCAGGCATCGGACGGATCGCACGATTCGACGCTTCCCGGCGTCACCCTGAGTCGTATGGCTTCGCCGCTAATTGGGCAAAGAGACTCTACATCGGCTGTCTCGCCGAGAAGCCCCGGGATGAAGAGCGTGTCGAGCGCGCACCAGGCGTAGAGCTCTTTCTCCGCAACCCGCACCCGATGCGGCGTCTCTCGCGTCGTCAACGCCGCTCCGACAATATTGCCGGCATCGTCGGACTGCATTCCCATGCGGCCAAGCTCAGCGAAGAGTTCCTCGGCCCGCGACACACCGAGCCCCATGGACTCGGCGAAGCGTTCGGCCGAAACCACACCGTACTCGGCGATCGCGCGAACCATCGTCGCAAATCCGCGCACGCGCTCGTCTATCTCTACCGGTGAGAGACCGGCGAAGTTGCTCGCCCAGGCGCGTTCAGCTCTCTCGAGAGCCGACACGCGCCTCACCTCGACTCCAATGCAGCGGCAAAACCCGCCTGCTCGACCGCCTGAAGGAGAAGTCCAAGCTCCGGTGCTCGCTCTTCCCGAATCCGGACCTCGGCCACCTGCCGCTCGTAGCTGACCGCCGC
>JAFDDH010000146.1 GCA_019310975.1 Deltaproteobacteria bacterium | reverse complement strand
GGCTGGGAGCAGGCGGACGTCGTCTTCGTCAGCGGCGACGCCTACGTCGACCACCCGTCGTTTGCCGCCGCGCTGCTCGGTCGCTGGCTCGGGGCCCACGGCTATCGGGTCGCGATCCTCGCGCAGCCCGATTGGCGGAGCGCGGACGCGTGGCGCGCGATCGGTTCACCGCGGCTTTTCTGGGCGGTCAGTGCGGGCAATATGGACTCGATGATCAATCACTACACGGCGAACCGGAAGCGCCGCAACGCGGACGCCTACTCGCCGGGCGGTGAGATCGGACACCGGCCGGACCGCGCCACTGCTGTCTACGCGCAGCGCTGCCGCGAGGCAGCTCGCGGTGTGCCGGTGGTGACAGGCGGCGTCGAGGCGTCGCTTCGCCGCGTCGCCCACTACGACTACTGGTCCGACAAGGTGCGTCCGAGCAGCCTGGCCAGCTCGAAGGCAGACCTGCTCGCCTACGGGATGGGCGAGCGCAGCATCCTCGCGATCGCCGAGCGGCTGGCCGCCGGCGAATCGGTGCACGCGCTGCGCGATCTGCGCGGGGTCGCCTACTTGCTGGGGGCGAGGGAAGAGCTGCCGGCTTGGGCGGGTGGCGAGCTCGAAGACGTCACGTTGCCGAGCTTCGAGGCCGTATCTGAGAGCGGTCGCGACTTTGCGATCGCGACCCGCCAGGTGCACCGCGAGACCAACCCCTTCAACGCACGCCGCATCGTACAGAGCCACGGCGCGCGCCGCGTCGTCATCAACCCGCCGGCGCTGCCCCTCGAGGAGGCGGAGCTCGATCATCTTCATGAGCTGCCCTACGTGCGCGAGCCGCATCCTGCGTACGCGGGCCCGATCCCCGCCTGGCAGACCATCAAGGACTCCGTGCAGATCATGCGCGGGTGCTTCGGCGGCTGCACGTTCTGCTCGATCACACTGCACCAGGGCCGCAGAATCCAGAGCCGCAGCGAGGCCTCGGTGCTGCGCGAGCTGCGCGACGTGGCGTCGCGCCCGGGCTTCACCGGTCACGTCAGTGACATCGGTGGACCCACTGCGAATATGTACCGCATGCGATGCACCAAGCCTGAGGTCGAGGCGACCTGCCGACGGCTCTCGTGCGTTCATCCCAAGATCTGCAAGCTGCTCGACACCGATCACACCCCGCTGCGGGAATTGATGCGCAAGAGCCGCGAGACGGCGGGTGTGAAACGCGTCCACGTGGCGTCCGGGATCCGCATGGATCTCGCCGCCGCCGAGCCCGAGTACATCGACGAGCTGGCACGCCATCACGTTGGCGGGCATCTCAAGGTGGCACCCGAACACGCGGACGATTCCGTGCTGGCTCTGATGAAGAAGCCCGGCATCGAGAGCTTCGACCGCTTCGCCCGGGGCTTCGAGGCCGCATCGAGGCGAGCGGGCAAGGATCAGTATCTGGTCCCGTACTTCATTGCGAGTCATCCTGGCTCCGACCTCGAAGAGATGGTGGAGCTCGCCCTCTACTTGAAGCGCAACGGCTACCGGCCCCGGCAGGTGCAGGACTTCATTCCCGCCCCGATGGACATTGCGACCTGCATGTATCACACGGGGCTCGATCCGGAGACCCTGCAGCCGGTGGCGAGCGCGCGCAGCGCCTCCGAACGGGCGCTGCAGCGCGCGCTGCTGCAGTACTGGGAGCCCGACAACCACGCGCTGGTCAAGCAGGCACTCATACGCGCGGGCCGGGCGGAGCTGATCGGAGACGATCCGGACTGCCTGATACCCGAGCGTGCGCCGGCTTCACGCCGCAAGCCGGCAGGGCCGAAGCGTGCGGGTGAGCGGGCGCCCGCTGGCGGTTATCGGCGTCCCGCACGCGAACGCGGCCGCAGCGAGCGCTGACCTTCGTCCGAGGATCAGGCCCGCTGCGCGAGTCTCTGCTTCACCTCGGCGTGATGCAGCATCCCGTAAGCCATGTGGCGCAAGAATTGGCTGAAAAGCGACCCACCCGCAGCCCGGTAGGTCTTGAGGAAGAGCGGAAACTCTACCAAGTGGACGAAGGTGAGTATGTAGAAGAGGGCGCGGCCGAGGTTCCCGATCGAGGTGTAGTAGAGCGGGAAGAACCAGGAGGCGAGGGCGAAGATCCACGTGAGCGCCACCAGGATGCGCCCGATCCTGAGCTGCCGTTCGCTGTACATGCGGTCGCGTCTCCCTCTGGGCCGACTCGGCGAGACTCTACCACGCCTGCAGCCGGGTCCTGGAGAGGCTGGCCGCCGTCCCGTGTGAGCGCCTGCGGCTGTCCTTCGAGAGCGCCTGTGGCTGTCCTTTGAGAGCGCCTGCGGCTGTCCTTGTAGAGAGAAGCTAGACTGCGCCGCCGCGCCGGCCGGTGACGAGCCGAGACCGCGCGCGCCGACGGAGGGAAACGTGCCCGGAATACACGAGGGTTCTGGCCTATGCGAGGGCCGAGACGAGGGCAGAGGCGGTCTGGAGAGCCTCGGCACCTACGAGGCGAGTGTCTACTCACAGTGTGGCGAGGACGGCGTTCTGCAGCGCATCTTCGAGGTCATCGGTGCGCACAACCGCCGCTTCGTCGAGTTCGGTGCGTGGGACGGCCAGCACCTCTCGAACACCGCGAACCTGCGCCTCCAGCACGGCTGGACCGGTCTGTTGATGGAGGGCAGCGATCGCGCCGATGGCGTGCTCGTGCAGCAGGAATTCGTCAACGCCGAAAACGTGAATCGGCTCTTCGCGAAATACGCTGTGCCACCGGTATTCGATCTGCTCTCGATCGACATCGATGGCAACGACTATTGGGTCTGGAAGGCCATCGAGGACTACACGCCGCGCGTGGTCGTGATGGAGTACAACATCTTCTTCGGCCTCCACCACGCGTGCACCATCCGCTACGACGCGGACCACGTCTGGGACGAGACCCTTTACCACGGCGCCAGTCTTCTGGCCCTGCGCAACCTGGGCCGCGAGAAGGGCTACAGCCTTGTACACACCGACAGCTGGGCCCCGAATGCCTTCTTCGTGCTGGAGAGCGCGCTGCCCGCAGGCTACGAGGAGCCGCCGATCGAGCACGTTACGCCCTGGAACGCCTTCGATGAGATGCCCCCCGTCGAGGGGCGGGAGTGGGTGCGCCTCTAGCCAAGCTCGCGACGCGCGACGATGTTGATCGTCTCTGTCTCCGAATCGAAGAAGATATGCGCATCACCCGATGCCAGCTGTCGCATCAGGCGCTCGACCTTCTCCCCGAGCGTCTTCTCGACCGCACCGTAATCGGTGCCGTCGCGCGTGACGAATTCCTCGGCAAGGTTGCGCAGAGTCTCCGGCGCGAGCTCGGCATAGGGCACCTCGACGGCCCTCTCGGGAATCGACATGGTTCTCCCTCAGGTCGTGGAGCGTAGCTTGGGTCTCCGTGGCTCGTACCAATCTGCACCGCCCGGCCGCTCGGCCCGTCGATCGATCTCCCCTCGCCTCGGACAGCCAACTCGAGCCGATGCTCGAGACAGTGTGCCAGCCGCCGCGTTCGGATCCGCGCGCTGTAGACATCCGACAAAGCCCTTGCGTTTGTAGCGCCAAGTGGTGGTCTTGGAATGGGAATCACACTCCGCGGAGGGGCAGTGGGGGACGTGAAGAGCGACCGGCGCGAGCGCGTGCCCGACTCCAGAGCCGGCTTCGTGCCAGGAACAATCTGCGCTCCACAACCCTCGGCTCAGCGCCCAAGCGCCAGCGCCCAGCACTGCGCGATGAGGATCCCGGTTGCGAGACCGGCGGCGATCTGGACGAGTAGGCGAGGGCGCCGCGCTGCAAGCGGGGCCGACGCAGCGCCCAGAACTCCGCCAACCAGCAGCCCGAAGAGGTGCGCGCCCACGTCGACGCGCGCGCCACTCACGCCGAGCATTGCGAGGAGTCCGAGGGCGGCGGCCAGCGGTACCCACAGGCGCCGGCCGTGCAGGCCCATGCGCCGTCGACGCGCCAGTGCCAGGCCGGAGAGCATCCCGATCGCGCCAAAGACTGCGGTGGATGCGCCCACGGATATGTGGCCCGGCCCCTGCAATGATGCATTCAACAGGTTGCCCACCGCGCCGGTCAGCATGATGAGACCGATGGCGAGCCCGCCGCCGAGTGTCCGGCTGACCGCCGTGACGAAATATGCGCCGAAGAGTGAATTGCCGATCACGTGCCCCAGGTCGGCGTGCAGGCAGAGTGCGGTCACGGATCGCCACCACTCGCCGCTCGCGATGCGCGTCGCGTCGGCGCTGCCGGCGGCGTAGAGCTCGGGCCGACCGGAGAATCCGAGATGCAGCCCGATCAGTACGAACGCGGCCACAACGCCCGAGATACCGGGCTCACCGAGCGGCTCCGCGGCGGGCGTACTCTCGGGATCGTCACCGGACGGGTTCTCACGCAGGTACTCGTCGAGTACGGTCTCGGCATAGTGGCGCTCGGCCGTCGCGACAAGGAGCGCGTAGCCGCCATCATGCGGCCCGACGCGGCAGCGCACGCCCTGCGAGGCCAGCACCAGCGCCCACTCATCCGCGCGCGAGCGCTCGCCTCCGGGTACCGGCAGCACCTCCGCCCCGGCGGGCGTGTCGTCGCTTCGTTCCGACATGATCTCCGCGCAGTCTACATCTAGTCGGAGGGTCGCCCGGCGGACTGGTGTACCGTTCGCCGCCGCGGGTGCCGGTGCCGGTGGTTGCTCGCCCGACGCAGGAGCGGTGCATGAGCGGCGCGTCCGACCAGGAGATCCCGATTTTTCGCCCGGAGCGGGATGGATTCGACCGCTATCTCGAGGACACCATCGTCGTCGACTGGCAAACTCCAGCGGTCTTCGAACGTGCACGTGAGCTGGCACAGGGGCACGAAGAGCCGAGTGAACGAGCGCGGGCCGCCTTCGAGTTCGTGCGTGACGAGATCGATCACTCCTTCGAGATCGAGACCGACGTGGTGACGTGCAGCGCGAGCCACGTGCTACGCGAGGGGACGGGTCTCTGCTACGCGAAGAGCCATCTGCTGGCTGCGCTGCTGCGCGCGCGCGGCATTCCAGTCGGTTTCGCGTACCAGCGACTGCTGAGCACGGACAATCTGAGCGGCTACGCGCTGCACGGCTTCGTGGTGGCGTGGCTCTCGGACGTCGAGCGTTGGGTGGCCCTGGATGCGCGCGGCGACAACGAAGAAGTCGAGACGAAATTCCAGCTCGATCGGCCATCTCTCGCCTACGTGCCCGACGTAGAGGCTGGTGAGCAGACGCTTCCCCTGATTCTGGCGCGTCCGGCGAAGCGGGTCGTCGAGCTGCTCGATCGTGCGGAGAGTCTGAACCGCATCCGACGGCATCTGCCCGACTCGATCTTGCCGTGAGTGGGCGGGTCCCCGCGTGCGCTACTCGGGACTGAAGAGGTTCTGACCCCTGGCCTGGCTCACGCAGCCTCGACGCCCGACGCCTTCGTGCTCCGTGAACGAGGCCAGCAGGGCGGTTTCGCTGGGCAAGTGGGCAATGAAGCGGCGATTGTCGGCGTCGAGTCGGCCGATCACGACCCCGCGCTCGGGGACACCGGCGCGATCGTAGGTGACCGTGTAGGCCTCGACCCGACCGGGGCCCTCTGCTTGGTCAATGACTTCCACCGGCTTGGGGCCGGCAAGCAGATCCTCGGGCCAGCGGCCCGTCGGCGGGTCGCCCGGCTTCGGCTGCGTGGACCAGATGTTGGCCGAGTGTTTGGTGAGGTACCAGCCGTTGCCCGTGACCAGGCCCTTCTCGCCGGGATTCGCTCGGCAGCGCAGGGCGACGCCGATCAGCGCGTGCATCGTGTAGTTGTTGCCGGGACCGCCCGCATAGGGCAGCCCGCCGGTCACCGTGAGACCGCGCGGATCGTCCTCCGCCACCCCATAGGCCTCGCACGCCACCTCTACGGCCACGGGGAAGCAGCTGTAGAAGTCGATGTGCCGGATGTCCTCGATGCCGACGCCGGTGTTGGCGAAGGTGCGGCGCGCGCACTCCTGCATGCCCGGTGCGGTGGAGACGTCCTCGCGCTCGCTCACGAACCAGCCACGTTCGTACGTCGTGGCACCGCCCCACCAGTACACGCGCTGCGACTCGGGTACGCCGAGCTCGTCCGCGGCCTGCTTCGAGGCGATCAGCACACCGGCCGCCTGATCGGTAAAGAGCACCGCGTTCAGATATTTGGTGTAGGGGAAGGCGATCATGCGATTGGCGTCGCTCGTGCGCACCAACTCCTCGCCGCTGCGTGCCACCGGAAACCACGCGTAGGGGTTTGCGGCCGCCTGCTCGGTGAAGCGGCCCATCATGCGGCCGAGCGCGGCCTGGTGCTCGTCGATGCCGAGGCCGCGGCGTGCGCGCAGGGCATTCTCGATGATTGGGTAGATGTTGACGGGCGCGCTGATGCCATAGAGCTTCTCGCGCTCGTCGGTGCCTGGCTTCGTCGAGCCGATGTGCTCGGGTTCGCCTTCGCCACCCTTTGCCCAGTCGAGCCACGAATTCTGCTTGCGCGCCGCCATCAGACTGTCGAGTGCGTTCGCACCGGCGAGCATCGCGACCCTCACCTCGCCGGCCAGGATGCGATCGGCGACCTCGTTGACCAGCGTCAGCGGAGCCTCCCCGCCAAGGTGGGTCACGATCTCGGTCTGCACCTCGATCCCGAGCCGCTCGGCCAGAAGCCGCGGTGCGTTCTGCGGCGACCACCCCACCACCTCGACGATGCCGATGCTGTCGATGGCGGCCAGCGCTCGCTCACCCGCACCACACTCCTCGGCCGCATCGCGCGTCACCCGCTCGAGCATGTCGAGGGGACCGAGGGCGGGGCCCTCGTCCCCTGCACGTTGGAGCAGCTGAGCGACTCCGATCAGAACGGGTGTGTTGGAGTCGATGCTCACTATATCTGCCTTGATTTGCCCTGGCGGGTCGAGGACGGAGGGGCGATTTCCGGGGGCCGGTCATATTCGCCAATGGTGGCTGCGCTGGCAAACGCCCGGCTCACCCCGCCCGTCGCCTGGCCGGCTGCGACATCCACTCGATCGCGATCGGCAGTCCGCGCGATGCGCGGGCGGAGAGCCGCACCAGTGTCGTGTGCCCCGGTGCTATCTGCCCGGTGCTATCTGAAAGGCGTACAAAATCTCGAGGTGGGCTTCCTGTCGGCGACCCCGCAGGGCGATGGCCGGCCGAGACTGTGCCGACTCGCCCTCGAGGGATTGCCGCGCGTGGTCAGCCTGGGACGCGCCGAGTCCGAAATCTGGGCTCGTCGGCCCAGATTCGAAGAGTCATCGCCGAATTTCGTTTCTTTTGGGAGAAGTCCGTGTCGGAGAGTATTTCCATCCAAACTCGATCCCGGATGCGATCTTGATTCAGATATGATCACAGACCCGGAGCTTTTACTGGATCGACGTTCTGATGCGGACGATGGAAACGTGGAGTGGAGCCGAGTCGATCGGCCGGCGCGCGCAGCTCGTGACCGGACTGGTCCTCTTTTCGGCCGTTGTATTGCTCGTCGTCTATCCGCCCGCCCTCGCCCTGATCCAGCACGGAACGCTGGGGGCGTTCAAATTTTTCGCGCCCGATAGCTTCTACTACCTCTCGATCGCGGAACGCTCGCAGGGCCTCGCCTTCTTCAGCTTCGACGGTCAGTACCCCACCAACGGCTTTCACCCCTTGTGGGGCATGCTCCTGGCGAAGACCACCGAGCTCTTCTCACTCGATGGCGACGGTCTCGTCCGGCTCGCGGCCCTGGCTGGCATCTCGTCGGTCGGACTCGGCGCCGGTCTCTTCGCCTACGCGGCCTGGCGCTGGACGGGCCGGGCCGGGATCGCCCTCCTGGCAGCCGTACCGGGCTTCTTCTGGATTCTGATGCCGGCCATCAAGATCGGCTGGGGGAGTCCGTGGAGCTTCGCGAACGGCATGGAGTCACCGCTCTCCGTCGGGCTCTTCGGCCTGCTCTGCTGCCTGCTCTGGATCGCCTTCGACGGCAAGCGGCCCGCTTCGCGCAAGGATCTGCTCGGTGTGTCCTGGGTGCTCGCGCTGATTGCACTGGCACGCCTCGATGACATCTTCCTGGTGGGTGTCTTCGTGCTGGCACCACTCCTCGATGGAGAACGCCCGATGCGCGAGCGGATCGAACGCGCGGTCCTCTTGGGTGCCATACCGGCCGTACTCATCTCCGGCTACATGCTCTACAACCTGACCCACGCAGGAAGCCTGCTGCCTTCGAGCGGGATGGCCAAGAGCCAACCTCTCTGGGCCTTCGCCCGCAACGCCTACGCGACCTGGACCACCTTCTTCCCGGGCATGGACTTCATGCGCTCGGGCGCCGACGTCTGGGCCTCCGAAGCCTGGCGCGTCCTGCAGATGCTGGTGCCCGCCGGTGTCGCGATCCTCTGGCTCCTGAGGCGTTGGTCCGCTCGCGTCGAGGGCGCAATCGCGGCCGCTGACCCGATGGCCGTCGTCGACCTCTTCGCCGCCTACGTGATCATCAAGGCCGGTTACAACTTCACGATGGTGAGCCTGTGGAGCCAGGGCGACTGGTACTACCCGATCTCGATCATGGTCACGAATCTGATCGTGGCGATCTGGATCACGGAGCTGCTCGACGGCTTCAGGGCCCGCTCCCCGCGCGAGTCGTTGGGTCTGCTCGGCCGCCTCCCGACGAAGGAGCTGGCCTTTGCCGCTGCGATTGGGCTCGCCCTGGTGCAGGCGAATCTGATCGTCGACAAGTCCGAGCACGGTCTCTACCACGAGCTCAGCCATCGCTTCTGGAGCGAGCGGGAAGTCATTCGCGCCTCCCTGGCCGAGGTCTGCGATGGGTGCGGTGTGGTCGCCTACGAGGATGGCGTCGTCTCCTTCTCCCTCTACCCCACGCCCACTCTCAACGGGCTCGGGCTGGCGGTGGACGATGACGCCGCGGCGGCCATCGCGTCGGGCGGATTGCTCGAGCTCGCCTGGGCCAGGGGGCATCACTTCCTGGTGACCGTCAACTATCCAATGCCCGAAGAGGCCTATACGGATCCGTCTTCGCTCCTGACCCACCTGCGCGCGAACCCGCACCTGCGGCGCGAGAGCCTCGCCGAATGGGACTTCGAGGTCGTGTACCGGGCGGACGTCAGCGGCGTCGCCTTCATCCGATTCGAGCCACGCGAAGCGGCCCAGCTCAGCGCGGCCGATTAGTCGAGCCCGCTTGGGCTCCCAGTCGTGAGGCCAACCCCGCAGCGCAGCGTTTCATGTGTCGGCCACCACCTTGGTCATCTGCTCGACCGGCCCATCGGCGTCCCCAGCATCCTCGCCAGCAGTCGGCCCAATGTGATCCTCCACCCCGATTGGGCGCAGAGGTCGTGTCACTATTCGGCGCAGTTCGCGATCTCCCAGCCGCAGAGATCGGTATCCGGATCGCCGAGGCAGCGGCCTGTGGGACCACCGATGCTCTCGCCGTCCGGGCACAGCCAGTTCGGCATTCCGAGCTGGGGCCCGCACTCGGTGGGGTCGCAGACTCGGGCGACCGAGAACGGCCGGCTGTGGATCGCTCCGATGAACCCGCACGACTCCTCGTTCAGAGGCTCGCTCGGCGAGCAACCGCCGCCGGTGCTGTAGCGCAGGCGCCACGTGCCGTGCTCCCAAGGGACGAGCGGCTCTTCGCGTGAGGTCCCGGGCTCGACCGGCTGTGCGAAGCCTTCCCAGATGCAGACCTGCGCCGGGCCTCGATCGATCCAGCGCTCATCGTCGAGCTTCTCGAACGAGTAGGCGCCGCACCCAGCGAGGTACGCGACCAGGCCGGAGTTGTTGATGAACGTGGCGGTTCCGGTGTCGCCGACCGCGTAGTGGTCGCGATCCGTTTCGGCTCGGCATGCGACGAGCGCGACGATCCCAATCCCGACGGCAAACATCCTGACGCTTCTCAGGGTCATGATGCTCACCAGTATACCACGGGTGTTGAGGTGCCCGAGAGCTCGCGCGGTCGTGGCCATCCCGGCGCTCTGGGCCTGTACGCGCCATCAAAGAGTGGGTGTCCTGTACTTGACGGACCAGGCTGGGGATCGACTGTCATCCGTCGGGCAGCGGCGGTTGCACCCGGGCGCTGCACCCTGCGGAGGTGAGGTCGCAAGCCACGCTGCTAGCACGACGACTGGGCGATTGCGGCATCCAGCCCCGCGTCGACGCCTGCCGGGCGGATGTGGAATAATTCCGCCGCAACAAATCAAACGAGGAGATCGCAATCATGGCCAGCAAGAAGAAGGCGAAGAAGAGGACGAGCCGTTCGGCATTCCAGCGCCTCGAGGATGATATGCCGAAGACGCTGCGCGACTACCGCGCTCGGGTGCGCAAGAACCTGAACCAGCTCGAGCGCGATATCGAACGCGCTGTGCCTCAGGCGCGACGACGCACCGCGCGCCTGATCCGCGAGGCGAGCCACGAGCTCGGCCGCATCGAGGAGCGCGGTGCGGCCGCCTGGCGCAGGCGCGCCAAGAAGATGACCCTCGACGCCCAGCGGCTACTGCGTCGGCTCGAGCGCGCGGTCGCGCCGCCGCGGGCGAAGAAGAAGGTCGCCAAGAAGAAGGCCTAGCGAGGGCGTCTCTCGGGCTCGGCGCCGCACCTGCGTCTCGCGCAGAGTGCGAGCAGGCCGGGCCCGTGGAGAGGGCGAGCCACAACTTCCCATTGATCTGTTCTGTCTGCTCAATGCGAAGATGCACGCCGGATCGATCCAAGGGTCAGGTCACTGCCGGCGAGAAGTTCGGAAGGATCCGGTTGTGGGTGCTCCTCTTCACTCGGATGAGTGAGTACTTCCGCTACGCAGTCTCGGCGTCAGTGGCGTAGATCGGGTCATCACGCCCCACCATTCAGAGGCCCTCTGGGTTCCCCTACGTCCTCCGGTGGCAACTTGTTGTTGCACCTCCCTTGGACACGGGGAGCGCTGGACGCATGAGTGCAGCGCGCGCCTGCGCCGCTCCCAGATGGTGCCGCAGAGATCTGTACCGAGCCCTGTACGGGCACGCGAAATGCACTGAAAACGGGCGAACCTTCGTGAATTTCTCTGAAGGCGGAGAGCACTGGCATTGGATTGTTCCACTGGGGACGCATCGAACCAAAGCCCAACAATCCCGCGAACCCGAAAATCAAGGGCACTAAACAAAGGGTGAATGAAACGAGGAGATGATGAGAAGTAGATTTCTACGATTGATGGGAATAGCCATAGCTCTCTTTCTGTTCTCCGCATGCGGCGATTCCGGAAGCGATGGCGTGAATGGTACGGACGGCGCGGATGGCGTGGATGGTACGGACGGGAGTGATGGTGCGGATGGCTCGCCCGGCGCAGACGGCTCGCCCGGTGCGGATGGCTCGCCCGGTGCGGATGGCTCGCCCGGCGCAGACGGCTCGCCCGCCGCCATCCCTCTGCCGACCCTGGAGGGTCACAATGGTAACCACGGTTATGTCCTGGCTTATGACGTACAGGCCGCCTACAACAACGACACCTTCTTCTGGCGGGTTTCGTACCGCGGAAACGAGGGCAAGCGACATCAGTATCTGAGATACACCACTGGCGCCTGGCAGAAGGAAGGTGGCGACCGCCGCGATGCACAAGCGTCGATCGACGGAGACACCGATCAAGGGGATCAGGGGCAGCTGAGCACGATCTACGAGCAGCGCACGTCGATCATGGTCAACGACCCTGGCGCCGCCAGTGCGGTTCCGAACTTCGAGAAGTTCGGCTGCTTCATGACCTGTCACAATGACGCCCGGCACATGCCGGAGTGGAACGCGGCAAACGGTCACGATGGCAAGTACATTCCGATTGCCGACTCAGGGAGCGCGCAGCAATCCCATCGCCATGTCGGACGACCAGAACGTCTTGGTGCTCGACTGGGCCGGAAGCACGAGCAGCGGCGATGACGGTGGGCGGAAGGGCGACGCTGGAACCGGTGTCTTCTTCAATCAGGGCATCACCGGCGGAAACCCGGACTATCTGCTGGATCCGACCACGACCTGGGGCGACCTCACCTTCGACTGGAACGATTTCTGGCTGACACCCTTCTTCTACATGACTCAGCCCGATGCAGAGATGTTGGGGCCGATGGCTCCCAATCCCTCGGCCATGCCCTGGGCCGATGTGCCTGGCAGCTTCACTGCGATCGAGGGAGACACGGTGCCGCGGCGCGTTCTGCGCGCGGGTGCGGGCAGCCGTGCGGATATCACCGCCCTCGGCACGGTATTCATTCCTTCGACCCCGGACGGCACCCTGGGCACCTGGCACGTGCAGATGCAGCGTCTGATGGACACCGGGAACGGCGATGACATCGCCCTGCTGGAAGCTGAGCAGTACGATGTCGGGTTCGAGGTGCACCTGTGGGAGTACACCACGCGTGATCACTATGTGTCCTTCCCCATGACCCTGGGCGTTGGCAACGCGGCACCGGCCTCGAACATCGTGGCCACCGACATCTCCTCGGCCACCCCGAGTGGTTCGTATCCGCTGCCCAACTGGGGCGCCATTCCCACCGTCCGCGTCTGGTTGTTCCAGCCCGGCATCAACACCTGGGAATTCGTGAATGGCGACAACGACACCGCCGGCAAGGTGTATATCGACCCGGTAACGGGCCTGGCGGTGGACCAGAACCACGGTGGCGCCGGCGCCGTCGCTGCGGGCTCGACGGCTTGCGCGACCTGCCACGCGGCCAGAACCGCCGATTTGACCGGAGGACAGTTCGGCGGCGCCATGGAGGCCATTACCAAGCAGCGGGGCGGCATCTGGGCCGACACGCCGGTCGACTAGGCGTTCGGTCCACCCGAACACCCTTCCTCTCGGGCCGGGTCGCAGGACCGGACCGGGGCTCGAGAGGGACGGGATGAGGAGAGCAGTAGGAGGGATCCGGCGGGCGATGGCCCGCCGGATCCTTTCCTTTTCACCTGCGGTGCATCGCAGCCGCCAGGAAGGGCGACCGCAGGGGCTTCTCTCTCTCTCTCTCCCCCCCCCCGAAGCGGGGGCTCCACGCGGCGGCGATCACTCGACGGTGTAGTGTCCCCGCGCAAGCGGAGTCATCGCTTCGTCGCCGGAGAAGACATCGACCTGGTAGCGGCCGGGATCCCATCCCTGACGCTTCTCCAGCCACACCCAGCTGAACTCCTGATTGGGGGTGACGGGATAGCGGCCGAAGAGGAGGATCTCCGGCTTGTCGGTGCGGAACCACTTCACCATGATCTGGTCGCGGTTGTACCCGCCCCTCGAAAAGACAGCGTAGATCCTGTGCTCGTCGCTCGCGAAGGAATGTCGACCGACAGCCTGCGGATCGTTCCGTTCTGGGGTCCTGGTAAAGAAGACGCTGGGCGCCTGCTGGTCATCCGCCTCGTCCGGCTCGACGATTCCGCTCATCGCGATCTCGGAGAGGCGATAGGCGAACTCGTGCACATCCTCGATCTCGGCCAGATCATCGCTGTCCATGCGGGCGGCGGTGCGAATCACGAGTTCGAGATCGTTCTCGGAGAGCTGGCCGATTGCTTCGCGCACGAACTCCTGCGGCTCGCTCCCCCGACCTCTGATCTCCTCCAGCAGAGCTTCCAGTGAATTGACGCGCAGGGCCAGCTGGAGAGCGACCGGCAACCAATCTGCCGATTCGGCACCCGCTTCCAACGGGTCTCCCGGCCCGAGAGCCCCTGGCGCAGCCTTGGCCAGAATCTTCGCGATTGCGAGCTTGCTGGGCAGGGTACTGGCGCGCCCGAGCCACCAACCGATCCCCCCGCCCGCGAAGAGCGCCGTCGTGGCAATGCAGAGCACCCACACGACCCCGATGCGCAGGCTCTCAGCCGGTTGCTTCGATCGCGCGCTCTTTCTCATCAACTCCCCCAATCGCCCCCGAGTGTCCAACGATACGCGTCGAAGTCCGGATCCGCGACCTCGCATACACAGAGCGCGGTCCCAGCGCGCGCGCCGGAGCCGGAAGCCGCGATCTCATCTTGCTCGCTACTCACGTCTCTGTGCGGTCGTCATCGCAGCCATGGTCCAGGATTCCCCCTGCTCCTCGCTCCACCGCCCCTAGCCGGCCCTCAACGCGTCGTGCAGCGCTTCGCGGGTGCGTTCCAGTGGGCGCGGAATGCGGCCGATCCCGGGCGGGCAGGATGATTGAGGCGATTCGGCATCGCGGGTGTCGGGGAACGTTCCTCCTCTCTTTCTTTCCTCTCAGGCTGATGCACACCTTGGAGGATCGGCGATGCGCGGTGGGTCTCCGCTGACCGGGAGTCCGTATCACCCAGCGTGGTGCAAGCTCTGATTCAGATCGACGCGGCAGCCTTTTGTACGAGGTGCAACAATTCGTGACATGTCGGTGGCCCTGGCGAATGCGATCGTCATGGACATCATCGCGGTTCGATGATGGATCCGGGTGGTTGACGGTCCCGGCCTGGAACGAATGAGAACGCAGCCACTCCAAGCACTTGCACTGGATCGCGGGCCGAAAAGGTGCAAGCATCTGCGCGAGGGCGACGGCGCTGGAAATCGCGGTGGCTCGCTCCCGATCGCAAAGGAGGTGCAAGGTGAGCTGCAGGCGAATCGTTCTCATGGCAGTGATGGTTCCCCTCCTCGCATTTGCTGCCGGTTGCGGCGAAGACGGTGCGC
>JAFDDH010000031.1 GCA_019310975.1 Deltaproteobacteria bacterium | reverse complement strand
CGCGCGTGTAGTTGCCCCCGGCCCCGACCATTGTCACGCGGTCCTCCCGGGTCAGGACCGGGATCGTGTTGAAGGTGGGCAGGTTGATGACGGGTGTCGTGCGGTTCTGATACACGCGGGCGACGTAGAGGGAGATGTCCCAGCCACTGAAGATTCCAGTGATCGCGCCGGCGTATTCGGGCGTCGAGCCCCATTGGTCGACCTCGTCCGCGAAGGGCTCGCTGACGAAGCCGCCGCGCGCCACGTCGTCCAGGAAGGCCGCGACCTGGGCATTCGAGAACTGGGCGTTCGGGGGCACCGGCGGCAGATCCGAGAAGCGGATCGTCGGAAAGAAATCGTTTCCGGGTGGCGGATCCCAGTCGAAGCGGATTTCGGGAATGATGATTGCCGTGAACGAGAATTTTCTCCAGTAGGCATCGATCTTCGCCATCGTGGAGGGCAGGCGCAGATCCTCGATGTCGGCGAGGCCGGGCTCGAGATTGTTGAGGGAGTTCAGCACGTCGTTTACGCGCAGCGTGTCGGACCGGCCCCAGTTGACTACTTGTCGGCCGAGCTTCAGGTCGAGCCAGGAGGTGACACTGCCCTCGACGTAGAGGTCGAGCACATCGCCTCGCAGCTCGTAGTCATCCAGCACGATGCCCGTGTATTTCTCTCGGCCGTGGATCAGGTAGGCGAAGTCGTACCAGCCGAAGGCCTGGAACCGGGCCTTCCAATCGGCCGGCAATGCGAAGTCCGCCTGGATGTCGCCACGCAGTCGCAACCGCTGCAGATTCCCGTAGAAGGTTCCAGAGTGGTCGCCGGAGTCCGGGTCTTCGCCACAGCTCGGGATCGGGTCGCGCACGGGTCCGGCCTCGCGCAGTGGGGGCGCAGGTTGTAGGAGGCGCCGAGACTGACGCTGCCGGAGAGCTCGATGTAGTCGTCCGCAAAGGAGGGCTTGCGCTCGCTCGCGTCGGTCGCCCCGGTCCGCCCGTCGTCCTCGTCGAAGCCGCCGAGCAGCTCGTCGTCGGTCGCCCCGGTCCCCCCATCGTCGTCCTCGAATCCGCCGAGCAGATCCTCGTAGCCGTCGTCGGTCGCCTGTGCCGAGGCGGCCGCGGCCCCCAGCGTGGCGATCAGCCCCGCCGCCACGAGTGCGCTTGCACAGAGCCCACAGCGAATTCGCACGAGGCCTCCGCGCCGGGCCCTAGAGACCCTTCTCGAGTCGACGGATGCTGAACATCTGCTCGTCGAGTCCCTGGTCGAACTTCACGTTCGAGATCTCGATGACCGTCTTGTGGAGGGTCTGGCTGCCCTTCTTGGTGGTCATGTTCAGGCGTGTCGGGACCCATATGGCGTCGATCAATTGCAGGTCGGTGGCGTCCATATATTTGTTCCGCTTGCCCTTCTTCACCCAGTTCTTGGCACGGATGACCACGTGATTGTCCTTGCGGACGAAGAGGACGGATTTCGTGTAACCGGTCTCCTTGATTTCCTTCTGATTCGGGATCGCCTCGACGATCCAGACCGGCGTGTCGTTCACCTCTCCCTCTTTGAGGAGCGTGTACTCGTAGTGGTCGAGCACGCGGGAGGACATATCGGCGTACGTGAAGTCCGAGCCCATGAAGCTGCCGCTCTTGTCTCCCCCGGCAATGCGCTTGGTTTTCTTGAGCGCAGGCAGGTAGAGCCACTGGTCGTCGTCGCGCTCCGGGTCGTCGTAGTCGTAGCTGAGGAAGCCGGTGTTCTTGACGTCTGCCGGGGAGAGAAAGAACATGATCGACATGTTGTCCTCACCCTTGTCCTTGGTGAAGTTTCGGATCTCGCGAATGCGCTCCTTCCCGCGCTTGTCGATCAGGATCATCTTCATGTCGGACACGCCGTTGTCACCGTCGTCGCGCTCGTCCACCCATTCCATGATCTGGCGACCCGTGGGCGTCTCGGCGAATGTCGCAATGGGTAGAGCGCAGAGGGATGTGGCCAGCAGCAATACGATCGATCGGGCGGTGCGCGTCATCTTGGATCCTCCGGTTGGCTGCGGGGGGAGCGCACCCGCGCCGGGGCCGAGTAAACCGCATCCACTGGTCCCCTTTCAACCCGCGGGGTCTGGGCTGTCTTCCGCTGTGCTAAATCAGGCAGTGCTCGTCGATCGGGGGTGGGAGTGAAGGCGCTGATCTTCGATACAGAGACCACGGGCATGGTGAAATGGCGGCTTCCGCCCGAGCACGAGAGCCAGCCGGATCTCATCCAGCTCGGCATGCTCTTGATCGACACGGACGACTGGCGACCGCATGCGCGTCACTCGATGCTGGTGCGCCTGTCCGAGGGGGTGACGATCGAGCCCGGCGCGCGGGAGGCACACGGCATCAGCGAGGACGATTGCGAGCGCTACGGCGTGCCCGCAATGGTCGCCTGCTCGCTCTTCAATCAGCTCTGCATGCAGTCCGAGCTGATCGTCGCCCACAATATGAGCTTCGATGAGTCGATCATGCGGACGGCGCTGCACCGCCTGGGTGGCAAGCCGAATCGGATGCAGGGCAAGCGGCTCATCTGCACCAAGGAGGAGTCGACGGACGTCCTCAAGCTGCCGGGCAAATTCGACTCGTATAAGTGGCCGACGCTGGCCGAGGCGTATCAGCACTTCTCCAGCAAGAAGCTGGTCGGCGCCCACGATGCGCTGGTCGATACCGAGGCGTGTTGGGTGATCTTCCGCGGGCTCGTGGATCTCGGTGTCATCACTCTCTGAGATCGAAGAAGGACGCGCGCGGGTCGTCGTCCTGGGCGACGCCACGCAGCCGCTCGACGAATCGCACGAGGTCGCCGTCGAGCGATTCGAGCACCAGAGCGTGGCGGGGAGTGTCGCTCACATAGGCGCCGCGCAGTGCCAGGCAGGCATCGTTGAGGCGCACGCGCTCTGCCAGCCGGGCCGCGTCCCAGGTGCGCAGCGATAGGGCGGCGAGGCGTGTGCGGGTCGCGTTCTCGAGCTCGGCACGCTGGCGGGCGCGCTCCCCGGGCGTGAGCTCCTGCTCGTAGAGCTTCGTGATCTCTTCGCGCAGCTCCATCTGCACGCGCGCCAGCATGCGCCCGTCGGCCACCTCGGAACGACGTGCCTCCGCGAGCTCCGGATCGTCGGCGAAGAAGCGGATCGAGCCCTCCTCGCCAATGAAGTCGGCGACCCCCTCGTTGAACTCGGGCTGACTCTTCACGAAGACGGTGGCGTGCACGAGCTCGTGAATCACCGTCTCGACCACCCGGCCATCGCCGCCGGCCAGCATCGGGTCGGTGAGCGGGTCGTCGAAGAAGCCGAGCGTCGAGTAGGCGGGCACGGCAATCAGACACACGTCCATGCCCTGGCGGCGAAATGTCTCGGCCTCCGCTTCGGCGCGTGCCTGATCGAAGAAGCCCTTGTAGGGGACGCTCCCGATCAAGGGGAACGTGAAGGGCCGGGCCGCCACGCGACCGGGCTCACTCACCACCAGGCTGGTGACGATGCGATCCCCTTCCCACGGCACGTAGCTCGTGTACTGTCCTTCCACATCGAGACCCAGCCCGGCGGCATAGGTGCGGGCCGCCTGCACGCGCAGCAGCTTGGCGCGCAGCTCGGCTGAAGTCTCGGGATCCTCGAGGACGTCGCGCACCGACTTTCGCGCCCACAGTACACGCGTCTGACCACTGGCCAGATGCCCGTAGTAGCAGCCGGCGAGCGTCGGCCCAATCACCCCGAGCAGGAGCAGGGCCACGAGTGACGAGATCCGCATGCGCGTACGCGCACCGGGGCCGGACGTGGCCGAGCGACTGATCGCCGAGGCCTGGGAGGCCGGTGCGCTCGGCGTCGAGGAAATCGGGACAGTCGAGACAGCTGAGGCAGCTGAGCCAGGCAAGGGCGTAGAGCTCATCATCTACCTGGTCGCCTCCGACGAGGCCCTCATGCAGAGAGCCCTCGAGCGCTTCGAAGCAGAGGGCGCCCGCATCGCCGCGGCCGAGCGCGTCGAGCCGGTCGACTGGGTCGAGGCCTGGAAGCAGGGCCTGGGAGAAATCGAGATCTCGCCCCGCTTGGTCGTGCGCCCCTCGTTCGTCGACCCAGTCGTGCGCCCCGGCCAGTGTGAGCTGGTCATCGATCCGGGCCAGGCGTTCGGCACCGGCGGGCACGCCTCGACCCGGCTCGCGCTCGAGTGGATCGACGCATTGATGGCGGACCCGGAGCGCGCGCCGCGTCGCGTCCTCGACGTCGGTACCGGGACCGGGGTGCTCGCGCAGGCGGCGGTCAAGCTCGGTGCCGACTGCGCGGTCGGCTTCGATCTCGACCGCGTGGCCATGCGTGAGGCCGGACGCGCGTCGCGCCGCAACCAGGTGGCCGGCCGGGTGCGCCTCTTTGCCGGACCGATTGGCGCCCTGCGTGCGGAGCCCTTCGATCTGGTGATTGCCAATCTGCTGAAGCGCGAGGTGCTGCCGATTGCACACGAAGTTGCGCGCGCGGTCCGGCCGGGCGGTATTCTCGTGCTCTCGGGCCTGCTTGCCGCGGATCGGGACGAGGTCGCCGCGGCCTTCGCACGGCACTCCCTGGTCGCCAGGGCACTGCGCAGGCAGCGCGACGAGGGCGGCGATGATTGGATCGCGCCGCTGCTGGAACGCCCGCCCGCATAGCGGCCGCTGCGCGAGCGCCGCCCCTCAGGCCTGCGCGCGGTGGCCGCCGGCATCGTTCGCCTTCCAGAATTCGAGGAGCTCGCGCAGCGTGTCACGCAGACTGTGCTGAGGTGTCCAGCCGGTCGCCTCGCGCAGCCGGGTCGGATCGCCGACCAGGGCGTCGGCGGGCCGGAAGCGGGCCGCTTCGACCTCGACGTGTGGCTCGACACCAGCGAGCTCGCCCAGGACCTCGAGCAGCTCGCCGATCGGTGTTCCGCGGCCGCTCGCCACGTTGTAGACGGTGGACGGTACGCCGGGATCGAGTAAGCGGAGGTATGCGTCCACCACGTCGGCGACGTGCAGGAAGTCGCGCACGCTCGCCAGGTTGCCGACGCGCATCTCGGGTGCTTGCCGGCCGGCGGCAATGGCGGCGATCTGTCGGGCGAAGTCGGGCGCCACGAAGCGCGGCTCCTGGCCGGGGCCGGTGTGGTTGAAGGCGCGCACGCGCACGACGGCGAGTCCGCGTTCGGTCGCCAGCCCGCCGAGCTGCTCGGCCGCGGCCTTGGTGCGCGCGTAGGGGGAGCGCGGCATCAGCGGATCGGTCTCACGGCGCGGTCGGCCGCCCGGCTGCATCGGGGCGTATTGATCGCCGGAGCCGATCAGCAGCACGCGGGCGCCCGGCGCGAGGCGCTCGATCGAGTCGATCAGGTTCCTGGCGCCGAGGAAGTTGACCCGATACGTGAGCGTCGGATCGCGCACGCTGTCGGGTACGAAGCTGATGGCGGCCAGGTGGATCACGGCCTCGGGCGCGGTCTCCGCCACGATGCGGTCGACGCTGCCCGGGTCACTCACGTCCACGGTGTCGCGGTCGCACGGGAAGACCTCGTGGGAGGCCTCTCCGAGCTGCCTTTGGAGGCGCCGTCCGACGAAGCCATTTGCGCCGGTGACCAGGACCCGCATGGCGGCGCAGCGTGCCAGAGGGGCACGCGCGGCGCAAATGCTGCGTTAAAACCGCTCCCGAGCGGGACTGCTACCCTGGGCGCCAGCACGGCGCAGAACCGCGCTGCCGCAGTCAGCGGAGATCGAAGATCTCGCGCGCGAGTGGCCGATCTGGCCAGGGGGGAGCCGTATGATCATCGGTGTATCCGGCCGCAATGGCGCCGGCAAGGGCGAATTCGTCGACTATCTCTCGGACCGCAGCTTCGAGGTGCTCTCGCTCTCGGATTCGATCCGCGACGAGCTCGTCCGCCGTGGTCTCGAGGAGACGCGCGAGCAGATGATCGACGTCGGGCGTGAAATGCGCGCCGAGGGCGGACCGGGAGCGCTCGCCCGGGCGCTCGTGCAAAAGCTCGGGTCGGACCGAAACTATGCGATCGACTCGGTTCGCCATCCCGCCGAGGTCGACGTCCTGCGCGAGCACACGCCCGACTTCAAGCTGGTCTGGGTCGAGGCGCCCCTCGAATTGCGCTTCCAGCGCATGCTGGAGCGCGGTCGGCCCGGCGACCCCGAGACGCTCGAGGCCATGCAGGCGCTCGAGGAGCGCGAGCTCGAGAGCCAGGACGTGGCCGGCCAGCAGCTGAACGCCGTGCAGGCGATGGCGGACTTCGTGGTCCGCAACGAGGCCGGGCTGCCCGAGCTCTACCTCTCGATCCACGATGTCTTTCGCGAGAGTCTCTTCTTCGAGCGGCCGAGCTGGGATGCCTACTTCATCAGCATCGCGCGGGTCGTGGCCTCGCGAAGCAACTGCGTAAAGCGCAAGGTGGCGGCCGTGGTGACCGTCGACCGACGGATCGTCTCGACGGGTTACAACGGCACGCCGCGGGGCACCCGCAACTGCAATGAGGGCGGCTGTCCGCGCTGCAATGATCTGGCGCCCGGCGGCACCGCCCTGGCGGAGTGCTTCTGCTCCCACGGCGAGGAGAACGCCATCACCCAGGCCGCCTACCACGGCGTGAGCCTGCGTGGGGGGACCCTCTACACGACCTTCTCGCCCTGCCTGCAGTGCACCAAGCTGGTGATCAACGCGGGCTTGTCCGAAGTCGTCTACAACATCGACTATCCCCTTGGGGAGACGTCCCTCGATCTACTCGCCGAGGCTGGCGTGAAGGTTCGGCAGGTGACTCTCGCGGATTGATCGCGGATTGACGGGAGTCGCCGATCGCTTCGCCGCCCGCGCGTCGCGCGTCGCGTAAGGAATGCCTCAATCGTCGCCCTCCAATAGCCGATTTGGGGATACCCGGGGCCTGCGCTCGGGTGTGGGGGGTGACGTGCGACCGAGGCCGACGCAGCTGCTGGATTACCGCGAGTTTCCGCTGCTCTACGTGGACGACGAGCCGGACAATTTGCGCGTCTTCGAGCTGACGTTCAGGCGCGAGTTCTCGATTCTCACGGCGACCAGCGCCGAGGCAGGGCTGCGGCTGCTGAATGGCAATCCCGTGGCCGTCGTCCTTTCGGATCAGCGCATGCCGGAGGTGACGGGCGTCGAATTTCTCTCGCGCGTGCGCGACATCGACCCCAAGACGATCCGCATCCTCGTGACCGCCTACGGCGACGTCGACATCCTCGGCGATGCCATCAACGACGGCAGCATCTTCCGCTACGTCCCCAAGCCGTGGGAGCCGGAGGATATGCGGCTCACCGTGCGGCGCGCGATCGAGATGTACGCGCTCGAGCGCGAGCGCAGCGCATTGCTCGACGAGCTGACACTGCTCAATCGACTCTCGCGCACGCTACACCGCGAGATGGATCTGGATCGACTCGTCGAGCTACTGCTGAATGCGACGCATCACGAGCTCGGCTTCGACGGCGCAGCGCTGCTCTTCTTCGACAAGCCGGGCGACAGTCTGTCCTGGCGTGGGCTCGCCCCCTCCGACGACGAGGTGGCCCGAGGCATCGCCGAGCTCCGGTTCACGCGCGACACTGCACCCAACTTCCTGGATCGGCTGCTCAAGGGGGATGCGCAGGCGCTGCGTGTGAATGACCAGAGCGAGCTCGAGAAGCCGGTACGGGATTGGGTGACCGAGGTCTCGGCCGACGAAATCCTGGTGGTGCCGCTGGTCGGCAAGAACGAAGTGATCGGTGCGCTGGCCGTGGACAATCGCAGCGGCGGGCGTCGCTTGGGAGCCGACGATCGCACGCTCCTCGACGGCCTGGGGATGCAGGCCGTCATCGCGATCGAGAATGCGCGGCTGGTGGACGATCTGCGCACCTCACGCGCCCAGGTGCTGCGGGCGGATCGCCTCGGCACCCTCGGGACGTTGGCTGCGGGTCTCGCCCACGAGATCAACAATCCGCTCGTCTCGATCCACACCTTTCTGAGCCTCGCGCCCGAGAAGCGGCCCGATGACGATCCCTCGTTCTGGGGCGAGTACCACCAGCTCGCGACGTCCGAGCTGGAGCGCATTCGGGGTCTGGTGGCCACCATGTCGCGGCTCGCGCACGGCGGCGGCGAGACGACCGGGCCCGAGAAGAGCCTGGTGGATCTCGGTGATCTGGCGCAGGAGGTCGTCCACCTGATGCAGCCCGAGGTCACGAACGCCGGCATCACGCTCCTGCTGGATTGCCCGAACGAGACGCCCAAGGTGCTCGGCGTGCGCGACCATCTCCACCAGGTGATGTTGAACCTGCTCTTGAATGCCATCCAGGCGACGCCCGAGGACGGCGTCGTCCATATGAAGGTGCAGCCGAATCCGGATCGGCCGCAGGATTCGGTGATCGTGTTGGTGGAGGACTCGGGGCGCGGAATTCCGGAAGAATCTCTGGAGCGGATCTTCGATCCCTTCTTCACCACCAAAGATCCCGATCAGGGCACGGGTCTGGGGCTGATGATTTCACACCAGATCGTGGCGGATCACGGCGGCTCCATCGAGGTGCGAAGCCGGGTTGGCGAGGGCTCGACGTTCAGTGTGTGCTTGCCTGTCACAGGTGGTCGGCGCAGCGGCGACGCCGCTGCTTGACGCTGACGGGCCGATCCCAGACAATTCGCGCCCGACGGGGCTCCCGAGGCTGGGAGCGTGGCCCTCTCGGCTGCGGGAGCATGGCTCGGTGGCGCTTCCCGAATCCGTAGAACACCTGCCCGTGCGCGGGCATCCAAGCGGGTGGACATGCAGCAAGCGCAGCGACGGACATCGATTGCTAGGATTGGGCCGGCATGTATCGTCCTACTCGGGCTGTGGGTTGGCGTGGGCGTGGCCGCTGCCCAGGAGGCCGTACGCCCGAAGATTGCGCTACTGCCGATCGTGGTGCACAGCGCCGAGCGGCCCGACTACCTCCGCGAGGGCATGGCCGACATGCTCACCTCACGCTTCATCCAGGAAGGCATCTTCGAGGTCGTCCGCGTCGACGATCCCAAACACGCCACGACTCGCCTCAGCCAGGCACTGGACGTGGGTCGGGAGGAGGGCGCCGACTACGTGCTCTTCGGCTCGTTCACGCGATTCGGCGCTGGGGCCAGTCTCGACATGCAGGCGGCGGCCGTCGAGGGCGGAGAGGACGGAGAGACGCTGCGCGAGATATTCGTTCATTCCGGCAGCATCGGTGAGGTGATCCCGGATCTCGCCGACCTGGTGGGCAAGGTCACCCGCTTCGCGGTGGTGGGCTATCGCGGGCCAATCGCCAGCGGGGCCGGTGCGACGGCGGGCGCCGGCTCGCAGGCAGAGATCGACGATCTCCGGCGGCGTGTCACGGCCCTCGAGCGGGCGCTCGGGACCGGCGGCGCCACCGTCGGACCCGCTGCACCCTAGTCAGCCCAGTCGGCTCTCGCCGGCGAGCGCGAGTGGCGCTAGATTGCCAGACCCGCGCGCAGGCTCCCGAGCCAGACGCAGCGGATCAGGATGGGGCGGTGTAGCTCAGTCGGTTAGAGCGGCGGCTTCATAAGCCGTAGGTCGGTGGTTCAAGTCCACTCACCGCTACCACTTGATTCACTGCGCCAGCTCGTGTTTCTTGATCTTCCCACTCTCCGTGCGCGGTAGTTCGCTCTCCACCACGAACGTCTTCGGCAGCTTGAACGCGGCCAGCCGCTCGCGCGCCCACGCAGTGAGCGATTCGGCATCGAGCTCGTGGCCCGCCTCGAGCAGCACGTGCCCGCGACCGACCTCGCCCCAGCGCTCGTCGGGCACGCCGACCACGGCGATCTCCCGTACGCTCGGATGTTCGCGCAGCACGGCCTCCACCTCGGCGGGATAGACGTTCTCACCGCCGCTGATGAACACGTCGCGCGCGCGGCCGACCAGGGTCACGTAGCCCTCGTCATCGATGCGGGCGAGGTCCCCCGTGCACAGCCACGCGTCGATCAAGGTCTCGTCGGTCGCCTCGGGGTTTTCCCAATAGCCCAGCATCGTGATCGGCCCGCGCACCACGAGCTCACCCGTCTCGCCCACGGCGATGTCCCGCCAATCACGGGGCGCGAGCGCGCGGCTCTCGCGGGTCACGATGCGGAGCTCGCAGTGATGTACGGGCAGTCCAACACTGCCCGCCTTGCGCACGGCATCCTTGGCATCGAGGCAGCAGAGCGTCGAGCTCTCGGTCTGCCCGTATCCCTGCTCGAGGACCAGCCCCCTCGCCTCGAAGGCGCGGATCAGATCCACGGAGACAGCAGAGCCCGCGGTGAAGATGAAGCGCAGCGATTCCAGGTCCCAGCAATCGTCCGGCGCGGCGCGCAGGGTGTCGTAGAGCCGTTGGTGCATCGAGGGCACACCGCCGAAATAGCTGATTCGCTCGCTGGCCACGCACTCCCAGACCCGCTCCGGCTCGAAGTGTGACTGCAGGATCAGGCCGCCTCCGCCGTGCAGGACCGGGATGGCGAGGATCTGAAGCCCCAGTGAGTGGAAGAGGGGCGCCACTACCAGCACGCGGTCGTCGGGCTCGATCCCGAATGCGAGCGCCGCGTTCAGCGAGTTGTAGAGCGATTTGCGATGTGGGAGCAGGGCGCCCTTGGGCGAGCCGGTGGTGCCCGAGGTGTACATCAGGATGACCGGGTCGTCGGGCACGCAGGGACGGACGCCGGGGTAGGGCGTGGCGGCGATCAATTGCGATTCGTACGCGTCGGAGTCGCCTCCGACGACGACACGAACCCGAGGCCTATGATCCGCCGCAGCCGACGCCTTGGCGAGCAGCTCCCCGGCCTCGGCTTCATGAAAGACGGCGCACGGGCGACAGTCGTCGAGCATGTAGGCGATCTCGCGCGGGGCCAGTCGCAGGTTGATGGGGAGCGTGATCGCGCCGATCCGGGCGGCTGCGAAGAGCAGTTCGAGGTAGGCGGTGCGGTTGCGCAGCAGGATCGCGACGCGATCGCCGGCCCCGACCCCCAGTGCGTCGAGCCAGCCCGCGGCGCGGGCGACGCGCGCTTCGAACGCCGACCACGAGAGGCGTCGTTCGTCGTCGGCCAGCGCCAACGCATCCGGCCGCCGCCTGGCCCAACGCGAGGGCCAATCGCCGATATTGTGCTCGCGCGCCGGGCGCGGCGGGGCTGGGTCGAGGAGTCGGTCGTGCTGTCGCGTAGGGGGCACGCGGCGTGGAATAACCGAAGGCGGGCGGCGTCGCCAGAACCCCGCCTCCCGCGGAGAGCCGGGCGGACTAAGCTCTCCGCATGCTGCTGGCCTCCGTCGAAGCGGCGCTCGGCCGACTTGGCGTGAAAGGACGCCGAGTGCTGGTCGCGGTCTCGGGCGGCATCGACTCGACGGTGCTCCTCGACGCGCTCGCCACGCTGCAGGGGCCCCTGCGGCTCACGCTCGCTCTCGGCCACGTCCATCACGGGCTACGTGGTTTGGAGGCCGATGCCGACGAGCGCTCGGTGCGCACGCTCGCCGACAAGCTGGGGCTGGCCAGCTTCGTGGCCCGCATCGATCCCGGCTCACTGCGCGAGGGGCGCTCGAATCGCGAGCGGCCAACCCTGCAGGAGGCCGCGCGCCAGCTCCGCTATCAGGCGCTGCAGCGGATGGCGGACGAGTGGCCGGCGGATCACATCGCGACCGCGCACAATTTGAACGATCAGGCGGAGACCGTGCTCATGCGACTGCTCCGCGGCACGTCACCCGACGGCCTGGGCGGTATCCCGGAGGCTTCACCCGATCGGCGCGTCGTGCGGCCGCTGCTGGCCGTCACGCGCGAGGAGATCGAGAGCTTCGCCCGCGAACGGCGTCTGGCGTGGCGCGAGGATGCCTCGAATGCCGGCGACGCCTACACGCGCAATCGCATTCGGCATCACTGGCTGCCCGCACTCACCCGCGAGTTCAACCCGCAACTCCTCAGGGTCACGGGCAATCTTGCCGAAGCGCAGAGGAGGGATAGCGAGTGGCTGGCCACACTCGTCGAGGCGGCCGCGCCGGACTGGATCACGAAGCATCGCGGTACGCAGGCGCGGGGCCCGGGAGAGGCCGGCGGAGAGGAGGGGGATCGGATCGAGCTCGCCGCACGCGGCTGGGACGCGCTGCCCGAAGCGCTGGCCCGACGCCTGGTGGTGCGCGCCCTCGGCGAAATGGGAGCGGGGCGCGACATCACGCGCACGCACATTCGGCGCATGCTGGACTTCATGTGTGGGGGCGCTGCGCGCGAGACCGGCAAGACATTGGAGCTGCCCGGGGGGCTTGAACTTCGACAGGAGCGATCGAGCTTCGTGTTGCGGCGCGGCCGGGGAGGACGTGGAGAATAGAAGCAGGGGGCATGCTAACGTCGGACCCTGGAGCGTCAGGCGCTGCCAAAGCTTTCTGCATCCCGGGAAAGTGAAGACCGTCGAATATTCGTAGCTAAAAAACCACAATAGAACCTTCGCCGCGCTGCCGGCGTCGATCCGGTGGGCGGCCACTGCACGCGCTGCCCAACGTGCGGCCAGAAGACCAAGCCGGGATCCGATCATCAGGGGCCAGGGCCCCGAGGACAGTCCGTGAATCAGCAGTTCTACAAGAATATGGCGCTCTGGGTCGTGATCCTCGTGGTCATGCTCCTGCTCTTTACGATGCTTCGCCAGGACCACGACGTGCCGCCCGAGCTCGCGTACAGCGATTTCATCACGCTCGTCGAAGAGGGCTCGATCTCGGAAGTGACGATCGAGGAGGGCCACATCGCGGGCAAGAGGGTCGACGCAGGCGAGTTCACGAGCTACGCGCCCGTGATCGGAGAAGACTTCCTGGCGCTCCTCAAGGAGCGAGGCATCAAGGTCGAGGCCCAGCCCAAGGACGAGGGCAGCTTCTGGCGCCAGATCCTGATCATGTGGTTCCCACTCGTCCTCTTCATCGGTCTTTGGATCTTCTTCATTCGCCAGATGCAGTCCGGCGGTGGCAAGGCGATGAGCTTCGGCAAGTCCAAGGCCCGCCTGCTGACCGAGAACCAGCAGTCCGTCACCTTCAAGGACGTAGCTGGCATCGAGGAGTCGAAGGCCGAGCTTCAGGAGATCATCGAGTTCCTGCAGGAGCCCAAGCGCTTCACACGACTGGGCGGCCGAATCCCGAAGGGTGTGCTGCTGGTGGGTGCGCCCGGCACGGGCAAGACATTGCTGGCGCGCGCCGTCGCGGGCGAGGCGGCTGTTCCCTTCTTCTCGATCTCCGGCTCCGACTTCGTCGAGATGTTCGTCGGCGTGGGCGCGTCGCGCGTGCGGGATCTCTTCCAACAGGGCAAGAAACAGGCTCCCTGCATCATCTTCATCGACGAGATCGACGCCGTCGGTCGCCACCGCGGCGCGGGTATGGGCGGCGGTCACGATGAGCGCGAGCAGACGCTGAACCAGCTACTCGTCGAGATGGACGGATTCGAAAGCAACGAGGGCGTGATCCTGATCGCGGCCACGAACCGCCCCGACGTGCTCGATCCCGCGCTGCTGCGTCCCGGACGCTTCGATCGGCGTGTCGTCGTGCCGCGGCCCGACCTGCGCGGGCGGCTGCAGATCCTGAAGATCCACACCCGTCGGGTGCCGTTGGATGACGACGTCGACCTCGAGCTGCAGGCGCGCGGCACGCCGGGCTTCGTGGGTGCCGATCTACAGAACCTCGTCAACGAGGCCGCGCTGCTGGCGGCACGCCGCGACGCCCAGCGCGTGGCGCGCCGCGATTTCGAGAATGCCAAGGACAAGGTGCTGATGGGCGCCGAGCGTCGCAGCATGATCATGAGCGACGAGGACAAGCGCATCACGGCCTTTCACGAGGGCGGGCATGCATTGGTCGCGCTGATGACGCCGGAGCACTCGGACCCCGTCCACAAAGTGACCATCATCCCGCGCGGCGAGGCGCTGGGTCTCACGCAGACCCTGCCCGAAGAGGATCGCCTCAACTACACCGAGCAGGATATCTACGCGGTCATCCGCTATGCGATGGGCGGCCGCGCCGCCGAGGAGCTGATCTTCGGACATCTCTCCACGGGAGCGTCGAACGACCTGGAGCGGGCGACGAGCTGGGCGCGGAAAATGATCACCGAATACGGCATGAGTGCCAAGCTCGGTCCGGTTTCGTACTCCGACAACACCGGCGACGTCTTCCTCGGTCGCGACTTCATGACGCGCAAGGACTACAGCGAGAAGAAGGCCGAGGAGATCGACGACGAGGTCAGTCAGATCCTTTCGCTGAGATACGATGAAGCGCGCGGGATCGTCACGACGAATCGGGACAAATTGGAGCGCATCGCCGAGGCGCTACTGGAGCGAGAGACGCTGGAGACAGCAGACCTCGAGCTGCTGCTGCGCGGTGAGCCGCTACCGCCCATGCGGCCGCCGAGCGAGCCAGAGGTCGTGACGGGTGAGGGGAGTGCGGAGCCCGAGCAGCCGGACAATCTGCCCGGCGGCAAGCTGCCCGATCCCGAGCCGACTCTCGGCTGAGACCCTTAGGAGAGAGCCCCGTGCAGAGCGATACGGTCTTCCCGCTCGAGCGCGTGACGATCGTGGGTGTCATCAATACGACGCCCGATTCGTTCTCGGACGGTGGCCGTCTGCTCGCTGACAGCGGCGGTGTCGACGAGGCGCGCGTGCTCGCGCGGGCCGAGGCGCTACTCGCCGGCGGCGCCCACGTGCTCGACATTGGGGGCGAGTCGACTCGGCCCGGTGCCGCGGAGGTGTCGGCCCGAGAGGAGATCGCGCGCACCGCGCCCGTGATCGCCGCGCTCGCCGCGCGATTCGACGCGCCGCTCTCGATCGATACGCGCAAGGCCGGCGTCGCCGAGGCGGCGATTTCGGCCGGCGCCAGCGTGATCAACGATGTGACCGGGCTCGGCCACGATCCGCGCGTGGCCGACGTCGCGGCGCGCAGCGAGAGTGTGCTCATCCTCGGCCACATCCGGGGCACGCCGGAGACCATGCAGGACGACCCGGGCTACCGGGATGTGCTCGCGGAGGTCGCCGCCGAGCTCGAGGGATCCATCGAGATCGCCCGCAGCCGCGGAGTGCCCACAGCGAGCCTCGTCGTGGATCCCGGAATCGGATTCGGCAAGCGGCTCGAGGACAACCTCCAGCTGATCGCTCACGCCGGCTGGCTGCGCGACCGGCTCGGCCTTCCGCTGCTGCTCGGTCCGTCGCGCAAGTCGTTCCTCGGACGCATTACCGGGGATCCGGTCGAAGCCCGCGAGGTGGCCACCCAGGCGGCATGCGCCGTGGCCGCGTTCGCGGGCGCCGACGCCGTGCGGGTCCACGACGCGGACTCGGCACGCCGCGCGGTCGCCATCGGTCGTGCGCTCCGCGATGCGCGTCGCAAGGAGCTGGGATGATCGAGGTCATCTGGAGGTTCTTCTCCGAGCTCTGGGACTTCTTCTCGTCGAATTTCGATCCATGGCGAGACACCATCGACATTCTGCTCGTGACCGCGGGCATCTACTGGCTGCTGCTGCTGATTCGCGGTACGCGCGCGATCCAGATCCTGGTCGGGCTGATCGTGCTGATCGGCCTGAGCCTGGCCTCCGAGCTGTTTCAGTTCGCCACCGTCGGACTGATTCTCGAGAATTTTCTCTCCTCTGCGGTCCTGATCATCATCGTGCTCTTCCAGAACGACATCCGGCGCGCCTTGGCGCGCGTGGGGCGCGGCTTCTTCCCTTCGGTCACGGCCCAGCAGGAGTCGCAGATGCTCGAGGAGGTCGTGCGCGCCGCGCAGACTCTCTCACAGCGGCGTATCGGGGCATTGGTGGTGCTCGAGCGCGAGACGGCCTTGACGGATCAGATCGAGGCCGGACGCTCGATCGACGCGGAGGCGAGCAAGGAGCTGCTCGTATCCCTCTTCATGCCCGTGTCGCCGCTGCATGACGGAGCCGTGGTGGTCGCCGATGGGCGCGTCGCATCGGCGGGCTGCATCCTGCCGCTGACGGTCAGCACCGAGCTGCCCGAGGGCGTGGGAACTCGGCATCGCGCGGCGGTGGGCATCACCGAGGAGACGGACGCGGTCGTGGTGGTGGTCTCCGAGGAGACGGGTGGCATCTCGGTGGTGATGGGCGGCGAGATGATGCCCGGCCTGGATGCCCCGACCCTGCGCGTCGTGCTGCGCGACATCATGGCTGGCGAACGACGCGATCTGTCGCCGGCCGGCGTGGCGGAAACCCCCTTCGAGCTGGCGGATGTCGGGCCCGGGAGCGCCGACGCCTCCCGCACGGCGACCTGAGGCCTGGGGGCATGAAGATTCCCGCTTCACTTCGTCCCGGCGTGCTCGTGCTCGCGTTCCTGATCGCGATCTTCTTGTGGGGCATCGCATCGGGCACGACCGACGCCGAGCGCGGTCTGGATATCCCGGTCGAGCTGCACAAGCTGAACGAGTCGTTGGTCGTGATCGACCAGAGTGTCGACGAGATCAACGTGCGGGTAATGGGTAGCCGTGCGGCACTGCGCAACGTCAAGCTCGACTCGTTCAAATACGAGATCGACGTCTCGGGCGGCAAGCCCGGCGTCGCGGTCTACGACGTGGACGTCTCGCGCATCGATCTGCCCCGCGGCGCCCGCTTCGTCAGCCACTCTCCTTCTCGCGTGCAGGTTCGCTTCGAGAAGCGCGGTCGCAAGGCGGTGCAGATACGAGCCGAGCTCGAAGGTGAGCCCGCAGCCGGACATCATGTGGTCAGCGTATTGGTCAAGCCTTCGAAGGTCTGGCTGGCCGGTGCGAGGAGCCAGGTCATGCGTCTCGACGAGGTGGCAACCGAGACGATCAATCTAGCCGGCCTGGATGCCGACACGGAGATGGACGTGCGCGTCAATCTGCGTGGTGGCAGCACCGTCTGGATGGAGAAGCAGGAGCCCGTGAAGGTGCAGATCCGGATCGAGCCCGACGTCCTGCCCGAGCCCGAAGAGGCGGAGAGCACGGCTCTACTCGGGAGCGGGCTCGGCGTGCGCGAGGTAAGGCGCTGACGCGACCTTCTCGGCTGAGGTCTTTGCACGAGATGGCAGCTGCGAGCTGCGCAGCTGCACGGGCATAGATGGAGTGAGATGAGCGGGATTCACAGGAAGCTCTTCGGCACAGATGGCGTGCGCGGGCAGGCGAACGTCCACCCGATGACCGCGGAGGTCGCGCTTGCGCTCGGGCAGGCGATTGCCCACGTCTTTCGCGGCCGGGGCAGCGGTCGGCATCGCATCCTGATCGGCAAGGACACCCGCCTCTCGGGCTATATGTTCGAGGATGCGTTGGCGGCGGGCATCTGCTCCATGGGGGTGGACGTGATCCACGTGGGCCCCATGCCGACCCCGGCACTGGCCTTCCTGACCTGCGACATGCGTGCGGATGCCGGTGTGATGATCACGGCCAGCCACAATCCCTATCAGGACAACGGCATCAAATTCTTCGGGCGCGACGGCTTCAAGCTGCCCGACGAGATCGAGCTTCGCATCGAGCAGCTGATCGAGTCCGGAGAATTGGCGAGCTGGCGTGCGCCGGCCGACGAGGTCGGGCGCGCCACCCGCATCGATGACGTCGAGGGGCGCTACGTCGTCTTCCTCAAGAACACCTTCCCGCGTGACATCACCTTGGACGGCATCCGCGTGGTGCTCGACTGTGCGAACGGCGCGGCCTACAAGGTCGGCCCGACCCTCCTGCGCGAGCTGGGTGCCGAGGTGTTCGCGCTGGGTGTCGAGCCGAACGGCCGCAACATCAATGACGACTGCGGCTCGCTGCATCCCCAGAACACCATCGGTCGTCTTCACGAAGTGCGCGCCGATGTGGGCATCGCGGTGGATGGCGACGCCGACCGCGTAATGATCATCGACGAACGAGGCGAGGTGCTGGACGGCGACCTGGTGATCGCGTTGTGCGCGCGCCACCTCGTCGATCAGGACGCGCTGGGCGGCGGCGGTGTCGTCACCACCGTGATGAGCAACATGGGGCTCGAGGAGGAGCTGAACTCCATGGGGCTGCACATGGTGCGTACCCAGGTGGGGGACCGCTACGTGGTCGAGGCGATGCGCGAGGGCGGCTACAACCTCGGCGGCGAACAATCCGGCCACGTGATCTTCCTGGACCACACCACCACGGGCGACGGTCTGATGACGGCTCTGCAGGTGCTCGCCATCATGGCGCGCGAGGGCGTGCCCCTCTCGATGCTCGCGGCGGGCTTCAAGCGCTATCCACAGGTGATGGAGAACGTCAGCGTTGTGCAGAAGAAGCCGCTCGAGGAGCTGTCGGTGCTGCAGGACGCGATCGCCGAGGTGGAGACCAAGCTCGGTGGCAAGGGCCGGGTTCTGATTCGCTACAGCGGAACGGAGCTCAAGGCCCGGGTGATGGTGGAAGGCCAGAACGAGGTCGAGGTGCGCGAGCACGTCGCCCATCTGATCGACGTCCTCGAGCAGGAGCTGGCCCGCTGATCTCGTCTGCTCCGGCTACTCTGTGGGGAGAGCAAGGAGGAGCGGAATGATCGACGCGAATCGGTGGGCGCTGGTCGGTGCTGAGCGCATGCGCGCGCTCGATCGGCATACGATCGACGAGCTCGGTGTGCCGGGCGAGCTGTTGATGGAGAGCGCCGGGCGCGCAGTCGTCGACGCGCTGCTCGCGGAGTGCGCGGATGTGCTCGCCCTGCCCGGGACCGAGGTGCTGGTTCTCTGCGGGGGCGGAAACAACGGGGGCGACGGCCTGGTCGTCGCGCGCCACCTCGAGCTCTTGAAATGGCCGGTGCGCGTGGCCCTATTGGGTAACGCTGCACGCATGACCGGGGACGCGGCTGCAAACCTGGCGCGCGCGCGCGCCGCCGGTGTTCGCATCGAGGAGGGGCAGGCGGCGGATTTCGACGGCAGTGGCGTGCTCGTCGATGCGATCTTCGGCACCGGGCTGGCCCGCGACGTGGAGGGGGACCTCGCGCGCGTCATCGAGGGGATCAACACCGAGGGTCGAGCGCGCTATCGCGTGGTCAGTGTGGACCTGCCCTCCGGTCTGGATGCGGATACCGGGCAGGTGCAGGGCATTGCCGTGCAGGCCGATCTCACGGTCACCATCGCCTGCCCGAAGCTCGGGCTGGCCCTCGAGCCCGGGCGAAGCCTGGCGGGTGCGGTGCGGGTCGCGCGAATCGGAATCGCGGACGCGCTGCCCGGCGAGCTGCGCGCCGAGGGGCTGGAGGCCGCGCAGCTCTGGACGCGCGCCGCGGCCGGCGAGGCGCTGCCGGCTCGGCCGACCATCGGCCATAAGGGCCACTTCGGTCACGTGCTCGTGCTGGCGGGATCCGAGGGCAAGACGGGCGCCGCGGCGCTGGCCGCCCGAGCGGCGGGAAGAAGCGGAGCCGGGCTCGTCACGCTCGGCTGTCCACGTGGCCTGAACGACGTGCTCGAGGTGAGCTGCACCGAGGCCATGACGGTGCCGCTGCCCGATACGAAAGAGCGCGCCTTCGCCGAGGATGCGCTCGACGCGGCGGTGGCTCTGGCTGCCGAGCGAGATGTCGTGGCGGTTGGGCCCGGCATCGGGCGAGCCGCGGAGACGGTCGCCTTCGTGCGTGGGCTGGCGGCCAAGTCCGCGCTGCCGATGGTGATCGACGCGGACGGGCTGAATGCCTTCGAGAATGATGCGGCGGCGCTTCGCGCCCGGCCCGCGGCCACCGTGCTGACACCGCATCCCGGCGAGGCGGCACGCCTGCTCCAGAGTGGCGCGTCCGAGATCAATTGCGACCGCGTGGGCGCGGCGCGTGAGCTGGCCGCGGCGAGCGGCACAGTCGTGCTGCTCAAGGGTGCGGCCAGCGTGATCGCTGCGCCCGATGGACGCGTCATCGTGAACCCCACCGGCGGACCGGCGCTGGCGAGTGGCGGCACGGGCGACGTGCTCACCGGCGTGGTGGCCGCGCTGCTCGCCCAGGGGCTCTCGCCCTTCGAAGCCGCCGCCGCGGCCGCCTATCTGCACGGCGCAGCCGCCGACCGCGTGGCCGAAGCGATGGGAAGCGCGGGGCTGCTTGCCGGCGATGTGGCCGATGCACTGCCCGCGACGATGCGGCATCTGCGCGAGGAGGCGCGGCATGCCCCGGCCGATCGCGCATTCGCTCGAGGCACTCTGCTTGCGTTCCCGGACGCCTGAGGAGAGCCGATCGTTCGCGGCCGCGCTCGGGCGGGTCTTTCGCGAGATCGCGGTCGACGCCGGGCTGGTGGTCTCGCTGCGTGGCGAGCTCGGCGCGGGAAAGACCGTGTTCGTGAAGGGGCTGGCCGAGGGACTCGGCCTCGATCCTGGCCTGGTCTCGAGTCCGACCTTCGTGCTCGCCAATGAGTACCCTGCGGCGTCGGGCTGCATTCTTCATCATGTCGACCTGTATCGCCTGGAGGGCCCAGCCGAGCTCGAGACGATGGGCTTCTTCGATCTCCCCGGCCCGGGCGCGTTGGTCGCCGTCGAGTGGGGGGACCGATTTGCCGATCAGCTGCCCACGGACCGTCTGGATGTGCACATCGTTCGCGAGCGGATCGAGGCGCCCGCGGCGTGCGGGTTGAACGACCCCGGCGAGCGCCTGCTCGAAGCCCGGGCGACGGGCCCGCGCGCAGCACGCGTGCTCGAGGCCTGGCGCGCGACCATGCGTACCGCGGGTCACTAGGGCCCTTGCGGCGGATCCGGGCTAGATTCCCCGCCCGGTGAGGCCCGGGTGGGGTCGCACGGATTCGGAGCCTCGTGATGGCCCTCGTCGTCCAGAAGTTCGGTGGAACCAGTGTCGGCAATATCGAGCGCATCCAACACGTGGCGAGCCGCGTGGTGGAGACGCTCGACGCCGGCCATCGGGTGGTCGTCTGCGTCAGCGCCATGTCGGGGGAGACCAACGCGCTGGTGGAGCTGGCGACCCAGGCCGCAGGCGACGACGAGCCCGAGCCGCGTGAGTTCGACGCGCTGGTCTCCACGGGCGAACAGAAGACCATCGCACTTCTCTCGATGGCGATCCATCGCCTGGGCCGCAGGGCGCGCTCGTTCACGGGCGCTCAGATGGGCATGCTCACCGATAGCGCGCACACCCGGGCGCGCATCCTCAGTATCGATACCGATCGACTCCGCAAGGTGCTCGACGCCGGCATCATCTGCGTGATCGCCGGCTTCCAGGGCGTCGACGAGGATGACAACATCACCACGCTCGGGCGGGGCGGCTCCGACACCTCTGCGGTGGCCGTTGCGTGCGCACTCGAGGCCGATGTGTGCGAGATCTACACGGATGTCGATGGCGTCTATACAGCGGACCCGCGCATTGTAAGCGGTGCGCGCAAGCTCTCGAGGATCGCCTTCGACGAGATGCTCGAGCTCTCGAGTGCGGGCGCCAAGGTGCTCCAGATCCGATCGGTAAAGTTCGCGAAGCGCTATGGCGTGCCGATCCACGTACGTTCGAGCTTCGAACCGGACGAGGGAACCTGGGTCGTCCCGGAGGAGGATGTAATGGAGCGATTGGTCGTCTCCGGCGTCACCTGCAATGTGAACGAGGCAAAGATCCACGTGAAGAAGGTGCCGGATCAGCCGGGCATCGCGGCCCAGCTCTTCACACCGCTCGGCGAGAGCAATATCGTCGTGGATATGATCGTTCAGAACTTGTCGAGCGAGGGCACCACGGATATGACCTTCACGGTCCCTCGCAGCGACCACCGCCGTGCGCTCGAGCTGGCACGAAAGGTGGGTGGCGAGCTCGGGGCCGAGTCCGTCGAGGGCGATGAGGACGTCGCAAAGGTCTCGATCGTCGGCCTCGGCATGAAGGACCACGCGGGCGTCGCGACGAAGATGTTCTCGGTGTTTGCGGCCGAGGGCATCAATATCCAGCTGATCAGCACGAGTGAGATCAAGATCTCGGTGGTGATCGAAGAGAAGTACGCGGAGCTGGCCGTGCGTGCTCTGCACGCCGCGTTCGTCGAGGAGGGGGCTGCTGCTCCGAGCTTCGAGTAGTCGTCGTCGCACGGCCCGTGACCGGGGCGGCCTGGGGGCTTGCATGGCGTCTACGGGCAGCGCGGCCGAGCGTGCGCGCGCGGCGAGTATCACGAATGCGGGGTTGACGCTCGCGGCGTTGCTCTTCGGCCTGGCCTGGTGGGAGGTCGGACAGAGCCCATCGCCTGGCCCCCTGGACTGCCCGCACCCGGTCGAGATATCCCGGCAGGCGGGCCGCACGGTATCGGTCCGCTGTGCGCAGCGGCCCGGGCCCGAAGTCGAGCTGCACGGTCCGGCGGTGCTGCTCTTTGGTCGGCCGATCGACGTGAACCGCGCCGACCCCGGGACGCTCGAGAGCTTGCCGGGCATCGGCCCGGGTCGGGCGCGCGCCATCGTGAAGACGCGGGCCGAGCGGCCCTTCACCCATCTCGATGACCTCCAACGTGTGCCGGGGATCGGCCCCAGGACGGTGGCGGGCCTGCATGGTTGGGCGGCGGCGAGCCCTGTCGAGCCACCCGTCGAGACCCGCGCAACGACCCGATGAGGGCGTGGACCGGGAAGGGTCCTACACTCGCGGACCCCGGGCTCGTGAGAGCGGCCGATCCTTCCGATGCATTGGGGGTGCGGGGAGGCGCGATGGGACGCGGCGGAGATTCGACGGCGATCGACGACGGCCTCTGGGCCCGTATACGCCGCTTCGTCATTCAGGACCTGTGGCAGTTCGACCTGCGCCCGCGAAGCCTGCGCGCCTCGGCGGTCCGACTGCTCCAGCTCTGCGTGATGATCGGTCGCGGCTTCGTGCGCGACAATCTGCTGCTGCGCGCCAGCGCGCTCACCTACGTGACCACGCTCTCGCTGATTCCGCTTCTGGTCGTGACGGTGGCGCTCACCAGCCTGGTGGGGGGACAGGAGGCGATCATCGACAAGGCGGTGGAGCTCGTCACCGCGGTCAGTCCGGAGGCCAGGCAGCTGATCCTCGAGCGGATTGGCGACGTGAAGCTGGGCAGCCTCGGCACACTGGGCGCCAGTCTCCTGATCGTGACTGCAGTGCTGGCGCTGCGCCATCTCGAGTCCACGTTGAACGAGATCTGGGGCATTCGTACGAGTCGGAGCTGGATTCGCCGCTTCTCCGACTACCTGGCCGTTTTGATCGTAGCGCCGCTGCTGACGGCCACGGCGGTCTCGCTCGCCACCAGCATCCAGAGCAAGCCGGTCGTCGAAGAATTGCTACAGATCGAGCTGGTTTCGCAGCTGTTCAGCACCGGGCTGCAGTTCCTGCCCACGCTGCTTCTCATGGTCGCATTCGGCTTCCTCTACTGGTTCTTTCCGAATACGAGTGTGCGACCGCTCTCGGCGCTGCTCGGTGCGCTGGTTGCGACAGTGCTCTTCTCGATCGCGCGTCACCTCTATGTCGATCTCAGCCTGGGTGCCGCGCGCTACAGCGTGCTCTTTGGCGGCATGGCGGCGCTGCCCCTGATGCTCGCCTGGCTCTACACCTGCTGGTCGATCGTCCTGCTCGGGGCGGAGGTGGCGTTTGCGCATCAGAATCTCGCCCACTACCGCCAGGAGCTGCAGGGCGAGCAGATCGGTCCCGCTCAGCGCGAGGCCATGGGGCTGCGCATCGCCGTGGAGATCGCGAGCGCCTTCTGTGCCCACGCGCCGCCGCGCCGGGCCGAGCAGCTGGCCGACGATCTGGACATTCCGGTGCGCTGCGTGCGCGAGCTGATCGAGCATCTCGAGGATGCGGGTCTGATCCGCATCGCCGGCGACGAGGAGCGCGAGGCGGGCTATCTGCCGGCGTGCCCCGTGCGCGACATCTCGGTGACCGACGTGATGCTGGCGCTGCGCGGTGGGCGGCGCAGCGACGCCTTCGACATCGCCGAAACCGGGGCGGTGCCCGTTGCGGCGGCGGCAGTGGACCGCATACTCGAGCAGCTCGACCGGACGGTCTCCGAGCTCGGTGACGTTCACAGCCTGGCCGATCTGATCGAGGGGCCACCGCCCGTCTGAGGACGCGCGGGGTCCTTCCCCGGTGTCGCGGTCGGTCTGCACTCGGTCTGGACTCAGTCCGCACTCACTCTGCACTACACTGCGGCGTGCGCGCGCCCAGGACGCGCGCCCGAGGAATATCCGCATGCGGATCTATCTGGACCACAACGCGACCACGCCCCTGCGCGACGAGGTGATCGAGGCCTCCGCGGCAGCCCTGCGCGATCTCTACGGCAATCCCTCGAGCACCCACGCCGAGGGGGCGGCTGCGCGCGCGGCGCTCGCGCGCGCCCGCGAGCAGGTGGCGGGCTGCCTGGGGGTCGCACCGGGCGGCGTCTACTTCACCAGCGGTGCGAGCGAGTCGAATAACAGCGTGCTCCGGGCGCTCGCGGGCGGCGCGTCCGCGGTGACTCGACTGGTGATCAGCAACGTCGAGCACCCGTCGGTCGTCGAGCCGGCCGCGTGGCTCGAGAAGTGCGGGGTCGGCGTGACCCGGCTCTCGGTGGACGCGGAGGGTCTGCTCGAACCCGATGCGGTCGCCGACGCCGCTGCCGGCGCGGATCTTGTCTCGTTGATCTGGGCCAACAACGAGACCGGCGTCGTGCAGCCCATGCAGGCGATCGCCGAGCGGCTGCGCGAGATCGGCGTCCCGCTGCACGTGGATGCCACCCAGGCGGTGGGCAAGTGGCCGGTGGACATGAAGCGTGTACCGGTGGACTGGCTTTCGTGCTCGGCCCACAAGCTGAACGGGCCGAAGGGCGTGGGCTGTCTGGCGGTGGCCGAGGGGCGCGATATCGAGCCGCTGGTGCTCGGCGGTGGGCAGGAGCGCGGTCGTCGTGGCGGCACGGAGAATATCCCGGGCATCGTTGGTTTCGGCGTGGCGTGTGAGCTGGCTCGGGCGGAGTGCGGTGCACGCATGCAGCGCTACGCGGCGCTGCGCGACCGGCTCTGGGACGGGATCCGCAAGCGGGTGCCGCGTGTGCGGCGAAATGGCGCAGCCGATCGAGTGCTGCCCAACACGCTCAACCTCGAGATCGAGGGGACCCCGGGCGAGGTCCTCCTGGAGGCGCTGGATCTCGAGGGCGTTGCGGTCTCGGCGGGCGCGGCGTGTCACTCCGGCTCGGTCAAGGCCTCGCACGTGCTCAGCGCGATGGGGCGCACGCCCGAGCAGGCGCGCGCCAGCCTGCGGCTCTCGGTTGGCCACGGCAATGACGCAGGGCAGATCGATCGCGTCGTCGAGATCCTCGAGACCCTGGTGCGCCGCGCCAGAGAGGCCGCGTAGTGGGCGCCGAAGCTCGCGAGCGCGTGCTGGTCGCCATGTCGGGGGGTGTCGACTCCTCGCTCACGGCCGCGCTGCTGGTGGAGTCGGGTGCCGAGGTGGTCGGCATCACGATGCACCTGGCCGGCGACGCATCGCGCTGCTGCTCGCTCGAGGACGCCGATGATGCCCGGCGTGTCGCCGAGCAGCTCGGCGTGCGCTTCTTCGTGGCCAATTATACGCAGCGATTCGAGGAGGAGGTGATCCAGCCCTTCGCCGATTCGTATCTTGCCGGTCGCACGCCGATTCCCTGCGCGGCCTGCAACAAGCGCTTCAAATTCGACTACCTGATCGAGCGGGCGCGAATTCTTGGCGCCGCCAAGGTCGCGACGGGTCACTATGCCCGGGTGCGGCAGGACCCGGAGAGCGGCCGCTACGAGCTGCGGCGGCCAGCCGATCGCGCCAAGGATCAGACCTACTTTCTCTTTCAGCTCGATCAATCTCAGCTGGCAAGGAGTGCATTTCCGCTCGGCGAGCTCACGAAGGAGGAGGTGCGCGAGCGCGCCCGAGCACTTGGCCTGGCGACCGCCGACAAGCCCGAGAGCCAGGAGATCTGCTTCGTCCCAGACGGGGACTATGCGAAGTTGGTCGAGGCCGTGCGTCCCGAGGCCGGGACCCTGGATGGCGAGATCGTCGACGAAGTCGGCCGCGTGCTGGGCCGCCATCGCGGAATCCATCGTTTTACTGTGGGCCAGCGCCACGGCCTTGGCATCAGCGCCGACCGCCGGCTCTATGTGACCCAGCTCGAGCCGGAGACGCGACGAGTCGTGGTGGGTGGTGTGAAGGCGCTGGACGCAGAGGGGGCCATCATCGATGAAGTGCACTGGATCGCGGGCGAGACGCCCGGCCATCCCGTGCGCGGCCGTGTCCAGATCCGACATCGCCACGAGGGCGCATCGGCCTGCATCGAGCCACTTGCGGGCGGCGGCGCGCGCGTGATCTTCGATCGGCCGGTGCGCGCGGTGGCGCCGGGGCAGGCGGCCGTCTTCTATGCGGGCCCGGCCGATGATGCCGACGGGGAGCGCGTGCTCGGCGGCGGCTGGATCCGCGAGGCGGTGCGCTAGTCGATGGCGAGCACTGGCCACGGCCACGACACGCTGCCGCTCGAGACCCTGGAGGAGCAGCTGGGCCACGCCTTCACGGATCGCGGTCTGCTGGAGACGGCGCTCCAGCACTCCTCGTATGCGAACGAGACGCCCGGTACCACGAGCAACGAACGCCTCGAATTCCTCGGTGACGCCGTGATCGGCCTGGCCGTTGGCCATCTCCTCTATGCCTCGAACCCCGGCTGGCGCGAGGGGGATCTGACTCGGGCCACCGCGTACCTGGTGGATCGTCCGGGGCTGGCCGCCCTGGCGCGTTCGCTCGAGCTCGGACGCCACCTGCGCCTGGGCCGCACCGAGCGCCAGTCGCGTGGTCACGAGAAGGACTCGATCCTGGCCGACGCCATGGAGGCTGTGATCGGGGCGCTCTTTCTGGACACGGGCCTCGAGGCGGTGCACGCCTTTGCGATGCGGGTCTTCGCCGATCGGCTGAGGGACGTGCCGGTGGAGCGCGATCCGAAGACGCGCTTCCAGGAGCTGGTGATGGCGAGGGTCGGTGAGTTCCCGCGCTACAACCTGATCACCGACAGTGGAGTCGAAGGCGACGGCGAGCGCTTCACCGTCGAGGCCCGTGTGGCCGGTGAGGTGTGGTCGCAAGGGGTCGGTCGTACCAAGCAGGCCGCGGAGTTCGCCGCTGCCGCGCGGGCACTCGCCCGGCTCGACGAGGAGAGCGCAAAGAGTGAGTGAGGAATCCGTGCAGTCGCATCGTGCCGGCTTCGTGGCGCTGCTCGGTCCGCCGAATGCCGGCAAGTCGACCCTGCTCAACCGCCTACTTGGCGAGAAGCTCGCCATCGTGACCGCCAAGCCGCAGACCACACGCAGCCGCATCCTCGGTATTCTCACACTGCCGGGCGCGCAGCTGCTGCTGCAGGACACGCCGGGTCTTCACCAGAGCCCGAAGAAGCTGAATCAAGTGCTGAATGAAGCGGTGGCGGAGGTCGCCAAGGACTGCGATGTGGCGCTTCTACTCGTCGATCGCGGCCACGGCTGGAAGGCTGTGCACGACGATCTGCTGGCACGCCTGCGGGCGGCCGGCAAGCCGCTGCTCGTCGTGGGCACGAAGTGCGATGGCCGCGACGCGAAGGATCTCGTCTGGCCACCCTCGGCCGTAGAGACCAACGAGACTGTGTGTTCGCTCTCCGCGCTAACCGGCGAGGGCATCGCACGTTTGATCGAGCAGATCGTCGAGCGGCTGCCCGAGTCCCCCCGCCTCTATCCCGAGGACGAGCTGACGGATCGTCCGCTTCGCTGGCTCTGCGCCGAGCTGGTGCGCGAAGCACTCTTCGAGTGCCTGCGGCAAGAGCTCCCCTACTCGATGGCCGTCGAGATCGTGAGCTTCGACGAGACCCGAACCGACCTCGTCGGCATCGAGGCCAATGTACTCGTCGAGCGCGAGAGCCAGAAGCGGATCGTGGTCGGTGCCGGCGGCGCAATGATCAAGCGCATCGGGATTCGTGCGCGCGGCGCCATCGAGAGACTCCTGGGCGGACGGGTCCACCTGCAGCTCTTCGTGAAGGTGGATCCGCGCTGGCAGAAGAGCGCACGCCGGATCGAAGAGCTGGGCTACCGCTGATCGAACCCCCTTCCACCCCCGGGGGGGGGGGGGGGGGGGG
>JAFDDH010000145.1 GCA_019310975.1 Deltaproteobacteria bacterium | reverse complement strand
GCTCTCGCCCGTCATCGTCGGACTCTGGCTAGGCGGCTCACTGCTCCACGTCGTGCGTCAGCCGGCAGAGCTTCCGGCCCGCTAGGGTCGCCCGCATGACCGCGCTCATATTTCGCAACACTCGACCTTACTAGACTCGTTCAGCGTGGGCTCGGTCGAGGCAGGAGAACGAGTGATGAAATCGATAGTGGGGGTCTCGGCCTCGGATGTGAACTCAGTATACGAGGGCGCGGAGGGTGAGCTCTTCGAGCTCGTCTTCGGCGAGCAGATCCATATCGGTGGCCTGGCATCGTCACGGGATCTCGCCGAGCGGGCCGGGATTGCCGCGGGGCAACACGGAGTGGATCTCTGCTGCTGCAACGGAGCGGGCATGCGCTTTCTGGTCCGCTTCTGCGATGTGGCCTCGGTGATCGGGGTGGATGCGACGGCGCGAATCGTCGAGCGCGGACGAGAGCGTTGTGACGAGGCGGGGCTCGCGCAATCGATTCGCTTCATCCACGCGGACGCCTGTGATAGCGGGTTGCCCGACGCCGAGGCGGACTTCGTGTGGGGCGAGGACGCCTGGTGCTATGTCGCCGACAAGCCCGGCCTGATCTCCGAGGCGGCGCGCATCGTGAGGCCCGGTGGCGTGATTGCATTCACGGACTGGGTCGAGGGAGCCGCCGGGCTCTCCGATGGCGAGGCCGAGCTCGTGCTCGGCGGGATGCGCTTCGACAACATCGAGGGCCTCGCGGGCTATCGGGCATTGCTCGAAGAGAGCGGATGCGACGTGCTAGAGGCCTCCGAAACCGGCCGTTTCGCCCGCCACTTCGATCTCTACGCCGACATGATCGAGATGCAGCTCACCTGGGATGCTCTCAAGATCGTCGGCTTCGATTCGAGCCGCGTCGATCTGCTGATCACGGGCTTTCGCCTGTTCGCAGGTCTGGCCCACCAGGGCAAGCTGGCCCAGGGGCGCTTCATCGCCCGCAAGCGATAGTACGCGGTGGCTGGGCTGTGGATCCTGGCATCCGGCCCGGGCGCCAACCGAGAAGATCTGGAGTCGCTGCTTGCGTCGTCTCGGGGAGTGGGTCGGACATATGACCGGGGTCATATACCCCCCGAGGCGCTGACCGCATACTCGGTGGGCCATTGGCCCCTCTGGGCCCGGGAGCAGCCATGGCCTCCGCACGCCTGTCGGCACACGATTCCGCCCATCTCTCGGCGGAGACGTCTGGCAATCCGGCTGCGGCCCCGAGGCAGCGCGCGCATCGGTCGCCCTGTAGCGCCATCTGACGCTGGGTCGGAAGCGGCGGTCCGCTTCCAGCATGGCATGCCGCGTGTGATGGCGGTGCATCCGCGGATCAACGACAAATGGAGATACGAAGAGATGTATGAAGCGACGCAGGCGGAACTTTCGCAGTACGAGGAGCTGGGCTTCTTCGTCAGGGAGCAGGTCTTCTCGGGTGAGGAGCTGATCGAGCTGCGAGCCGGCGCGGAGAACGTGCACCGACAGATCCTCGAGGCGGCGGATCGCCCCGACGCGAATCCTGTCGACCAGGTCGATAATCAGAAATACCAATCCGTGCTCTCCTCGACGATCAAGTGGGAATGGCGGGATGACCTGCGTGCCGTCCGCTCGATGGAGCCGACCGGCCACCTCGACGCACGCCTCGATGCCATGATCGACGATCCACGCCTCTACGCGCCCGTACTCTCGATCGATCGATGCGACAGGCTCAGCGTCTTCAGCGACAAGCTGAACGTCAAGCGACCGGGCGGCGCACCCTTCCCCTGGCACCAGGAGGGGCTGTATTTGGAGCACGGTGCCGAGGACCTGCAGTCGATCGTCAGCACGCTCACCTATCTCGACGAGGGCACGAAGGAGAATGGTTGTCTCTGGGTGATCCCCGGCAGTCACAAGCAGGGGAACCTGCAGGGGCTCAGAGATCGGGGCGTGCTCGGCGCGCTCTATACCGACGTCGATCTGATCGATGGAGAGGCGATTCCGACCGAGGTGCCGGCGGGCAGTGTGCTCTACTTCCACCGCGATCTAGTACACGGCTCTCAGCGCAATCGCAGCCAGACCAGCCGGCGCGTCTTCGTGGTCGCCTATCAGTCGAGTGGACTCCACCGCTGGCGCAGCAATCAGAAGCGCGAGGTCCGAATCCGCTAGACCCTCCAAGGCCCGGACGGCGACCCGAGCGAAGCTGCACTCCGCGGGCTCACTCCTCGAGCTCGAGCTCGGACTCCAGACGCTCGAGGATCTGTTCCTCGAGCTGTTCGTGGACGCGGAACAATCTGTCGACGGTGTGGAAGACGCCGGCGGCGCCTTCGAGGTCGCCGTGGCCGAGGTGGTCGCCAATTCGGCGGAGCTGGTCGCGGAACATATCGTGGCGGCGCGCCAGCTCCTCCATCGGCTCCTTCAGCTCGGGCTTCAGCGCCCAGATCGCCGGGAAGTAGAGCTGATCCTCCTGATCGAAGTGCGCGTGCAGCTCATTCGAGAGCTCCTCGAATGCCTCCCAGACATTCTCGTCCGACGCCTCCGCCACGAATGTCCGACTGAGCGCCTCGAAGAGATCCTCGAGGTGGCGATGTTCCTTCACGACTCGCTCGCTTGTCAAATTCCGCCCTCCACGCACGACCTCGGACGATGACCTCCACCGGAGGCCACCTCGATACGACCATCCAATCAGTGTGGGCAGGTCGGCGAGGCCCCGATCGCGTATCCGACCCAGCATGCCACGCCTCTGCGCCGGTCGGGTATGCTCTCGATCATATCCGGGGGCCCAGCAACTTGCACGCCAACATGCTCGCCGACATCGAGAAGGCGGAAGTCTTTCGCGTCCTGCCACCGGATCGTGTGGACCGTCTCAGGCCACTACTGCGCGAATGTCCCTTCGAGCGCCGCCGCGTGCTCTACTTCGAGGGCGCCGAGGCCAGCCGGCTCTGGATCGTGCAGCAGGGACAAATTCGGCTCTACAAGTCCTCGGCGCGGGCTCAGATCACGACCCTCGACGTGCTCGGACCGGGCGAGGTCTTTGGCGCCCTGGCCCCGCTCGAGCAGGCCACCTACTCGACGAGCGCCGAGGCCATCAGCGACGGGCGTGCCTGGTGGCTGCCGCGCGAGACCTTCCTCAAGCTGCTCGGCGGCGATCCGGCCGTCGCGGTCGAGATCCTACGCATCGTCTCGCGACGTCTGATCGATGCGCAGGAGCGGCTGCGCTCCTTCGCGTACGACCCGGCACCGGCGCGCCTCGCCCAGGCGCTCCTCCAGGTCAGTACGGACGGCAAGGCCACGGTGACGCGTCGCGCGCTCGCCGAGGCGGCGGGTACGACGGTGGAGACTGCAATTCGCGTGCTGCGGCGATTCGCGCACGACGGTCTCGTCGTCGGGGCCGTCGGGAAGATCGACATTCTCGATCGCGATGCGCTCGAACAGATCGCTTCCGGCGAGTGAGCTCGACGCCTTCCAGCCCGCCGCCGGAGCACCCTCTGTGCCCTACGACCCCCGCTCGCTTCGTTGCGGGTGGGCCTCTGCGTCACGCTTCGTCCTCGGGATCGTCGACGAACTCGAAGAGCTCGGGTGGCTCGCCGCCGAGTGCCAGGCGCAAGCGTTCGGCAATCTTTCGGCGGGCCGCCACCAGGTGGAGCGGGAGACCGAGAGTCACGACCCAGTGGCTGTAGACGTGAACGAGATCGGCGGCGTCCCATATCGCGATCGAAAGGTCGACACCGAGCCACATGATCAGGCCGGTCAAGACGAGCAGGGCGCCAGCCGACACCGAGACGAAGAGGTGGGTCCGGCGCCAGACTGCTCCGGCGTGAACGGCCGTCGCGCGCTGCCAGGCGTCCCGGATCAGGTCGCGTGGGGCCAGCAACCAGGCCAGCAGTGGCGCGACGCCGAAGACGATCCCGACGTAGACGTGCACAGCACCGATTTCCCGGCCGAAACCGCCGACAGTGCGGGTGCGAAAATCAGGGTAGAGGATCAGAAATCCTGTCAGAACGAGGGCAAGGGCCGTAGCCGCATGCGCGCCGTGTAGCCCGCGACGAACCGGACCGGATGTCATCTCTTTTCGGTCTGCAGAGATGTCGAGATGGAACGCACTCGTCGCTTCATTGCCACGCCTCCGACACTAGCGGGGAAGGGGCCCCCCATATGTATGACGTCCGTCATACCGTCGTCACGGGGTCATCGATAGCCTCACTGACGATGGCTGGCAGTGGACTCGAAGACGCAACCGGCCGGAGCCGGCCGCCCTCTGTGGTCGCTGTGGTGGGCTTCTCGGACACCGGCAAGACCACGCTCCTGGAGCGCTTGATTCCTCGGATGCGTGCTCGAGGCCTGACCGTGGGTGCGATCAAGCATACCTCCCACGGCTTCGCGGCCGATCGTCCCGGCAAGGACTCGCATCGGATCTACTCGGCGGGCGCCTGCGCGGTTACATTGGTCTCCGGTCAGCAGCTCGCGACATTCCGCCGGCGCGCCGAGGGCGACGTGAGCCTTTCCGAGGCCCTGGCCGAGCTGCCGGTGGGCCTCGATCTGGTGCTCGTCGAGGGCTTTGCGTGGGAGCCCGTGCCGCGCATCGTGCTGGTACGCGTCGGCCAGGTGTTGGCGAAGGATCACCTCGAGGCGGGTCCCGTTCTGGCCACCGTAGAGGTCGACGAGCCGCTGGCAGATGGCCCTCCAGAATTCAAGGATGACGTGCTCGAGTCGCTGGTCGAGCAGCTGACAATGCGCGTGCACAGTGTGCACGCGGACGAAAAGAGGCTCAACGTTGGACCGCGTCGACCCTGGCGGTCGATCGCATCCGAGCTGGCCAAGGAGATTGCGTAATGGAAGCTTCCTACTTGAGCGGCGCAGACGTCGGCTCACTGCTGGACCCGGGAGGCGCCGCCTGGCGCGGAGCTCGATCGGAGCGCATCGCGCTGATGGGTACCCCGGTGGGCTTGCAGCCCACGGAGGCGATCCGGGCCAAGTGGATCGACAAGAAGATTGGTGCCATCGGGGCGGTGTCCGTGGCCGCCCTGCACGATGGCACGCGGCTCGCCTTCCGGCTCGAGTGGGAAGACACGAGCGAGAGTCGTGAGATCAGCGACACCACCGCCTTTCCCGACGCTGCGGCGGTGGCGCTGCCCTCGGCCGAGGGCTCGCCGATCATGACGATGGGGGCCGTCGGCGCGGCGGTGAACGCATGGTATTGGCGTGCGGATGAGGAAGGCCAGGGCAGGCAGGTCGTCGCCGAGGGGCTCGGGACGAGCCGCGGCGTCGAGGGCAAGCTCGTCCACGCACAGGGGCTGTGGAAGGAGGGCCGCTGGAGCGTCGTGATCTCACGCGATCTCGAGATCGCCACCGACGAGCCGGTCGCGCAGCTGACTCCCGGCCAGCGCACGGGCTTCGGGGTGACGGTCTGGGAGGGAAGCGGGGGTGAGCGAGCGGGCATCAAAGCTTTCTCCGGAGATTGGATAGAGCTCGTTCTTCAGCCGCTTCCGACGGCACGGGGGTAATCATGGCGAAATCGAAGCGACAGCTGGCGATGGTGATGGACCTGAACAAATGCATTGGTTGCCAGACGTGCACGATCGCGTGCAAGCGGCTGTGGACGCGCGACGAGGGCATGGAGTACCAGTGGTGGAATTCGGTCAACACCATGCCCGGGCGCGGTACGCCCCGCGATTGGGAAGACATGGGGGGTGGGTTTCGCGAAGGCAAGGCGAAGCCCGGCCGGATGCCGACGACGAAGGACTTCGGCGAGGCCTGGAACTTCAACTACGACGAGGTCTTCCGCGGCGGCAAGGGCGATAAGGTCCACCTCAAGATCGAGGGCGACCAGCCGGATTGGGGTCCGAACTGGGATGAGGACCAGGGTGCGGGTGAGTATCCCAACTCCTACTACTTCTACCTGCCGCGAATCTGCAACCACTGCACCCACCCGGCCTGTCTCGAAGCCTGTCCCCGCAAGGCGATTCTCAAGCGTGAGGAGGACGGCATCGTCCTGATCGACGAGGACCGCTGTCGCGGCTACCGCTTCTGCATGGAGGCGTGCCCCTACAAGAAGATCTATTTCAACCACGCGGAGCGCGTCGCCCAGAAGTGCATCTTCTGCTTCCCGCGCATCGAGCAGGGCGTGGCGAACGCCTGCGCGCGAATGTGTCCGGGGCGGGACGCACCGATCTGGAAACTCGTCGACAAGTGGAAGGTAGCGATTCCGCTTCATCCCGAGTACGGAACCGATCCCAACGTCTTCTACGTCCCGCCGATTGCACCGCCGCGCTTCGATGAGGAGGGGAATATCGACGAATCCAAGCCGCGCATCCCGGACGAGTACCTCGTCTCGCTCTTCGGACCCAAGGTGCTCGACGTGCTCGTCGTGCTGAAGGGGGAGATGACCAAGACCCGGGCGGGTGGGAAGTCGGAGCTGATGGACCTCCTGATCGCATACCGATGGAAGGATATGTTCGGCGGATTCGACCGGGATCCGGCCACGATCGAGTGGATCAAGGCGTGAGTGGCGGCCGGGGTGTGGATCGCAGGACCTTCCTGCAATCCGCCGCCGCAGGGTCGGTGTGGTTGGGGCTCGGGCTCTGGCGACTCCAGCCGCGGCCCGGAATCGCCGCCACCGGCATTCCGGCCAGCTATGGCGACTGGCGCGACATCTATCGCGAGCGCTGGGCCTGGGACGAGGTCGTCCGCAGCAGCCATTGGGTGAATTGCTGGTACCAGGCCCACTGTGCCTGGAACGTCTACGTCAAGGACGGCATGGTCTGGCGCGAGGAGCAGGCCGCCGACTATCCGCAGGTGCGGCCCGACGTGCCGGACTTCAATCCGCGCGGTTGCCAGAAGGGCGCCTGCTTCAGCGAGCGGATGTACGACCCGTCGCGTGTCCGCTACCCGCTCAAGCGGGTCGGCGAGCGCGGCTCGGGACGCTGGAAGCGCGTCTCGTGGGACGAGGCCCTGGACGAGATCGCCGACTCGATCATCGACACCATCGTCGAGGAGGGCAGTGACCGCGTGATCTGGGACCCGGGTCCTGGCATCAGCCTTGGCACCCAGACGGCCGCACACGGGCGCCTCCGCGTCCTGCTCGACTCCACGAACCTCGACATGAACACCGAGATCGGTGATGGCCATCGGGGGGCCGCCGAGACATTTGGGAAGATCGTCTTCGAGCGCTCCGCCGACGATTACTTCTTCTCCGACCTGATCCTCTGCTGGGGCGCGAATCCCGCCTATACGCAGATCCCGAATGCCCACTTCATGACCGAGGCGCGCTACAAGGGCGCCGAGTTCGTCTGCATCACGCCGGACTACAGCGCCTCCGCGATGCACGCCGACCACTGGATCCCGGTCAAGCCGGGGGGCGACGCGGCGCTCGGGCTCGGCATGGCCCAGGTGCTGATCGCGGAGAATCTTCTGGATCGCCGCTTCGTGCAGGAGCAGACGGATTTGCCGCTGCTGGTGCGCGACGACACGCATCGATTCCTGCGCAACTCGGACCTCGAAGCGGGCGGCGACGAGGGCGAGCTCTATCTGCACGACTCCGAGCAGGGCGTCGTGCCCGCGCCCCGCCGCAGCCTCGAGTTGAAGGGGCTCGATCCGAGTCTCGAGGGCCGCTTCGAGGTGACGCTTCACGACGGTCGCCGCGTCGCGGTGCGGCCCGTATTCGCCCTGCTGCGCGAGCAGCTCGAGGACTACACGCCGGAGAAGGCCGCCGCGCTCTCGGGCACACCGGCCGCGATGATTCGCAGCCTGGCGCGCAAGCTCGGTGGGGCGAAGGCGGCCTCGATGGTGACGACGAGCAACTTCGCCAAGTGCTACCACGGAAACCTGGTGGAGCGTGCGCAGGCGCTGGTCTTCGCGCTGACCGGCAATTACGGCAAGAAGGGCAGTGGCTTCGTGGGCTTCCCATTCCTGATGCACGACGGTCTCGACGACTTCGTGCTCTCGATGTTCGATCTGCCGATCCGCATGTTTATCACTGCCAGCGGTCTGATCGACGAGGCGCGGCTGCGGCTGGCTGGCTGGACGGACGAGATGATCGTCTACGAGCGCAGCCGGCGCGGCTTCGAGTCCGGACAGGAGACGAGCGGCGCGCTCTTCTGGTACATCCACGGCGGGCTCCTCGAGGCCAGTGAGTCGCTGCAGGATTGGGACCCCTACCTCGAGCGCCCGGTGAAGGAGGTGCTCGACGAATCCCTGGCCAAGGGCTGGCAGCATGTCTGGCCCAAGCCGGGCAACGACCCGCGCGTGATGATCAGCCTGGTCAGCAATCCCCTGCGGCGAATTCGCAGCTACCCGCTGGTCCTGAAGAATCTCTGGCCCAAGCTCAGAACCGTGGTGGTCGTCGACTGGCGCATGACGTCCACGGCGCTGTGGTCGGACTTCGTTCTGCCGGCCGCCGCCTGGTACGAGCGCACCGAGCACAAATGGGTCACGCCGCTGATGCCCTTCATCCACGCCGGGAAGAAGGCCGTCAGCTACTACGAGGCGAAGTCCGACTGGGAGATCTTCTCCCGCATGGCGCAGGCCATCGACAGGCGGGCAGCCGAGCGCGGGATTACGGAGTTCCAGGATCGGACCGGTCGCACACGCTCGTTTGAGGGCCTCTACCGGCAGTTCAGCAGTGACGGAGAGTACGGCCACACGGACGACGACAAGGTGGCGCGGACGCTGATTGAGAACGCCAGCAACCTCGAGGGCGTGGAGTGGGAGGAGCTGCGCGATCGTGGCTGGGCACGCTTCACCGACGTGGGCAAGAGCATCGCCTCGATCGGCACCGCGACGCAGATCAAACCGAACGACACGATCACGCCCTTCACGGACCACGTCTTCGAGAAGAAGCCCTATCCTACGCTCTCGCGCCGCATCCAGTTCTATCTCGATCAGGACCTCTACCTCGAGATGAAGGAGATGCTGCCCGTCCACAAAGACCCGCCCAAGGCGGGTGGCGACTATCCACTCACACTCAGCGGGGGACACACGCGCTGGAGCATTCACTCGGCCTGGCGTGACGACCGTCTGATGCTGCAGCAGCAGCGCGGTGTGCCGGTGGCCTGGATGAACGACGCGGACGCGAGGGCGCGGGGGATCTCGGACGGGGAAGATGTGCGCGTGTACAACGATCTCGACGAGTTCCAGATCATGGTGAAGCTGGCGCCCGGTGTCCGGCGCGGCCAGTTCATCGTCTATCACGCCTGGGACAATTTCCAGTTCAAGGGTCAGAAGGGATATCAGAACCTGATTCCGACCCCGCTCAATCCGGTGGAGCTCGCGGGGGGCCAGTTTCATCTGCGCCCGATGTCGATATGCCTGCAGCCCAGCCACACGGATCGGGATACGCGGGTGGAGGTGGCACGACTGTGACGCTCTCCAGGCGGCGATTTCTGGTGGGAGGTGCCGTCGGGGCCGCGGGCCTCGTGCTCGGTCTCAACTGTCTGCGCGAGGACGAGCAGGTCGCCGGCCTGCTGCCTGCGCCGCGCGTTCGGCCGCTTTTGTACGAGGGGGTGGGCGATCTCTGGCGCGAGCGCTGGAAGTGGGATTCGGTGGTGCACAGCTCGCATGCGCGCGCCAATTGCATCTCGACCTGCTCATGGAACGTGTTCGTGCGCGGCGGCATCGCCTGGCGCGAGGAGCAGAACGCGATCTACGAGGCCTCGGAGCCCGGCGTGCCGGACTTCAATCCGCGCGGCTGCCAGAAGGGCGCCGCCTACACACATCTCATGTACGAGCCCTCCCGGGTCCTCCATCCGCTACGGCGCGTCGGTCAGCGCGGCGAGGGGCGCTGGAAGCGGATTAGCTGGGACGAGGCGCTCGATGAGACCGCGGACCACATGATCGACGCCGCCGAGGCGCTTGGCACCGGCTCCATCGTCTACGACCACGGAACCACCAACATCGACTTCGGCCCCGACACCGTGGGCGAGATGCGGCTCTTCCGCGGCCTCAACACGACGATCATCGACTCCTGGGCGGGCGTGGGCGACATGCCCATGGGCGCCGTCCAGAGCTGGGGGATGTACAACGTCGAGGGCACCTCGGACGACTGGTTCAAGTCGGACTTCATCATGATCTACCGCGGCAACCCCGCCTACACGCGGATCCCCGAGGTGCACTTCATGCACGAGGCCCGCTACCGCGGGGCGAAGCTCGTGGTGGTGGCGCCCGACTACAGTGCGACCGCGGTGCACGCCGATGTCTGGCTGAATCCGAAGGTCGGTACGGATGCGGCGCTCTCTCTCGCGATGGCCCAGGTGATCCTGGCCGAAGCGCTCCACGACGCCGACTACGTGCGCGAGCAGACCGACTTGCCGCTGCTCGTGCGCGACGACACGGGCCGCTACCTGCGCGAGTCCGACCTGCGCAGCGGGGGCAGCGAGAGCGTCCTCTACCTCTTTGACGAGGCGGCCGGCGAGCTGGCCGTGGCGCCGGGCTGCGAGGGCGAGGGCGGTCAGTCGCTTCGCCTCGACCGGATCCGACCGGCGCTCGCCGGATCGCACGTCGTCGCACTGCGGGGTGGTGGCGAGGTGAGTGTCCGACCGCTGATGGAGCGGGTACGCGAGCACCTCGACACGCAGTACACGCCCGAGCAAGCCTCGAGCGTCACCGGTGTGGGCGCGGAAGCGATCCGCGGCGTGGCACGCGACCTCGCGGCCGCACCGAGGGCGATGATCTACTCGTCCTGGGGATCTTGTAAGCACTACCACTCCGATCTGATGCAGCGTGCCGAGATCCTGCTGATGGCGCTGACCGGCAACCAGGGCAAGAGCGGCGGTGGCTTCCGGGTGGCCTCGTGGTGGCCCATCGACGGCTTCGATCAGCTCTCATCCACGGGCGGCGAACTCTCGCTGGCGACCAAGGCCCGCGCCCTATTCGGTGTTGCAACGGGGCGCTTCGGCTGGCGGGCGATGGAAGAGCTGCTGATGGGGATGGTGCCGAAGCGCGGCAACACGCCGCTCATGCCTTGGCTCTACGTGCATGCCGGCTACTCGGAGATCTGGGACCGGGCCGAGTGGCAAGATGCCGCCGTGCCCCGGAATACGTCGGCCTATATGAAGGAGGCGCTTGACAAGGGCTGGATCCCGATTCGACCGGACCCGGGCAGCGATCCGAAGGTCTTCATCTTCACGGGCCCCAATCCGCTGCGCCGCTGGCCCTCGCCGCAGGTAGCGCGAAAGCACCTCTGGCCGAAGCTCGACTGGATCGTCGACGTGAACTTCAAGGTGGGCACGTCGGGTCTCTACGCGGACCTCATCCTGCCGGCCGCCGGGTACTACGAGCGGGACTCGCTCAAGTATTCGCAGGCCTATCTCCCCTACCTGGTGCTATGTGAGAAGGCGGTGGAGCCCCTCGGCGAGGCCAAGCCCGAGTGGGAGATCTTCGGGCTGCTGGCGCGCCGCATCCAGGAGCGCGCCCAGGCGCGCGGCGTGTCCAACGTGGCGGACTGCGTGGGCGGCCGCGTGGATCTTGCCAGCATCTACGACGTATGGAGTGATGACGGCCGTCTGAGCGAGACGGACTCGGTCGCGGTGCTCGACGAAATCCTGCGCAACACCCGGTGCACCGGTAAGCTCGGGCTGGATGCGGCGAAGCGCACCGGCCTGTTGCGGATCGTCGAGGCATCGGGTGGCCCCAACCCCCTCTACGCGGCGGCCAGCGACTTCAAAGCGGGCCAGACCCTCTATCCGCACGCTCGCATGCTCGAGCAGAAGGAGGCGTGGCCCACGCTCTCGGGTCGACAGCAGTTCCTGATCGACCACCCCTGGTACGAGGAGGTCGGCGAGACGCTACCGGTCCACAAGGACGCTCCGCGCGCCGGGGGCGAATATCCGCTGCGGCTCACGGGCGGGCACACGCGCTGGTCCATCCACGCCACCTGGCGGGACTCAGAGCTCATGTTGCGGCTCCAGCGCGGCGAGCCGGCGCTCTGGATGTCCGATCGCGACGCGGCTGCGCGCGGGATCGCCGACGGCGACCGCGTCCGGGTCCACAATGACAACGGCGAGTTCGAGGCGGTCGCCAAGCTCGCACCCGCCGTGCAGCCGGGCGAGGTGATCATGTACCATGCCTGGGAGCCCTACCAGTTCAAGGGCTGGAGGGGGCAAGGTGAGCCCGTGGTGGCGCCCTGGAAGGCCATCCACCTGGCCGGGGGCTATGGCCAGCTCCACTATCGGGCCATCTACGGAGCGCCCGGTCACCATCCCCGAGGCGGCACCGTGGATGTGACGCTCGCGCAGCAAAGGACAATCGCATGAACGGAACAGTACTCGCCGGACTGAAGGATCCCTCCGCACTGCACGCGGCCGCCCGGAGTCGCGCATTTCAGGTATTTGCGGAGGCGCTCGCCTATCCGGAGAGCGAGCTCGAGGATGCGATCCGCTCGGGGATGGTGAGGGAGTCTCTGCTCGAGGCGCTGGCAGAGCTCGATCCCAAGCTCGCCGAGTCCGCGGACTCGGAGGCCCTGTGTACGGCAATGGGGGAGGACGATCTGGCGGTGGAATACACCCGCCTCTTCGACGTCGGCGCTTCGGGGCCGCCTTGCCCGCTCTATGGGGGCCTCTACGGTGGCGCCCGCATGAAGGTGATGGAGGAGGCCGTTCGCTTCTACAACCACTTCGGTCTCCAGCTCGGCGACGAGCCGAGGGAGCTGCCCGACCATCTTCTGGTCGAGCTGGAGTTCCTGCACTTCCTCGCCTTCCGCGAGGCCGACACCCTCGAGGGCGGTGAGGATCCCGGACCCTGGCGCCGCGCACAGCGTGACTTCATCACACGCCACACCGGGGCCTGGGTGCCGAAGCTGCGTGTCAAGCTGGCGGATTGCGATCCGCCGCCCTACATCGCCGAGGTGGTACGGCTCCTCGGCCTCACGCTCGAGGCGGAGGCTGGCGTCCTGGTGCGCGAGACGCTCCACACCTGATCGGACGGTGTACCGCGGTGACGCGACCGCGGCGACCCGAGCTCAGACGCGGACCACCTCGACCGGTGCGCCCCGCGGCGCGTGCCCGGGCGAGCCGTAGAACATCCGGTAGTGGATCTGGCCGTAGCCGCCGGCCAGGTGGATGGCCTTCCAGGGGGCTGCCACGGGCTCCTGCGGGCCCTTCCAATCCTTGAATTGCGTGGGCTCCCAGGCGTGGTAGATGATCACCTCGCCCGGCTGCACGCCGGCTGCGATCTTGGCCGCCGCCTCGAAGCCGCCCATGTCATTGTAGACGCGCACGCGGTCGTGATCCTCGACATCGCGCTCCAGGGCGTTGGCGGGGTTCAGGAAGCAGACGGGTTCGCCGCGCTGCAGCCGCAACATCAATGCGTGATCGCGCCAGATGGCGTGTACGCTCCAGCGCGTGTGACCGCCGTTCAAGCGCAGGGGCAGGTCGCTCCGCGCACCGGGCGGATCCTTGTGGACGGGCAGCGACTCGCCCGCCTCGAGATACCACGGGTGGTCGATGTAGAACTGCTGCCGCCCGGTCAGGGTGGGCCAGGCCATCTTGTCTTCGATGAACCAGCGATGCGGCCACGATGTGTCGTTCGGATCGAAGTCGCTGCTGGTCTGGTAGATGGGCGTCGGGCGTGCCGGACCGATGATCGGCACCGCGCCAAGCTGGAGCGCCTCCTCGGCGCCGATGTTGCCGACGCTCGGGCTGTTGCGGAAGATGTCGTCCATCATCTTGATCGGGTCGCGCGGATCGTGCGGATCGTAGTGTCCGTCACCCGTGTAGTGGTCGTACGCCCGGGTTAGATCGAAGGGTTCGTCGCGGTAGCCGCGCACCGACGTCACATTGCGAGCGCGCGCACGCCGCGCCACGGCCTCGGAGAAGAGCCCAAAGATCGCCCACTCGCTCTTGGATTCGCCGAGCGGCTTGACGGCCTCGTCGGAGACGACCACGTAGGGGATGTAGGTCTGTGCGTATTTGATGCCGTGCTTCTCGTAATAGCCGGCGGCAGGCAGGAAGTAGTCGGCGTGGAGCGCGGTCGTGCTCATGCGGAAGTTCACGGCCACGAGACAGCTGAGCTTCGGCCAGAGGTGCTTCTTGGCGATTTGTGGGGCCGGCCAGCGCCGTAGGGGGTTGGAGCCGGAGAAGATCAGCATACGAGGCTCGCGATCCGGGCGCGGGTGGATGTGGGTCCAGCCGCGTTCGATGGATTCCTGCATGTATTCGTCCGTGCCGCGCGGCAGCGCCGAATCGGCGAGCTCGGGGCTGGACCACATCTCGCGGTAGCCGCCGTGGACATAGAGGAAGGGCATCAGCGGCGTGTGGGGCTGTTTCTCGCTGTACGCCGTGAAGAGATCCTCGTAGTCCCGCGCAGTCAGGCCACGGATCGCCTTGGGGATGACGCGCAGCAGCTCGCCTGCGGACAAACTGCCGCCCGACATGCGGTCGAGTCCGTCCATGCCCCACCACGCGGCCACCCGCATACCGCCGCCCGACTTGCCTTGATTGCCAGTGAGCGCCATCAGCAGGATCATCGCGCGCTGGAAGAGATCGCTGTGGTAGTGCTTGCAAGCGCCCCAGGAGGCGAAGATCATCGCCGTCGGCGCCGCCGCCAGCTCATGCGCAAAACGGTCGATCAGCCCGGGTGAGAGATTCGTCAGCTCGCCGGCGTGCTCGAGCGTGTACTCGGCGAGCTGGTCGCGGAGTCTGTCGAAGACCGGTCGCACACCGACTTCGCGGCCATCCGCCAATCGGACGCGGTGGCTGCCCGAGAGGGCCGGCCGCAGCTTGCCCAGCGCGAGCGAGCGGCCCCCGCCGTCGTCTTCGAGACAGCCCGGCACCTCGGCCAAGCGATCGCGTACCTCGTCCCAGAAGTAGAATTGGCTCTCACGACCTCCGCGTACCACGTCCGCGTGGCGGAGGAAGCGGCCGTCGTCCTCGCGCACCAGAATCGGAAGATCGGTCTGCTCGCGCACGTACTCGACGTCGTAGAGGTTCTCTTCGACGATCACGCGGGCGGCGGCCAGCCCGAGGGCTGCGTCGGATTCCGGCTTCGGGTTGATCCACAGGTCGGCGTGGACCGTGGTGGCGTTGTAGTCGGGTGCGATCACCACCAACTTGGCGCCCCGGTAGCGCGCCTCGTGCATGAAGTGCACCTCGGGAATCCGCGTATAGGCGGGATTCCCGATCCAGACGACGATGTAGTCCGAGCGAAACCAGTCGGCCGCAGTGCCCTCGCAGTTGTACATGCCCCAGGTCTGCACGGCGCCCATTGGCATATCGCCCACACCGGACCACGAGTCGAGGATGGTGGCGCCGATGCCCTCGGCAAAGCGAATCTCTCCGGCGGTCTCGGGCCCGAAGCCGGCGTTGGTGGTGCCGTGGTCGTAGATGATGGACTCGGTGCCCTGCGAGATCGCCGCGTCGATGATCTCGTCGGAGATTTCGTCGAGCGCCTGCTCCCAGGAGATGCGCTTCCAGCGACCCGAGCCACGCTCGCCCACGCGCTTGAGCGGGTGCAGGATGCGCGATGGTGCGATCTGCAGATCGCTATAACACGCGCCTTTCTGGCAGCCGCGCGGATTCGGATCCGGCACGTCCTCGCGCGGCGTTCCGTAGATGGCGTCCTGCTCCTCACGCCAGACGACGCCGTCCTTCACGAAGACGTTCCACGAGCAGGCAGCGATGCAGTTGGCGCGGGTGTGCGTTCCCTTGGCGACCCGATCCCACTTCCAGCGCTCGCGGTGGACATCCGTGAAGTCGCCGTAGACCGCCTGCGTGACCGGGTTTTTCGGCGAGGGCGGCGGAAATACCGGACCCGCGTCGCGGTCGCTACGCGACTTGAGGTGGCACATGCCCAGCGCGAGGCCCGTGGCACCCGCCCCGGCTCCGACCAGGAAGCCCCGTCTCGAGAGTCGTGTCGATCTGGCCGATTTCATGTGGCCTCCACCTTCAGGTACGCTCATGTCCTGGGTACGGCCGAGATGGCCTCTCCCATGAACGCCGCGATCTCGTGCAGCCGGTCCCGGAGCGGGTAGTCGGAGTCGCCCAGCCAGCCGGTGACGGCGGCGTTGAGGGCGCCGATCACCACCTCGGCCAAGATGATCGCGTCGAGGTCCTTTCGGACCTCGCCGCGCGCCTGGCCCTCGCGCAACATGGCGACGAAGGGGTCACGCAGTCGGGCGAGATGCGGGGCCACCTCGCCGCTGCGCATACCCATCTGCATCAGCCCGAGCAGCACGTCGTGTGCGAGCCGGGGGACCTCGTGGATCTGCTCGGCGACGTGCGCCGCGAAGGCACTGATGCGGTCCTGGGCGCTGGCGTCGCGCCCGAGCTGCTCGCCGACGAGTGCTTCGAGGTGCTCGAAGACCTCGGCCGTCATCGCCTGCAGGACGGCCGCCTTGCTCTGGAAGTGATTGAAGAACGTGGCCTCCACCGTGGTGTTCTCGAAGCCGTGCTCGAGGAAGAGCGCCCGGGCGGTGCGATAGATGTGTTCGCGCAGCTCGCGGCTGCGTCTCTCCCGACGTCCCTCCCGAACTGCACTGGCACGACTGCTCGCCACCACGCTGAGGCCTCGACGCCGGCGCATCGTTCGAGATGCCCGGCCGCACTGAAGTCGGCCCGGTCGGACGACTGAGTCGATTCGACTCCAATGTTAGAGTAGACTCCAACATTAGAGCAACCTCCAATTTTGATCGGAAGCGACCAGGGCCGTCGCCCCCGGGGAAAATCGATCCGAGCCGCCGATTGATGAACCCGGCGCTGGCTGGCTGGGCTCGGTCCGTCGAGCAGGCGCTCCGCGAAAGATTTTCCGGGCTGTGTGAACTGCTTCATGGAGCGCGGGCGCCGCGGCGCCGACACTCCTGCATGTCGCAGGAATGCAGTCCGCGTCGCGACCCAGGGAGGACGACCATGGGCAACGCAGAGGGTCTCAGCAACCCGATCGAGCAATTCTCGCTTCAGGCGAGGCGCGCGTCACTGATTCTCGCCATTGCCTACGCGGTCCTTTCGGTCTTTGTGATCGCCACCGCCTTGTTCGCCGCGTCGAGCGCTTCGGCGGCGTGATCCGGTCTCGCATGCGAGCTCGCCCCGGTGGCGGGCTGGCCGCGCCGCACACGAGCGCCGATACTCGCGGCCATGGGCGGCACGCTCCTGGTCAGTGACGGTATCGAGGTGCGGTGGTCCAGGGAGCTCGACG
>JAFDDH010000367.1 GCA_019310975.1 Deltaproteobacteria bacterium | reverse complement strand
TGAGCATTCTCCCCTTCGAAGGAATGCCGCGCCAGTGGATTTCTTCGAAGCTCGGGATACCGATCTGGCGCCTCACCTCAGCGAGGGGTAGTGGCAGCACGGCTTCGTAGTCGACGCAGAAGAGAGAGGGCGTGCTGCGCCCGTGACGGTAGGAGTTCAAGACGTATCGGGCCCAGCCGATGGGCTGCGACGGTTTGAGGATCAGGAAGTACACCATCATCAGGCGGATCGGAATCAGCGGGATGTGACCGGCCGTGTAGGCGTCGACACCGACTTCGCCGGTGATCGTGCGATCGTAGCCGCCGAGGACGTGAAAGAGGTCGTGGCTATTCGCCATGCGCCTCACGAACCAGAGCTGATCGTCGCTCCAGCCAAAGCGCTTTGCCTTCTCGTCGAGACCGGCCGCCTCGAGGAACGCGGCGGCTGGGGCCATGCCCTCATCATCCATGTACACGAGATACGCGTCGGCGAAGCTGCCCTTCGGCATGGCACCCAGGCTGACGTCGTCGCCGAGCAGGGCGTTCAGATCCGAGCGGGGAGACTGTGCCAACAGCTTCTGCCCCACAGGATGAGTGGCGAATTTCGTGAACTCCCGCTCGACGGTCGGTCCCGCCAAGGCGAACATGGCCTCCATGGCGCTGTCGAGCCCGCCCGATCCAGTGACAAAGTGCCCCAGGTTGCGAAGCCCAGAGCCCCATTCCCTACGCAGAGCTGGTTGACCCTCGAGTGACATGGCGCTCGCTCCCTGAACTGACACACCAGTCCATCACCAGAACATCTCGTTACTGAAACTCTGCGAAGGGCGCAATACGGCAGAAGCTGGCCGGCGAGTCGATCCCTCGCCGCGCCGCCGCTGCTGCAGGGGATGACCGAGCTCGACGCAGCCCATGGTGGATCGGGGTATGGTTCGGGCTTGCACATCACCCCCGATTCGACTTGGAGGCATCATGACGACCGATCCGGCGCCCACCAGTGACCTATTCGATCGCATCCGCGTGATCGACGTCGATGCCCACATCACGGAGCCCGCTGATGTCTGGACCAAGCGCGTGTCGAAGAAATGGGCGGATCGCGTCCCGCATATGGTCCGCCTCAATGGCTACGACCTCTGGATGATCAACGACCAGTTCGTGGGCACTCCCGGGATCTACACCTACGCTGGCTTCGACGGAACGATCCCCGAGAGCCGCGCCACCTTCGATGAGTGCCCGAAGGCGGCTTGGGATGCGAAAGCCCGCATCCAGTACATGGATGACGAAGGCATCTACGCCCAGCTCCTCTACCCGAATGTGGGCGGCTTCGGTGCTCAGAGCTTCCTCTCGCTGAAAGAGCCGGAGCTGATGCTGGCCTGCGTCCGCGCCTACAACGACTTCCTCACCGAGTGGGTGAGCGAGAGTCCCGATCGGCTCATCGCCGTCACCGCAACCCCTTTCTGGGACGTCGACGAAACCGTGAAGGAGATCGAGCGCTGTGCTGCATTGGGGCACCGGGCGGTCAATTTTCCAAACGTACCCGAGGCCCACGGCCTACCCGGGATCGCGCACAAACACTGGGATCCGGTGTGGCGTGCCGCCGATGAGGCAGGTTCGTCGATCAACTTCCACATCGGTGGCGGAGACATGTCCGACCTTATCAACGACCCCTCTGACATCGGCACCAAGGCGAATTTCGCCCGCGCCTCGTCGCTGCTCTTCGTGGCGAATGCACGCAGCATCGCCGAGCTCATCTTCGGCGGTGTGTGCTCGCGCTTCCCAAGCCTGCGCTTCGTCTCGGTAGAGAGCGGCGTTGGGTGGCTCACCAGCCTGCTGGAAGCCTTCGACTGGCAGTGGCAGAACAGCGGGATCACGAAGGAACACCCCGAGTATGACCTGCTGCCAAGTGAGTACTTCCGACGCCAGATCTACGCCTGCTTCTGGTTCGAGTGCGAAGGCGCGCGAACGGCGGCCAGGATCTTCCCCGACAACATCCTCTTCGAGACCGACTACCCTCATCCCACCTGCATGGCACCGGGACCGCAGACGGTCGCGGAGCGTCCCCGCACGTATGCCCAGCGAGAATTTGCCGACTTGCCCGAGAAAACACTGAAGAAGATCTTTCACGACAACGCCGCGCTGGTGTACGGGATCGACTGAGGAGGTGAGAAGAATGGGCAGTATCGACGGGCAGGTTGCATTTATCACGGGAGCGGGGTCGGGGATCGGGCGCGGCATCGCGGAGCGTCTGGCGCACGAGGGAGCGGACATCGCGGTCTCCGACATCGACGTCCGGGGCGCGCAGGAGACCGCCGAACGGGTCCGCGCAGCTGGCCGCAGAGCCCATGTCGTCCAGACCAACGTCGCGTCGGAACGATCCGTGAACGAGGCGATTGCGTCCGCCGTCGACGCCCTCGGTCGCCTCGACATCACGGTCGCCAACGCAGGAATCGCGCGCGGAGGCACGATCCTCGACATGACGGTCAAGGACTGGCAGGACCAGGTGGATGTGAACCTGACCGGGGTCTTTCTCACCGTGCAGGCGGCGGCGAAGCGGATGGTCGATTTCGGCCGCGGCGGACGCATCGTGTGCATGGCGTCGCTGGCTGCCGAGCTCGTCGGCCAGATGTCATGGGGCTATTCCGCAACCAAGGCGGGTGTGCGCATGATGGTGCGCGGCTGGGGACAGGAGCTGGGCAAGTTCGGCATTACGGTCAACGCGATCGGCCCCGGCATCATCGAGACGCCACTTGCACAGATGTTGGCGGGGCGAGAGGACGGGCCAATTCGCAAGTCGGTCGAGCAGATCACACCTGCGGGGCGCGTGGGGCGGCCGTCGGACATTGCGGGCCTGGTCGCCTTCCTCGTCGGCCCGGATGCCGAATTCATGACCGGCTCCTACATCATCATGGACGGAGGGCTGCGCGACGCGCGGGCCGGCATGCTCGACGACCCCAGCGACCCGCGCGCCGTCGAGGCGATGGAGTTGATCGTCGAGGAGGGTCAGCGACGCGCGCGACTCCAGCCATTAATCGACGAGCGATAGCCGAGCCATCGGATTCGCCAGCTAGCCAGAACCAGGGCCACTGATCGCGGGAGCTTCTCCGTGGTGTTCGAGGATTTCGACCTGATAGCCGTCGGGGTCACTGACGAACGCTGCGGTCACAGGCCAGTGTTCGAGCCGCTCCGGCGGCGAGATCGACTCGATCCCCGCGTCGATACAGCGCTGATACAGACCCTTGCAATCGTCGGTACTCAGGTAGAGCTTCCAGAATCCGTTGCCGTGGTCGATTGGGCCCTCGTGGTCGTGGTGCCAGGCCAGTTGGATCCGATGGCCATTGGCTCCCGCGAGCACCACCTCGGTCACATTTGGGATTTCGATTCGATGAGTAACCTCGAATCCGAGCACCGTCTCGTAGAAGTGAACCGATTTTTCGAGATTGGTCACGTTGATGCAGTATTGGTCGAGACTTGTCTTCATGAG
>JAFDDH010000366.1 GCA_019310975.1 Deltaproteobacteria bacterium | reverse complement strand
CAGCTCCACCTCCTGAGCCCAGCGTCGGCTCGACAATCCTCGAGGTTCTTCGTGAACTCCGCTCCTAGTCGCGCAGCCCCATCTCGCGGTATGCCGGAGCCGTCCGATCCGTGATCAGTCCCAGGCGGTCCAGCTGTGGCATGGCGTAGAGCTTGAAGGGATTCGGCTGGCGTGCCACGAAGTCCGGATCCGCGAACTTCACCTGCATCTCCTCCATTGCGACGTTCATGTCGACGCCCACCTCACGGAAGATGTTGAAGAGCGGCTCGGCGGTCTCCATCTGCTTCTGCGGGTCGCACATGATCCGCAGGGCGGCCAGCGCGAAGTCTTCGACTTCGTCGCGATCCTCGTCCGACATTTTCGGAAGCTCTTCTTTCATGTAGATCAGACCGTAGGAGACGTGGCGCGCCTCATCCTGGGCGGTGAGCTCCACCACCTGCTTGAGGACCTCGTCGTTGGTTCCCTCCTTCATCATCTTGAAGCCCCCCATCGCGACGCTCTCCGCGATGACTTGCATGCCCACGCACTTCTTCTGCCACATATCGGCTTCCAAGATGGCGTTCAGCAGCTCCCTCAGGGCGCCCATGAGGGGGTAGACGCGATCGAGACGCTGGATGTAGCGGTGGAAGACCTCGACGTGACGAGCCTCATCGATCACCTGGGTGGAAGCGTAGAGCTTGCCGTCGATGTCCGGGACGACCTCCACGAGCTGCCCGCAGCAGAGCATCGCCCCCTGCTCGCCGTGCAGCATCTGCGACAGCGTCCACGCGGAGCGCCGCTTGGAGAGCTCGATCCTCTTCTCCTCGGGAAGATCGCTGATGAAATCGAACTCCTTGAGTGGATCCCCGCCCGGCCCCGCGACCTCGCCCACCTGGGCCGGATCGGTCTCGAGGTGCCAGGGAATGTCGGTGGCGGCATTCCACTGCTCCTTCTTCGCCACCTCGTAGAGGTCGCGAAGAGCCTTCACGTTGGATTCGTAGTCGAATCTCCACAGCGTCTTGATGGGTATGATCATCTCTTCGAAATCCATCGATTCTTCCTCTCAAACTGCGCTGAAAACCGCGATCAGGGCGAGGCCGTGGCCGCAACGGCCGCCTCGAGTGAGTACTCGTCCGACTCCTGCGGGGCCGTGACAGAGAGCGCGCCGATCGGGCAGAACTCGGCGGCCTCCAAGCAGGCCTCCTCTTCCTCCCGGCCTGAGGGCTGCGAGGTGACGCGTGCGACGGCTCGGCCTTCGACGATCTCGAAGTTTTCGGGGGCTCGTTCCTTACACAGAGCGCAGCCGATGCACTCGTCCTCCATCACCTCGAAATGAGACAGCATCTTCGCGCGCCCCCTGGCGAGGTCACTGCGACAGAGTGCCCCGGTCATCCCAGCGTGCCCTGTCCGTGGGGCGTCGAGGGGTGGTGGAGCCAACATATGCCCACCCTCTCGCCTCTCCCGGTCCGCAGTGGCCGGTGCGGCTGTCCATTTCGGACGGCTGCGAACGGCCGGCCGGTGGCGGATGGAAAATCTGTCGGGGCTGGCCATGATGCGTGTCCGCTGCGGCCAGACCCCGGAACCAATCCGCCTCAACGACACCCTGAGCGATTCTCGTCCTCCGGCGTTACGCTTGCTGCCGTGCCCGAGCAGATGTCGTTCATGCGATCGGTCGCGCCCATCCTCAACCACCTGAGTGCACTGGGATTCCCGGAGGAGCGCGCCCTCTCGTGCCTGGGAATCGAGCGAAAGGCGCTGCGCGACCTCGATGCGCCCCTTGACTACAGGAGGGTGGAGCGGCTCTGGCAGACGGCCATCGAAGCCACGGGCGACCCCGCATTAGCGCTGCGAGCCGCGCGGCTGGTAGAGACGGCGGAGATCGGTCTTCTCGCCTACATCGCCGCAGCGAGTCGAGATGGCCGGTCGGCCTTCGAGACCGCCCGCGAGCTGGTACCCCTGATGACGGAGCTTGCGGATATCAGCCTCGATGCCAACGACGAACGCTCCATCGTCCGCTTTCACTGGAAGCCCAGCATCGAGATCTCGCGTCCCACGCGTGAGTATGCGGTGGGGACGCTGGTGCAGATGACTCGGGCCGTCGGGTCGCGCTCCTGGGGCCCCGAGCAGGCCTTGTTCGCCTACCCCCCGCCGGACCACGCAGACGAATACGAGCGAATTCTCGAGCTACCGGTGCACTTCGAAGCCAGCCACGATGGCGTGGTCTTCCCCGCCTCCATGCCCGATGAACTGAATCCCGCTTCCGACCCGGCGCTGGTCGAGGCCTTGGAGCGCCACGCCCAAGAGCTCCTTGCAAGGCTCCCGCTGGGAGACGATCTTCAGAGCCGCGTGCGCCACGAGATCGCGTCGCTGCTTCCGTCGGGAACCTCGGCGGAGGCGGTGGCCGAAGCGCTCGGAACCAGCGCGCGGAGCCTGCGTCGCCGCCTGGAAGCGGAGAACACCAGCTACAAGCGCATCCTCGACGAAGTGCGCAGCGAGCTGGCGCGGCGCTATCTCGCCCAGGAGCGGCGTGGGGTGGAGGAGGTGGCCTTCGCACTCGGCTTCTCCGATGGGAGCGCCTTCCACAAGGCCTTTCGTCGCTGGACCGGCGAGAGCCCCACGGACTTTGCCCGAAACCCGTCCGGCGCAGAAGAGCCTTCCTGATCCGTCAGCGGACATCGTTCGTTCTGGCTCGTCTCGAGGGCCCTCGGCGGGACCGCCCTCGACCCTCACTCGATTCCCACTTCGCGCTCGCTCGAGTTCGCAGGGAAGTTGCGCAGACCGCTCAACACGGTCGCCACCATGCGCTCGATTTGATCGAGAGTCACGGGGCCGTGGAGCATGTACTCCGCGAGCACCGGGCCGTAGAGGAGTAGGGCGGCGACCTCCACGTCTGTCCGGTCCGGCAGCTCCCCGTGCTCGACGCCGAGCCGAAGCGCCTCGAAGAGGGGCTGCAGTCGCTCCGTCGAGTAGCGATTGACCACGGAGCGCAGCTGGGCGTCGGACTGCTCCTCCCCGGCGAGGCTGGAGATCACACCGATCAGGGTTGGATCGCGATCGAATTGCTGCACCATCCGGCGCAGCATCCGTTGAATATTGTCGTCGACGCTCGCGTCCGGGTCGGGCTCCGGCAGACGCGGATGCGTCCGATCGAGAAAGGCCAGCGCGAGATCTGCCTTGGCGGGGTAGCGGCGGTAGACCGTGTTCTTCGTGACACCGGAGCGGGCCGCAACGCCCTCGAAGGAGAGGGACCGGTAGCCCCCCTCGAGGATCATCTGACCGATCGCGTCGAGGACGGCCCGGTCGATGCGTTCATCACGCGGGCGGCCCCGGCGGGCCTCCGCGGTGGGCGATGAAGTCGATTCCGGCACGCTTCGTCGTCTCCCTCTGGTTGTAGAGAAATTTATATACGACGCGCTCCGTTGTCAAATTAGCTATGCTCGCCACCTCTCGAGCGAGTGACGAGGCTCCGTGGCCATGC
>JAFDDH010000144.1 GCA_019310975.1 Deltaproteobacteria bacterium | reverse complement strand
GGTGGAGCCGGTTCGTGCGCTCATGCCGGAGCTTCGAGTGACCGGATCTGAAGGAAGTCACAGGGGCAGATGTCGATGCACTTGCCGCAGGCCTGACAGGCTTCCAGCGCCACTGCGTAGTACATGCCCGGCTTGACGTCTTCCAGGCGCGTGAAGCAGTTGTGCGAACAGTACATCCAGCACTGCTCACAGCCGAAGCACTGGCCGCAGGAGAGGCAGCGGGACGCCTCCTCCAGGAACTGTTCTTCGCTGAGACCCAGATGAATCTCCGCATCGGGCTGCTGCAACCGCGCCGAAGCGGGAAGGGCCTGGGGAGCCGCCCGGGGCCGTTCCGCGTAGTGGTCGAGCTTGGCCGGCCCGACTGCGATTGGATCGGGCGGATCGAGGGCCGGCTCGAGCAGGCCACGCAGGCGAGCGTGGACTGCCTCCGAGGCCCTCCGGCCAGTACCGATGGCGGTGCCGGCGACGCCGAGACCCAACACGTCGCCACCCGCCCAAACGTGTTCGGCAGTCTTCCCGGACCTCTCGACCGGCGACGCGTCCGCATCGAAATGGTAGGGCTCGAGACCCGACCAGTCGGATTCCTGGGAAACTGCTGCGATCACCGAATCGACGCCGACGCGGTATTCCGATCCGGCCACCGGCAGCGGTCGCCGTCGCCCGGAGGCGTCGGCCGCCCCCAGCTTCATCTTCGTGAGCACCAGCGACTCCAGGGTCTCGCCATTGCGGATGATCTCCGTGGGTGCCACCAGATACCGGAGCTGGATGCCTTCCTCGATTGCCTCGTCGATCTCGCCCGCGATGGCCGGCATCTCGGCGCGCGTTCGGCGGTAGAAGAGGCTGATCTCGGCGCCGCCGCGGCGCGCCGCCCGGGCGGCGTCGACGGCGGTGTTGCCGCCACCGATCACGGCGACCCTGCGGCCCAGAGCGACCCGCTCTCCCTGATTGACACGGCGCAGATACTCGGTTCCAGTCCATGACCCGGGGCCCGGCTCGCCGGGGATCCCCAGCACTCGCCCGCTCTGGGCGCCGATTCCCAGGAAGACGATGGAATGCAGGGATTCCAGCTGCTCCACGCTGATGTCTCGTCCGATCCGCGTATCGAGCTTCAGCTCCACGCCCAGGTCGAGAATGCGTTGAATCTCCGCATCCAGAACCGCTTCCGGCAGCCGGTAGACGGGGATTCCGTAGCGAAGCATCCCGCCCGCCTTCGGGTTCCGCTCGTAGAGGGTGACGGCGTAGCCGCGTCGCGCCATCTGGTACGCAAAGGAGAGGCCGGCCGGGCCCGAACCGATGACACCGATCGACTCGGGCTTCTCGTCCGTCTCCAGCCGCTCCAGCGACATGTCGGCTCGCAGCGCCCAGTCACCGAGGAAGCGCTCCATCTGGTTTACGGATACCGCCTCGTCCTTGCCGATGCGGTTGCAGCCGGATTCGCACGGGTGGGGACACACCCTTCCCATGGTGGCCGGAAAGGGGTTGACGTCGACGATCATTCGCCAGGCGCGCGCGTAGGCCTCGGGGTCGCTCAGCCCGAGGTTCCTTCGCTGCGCGATCGTCGTGATCCAGCCCCGCACGTCGGCGCCACTCTTGCAGCCGACGCCGCAGGGCGATGCCTGCGCCCGCTGTTCCGGCTGTTGCCGCAGATCAGTCTTCGGTCGATCTTCCATTCGTTCCCCGCCCCTCATCGATCGCAGACTTTCCGGGTCGTCGGCCCGCTCCGGAGAAGAGGCTGACCACAAGATTCCATGAGATGTGTGCAATGAAGCCCGGATGCAGCGTGTTGGCCAGAACCTCTCGATAGGGCGCACTGCCCGTAAACAGGTCCCAGAGCACTCCGCTCATGTGCCTGGGCGCCGTCGTGCTCTGCTGCTCCAAAGCTGTCATCCGGAAGATGGCGCGCCGTGAGAAGCGACGTTTCTTGAGGATGTCGTTGACCGCGAAGACGAGCTTTCCGAGTGCGTTGTCGAACGAGATGCTTCGGCTGACCTTCCAGAAGCGTTTCCGGAAATCCTCGGCGGAGATCCCCTCGAATACCACTGTCGTCGCTGCCGCCTTGGCGGTCCGATAGGCGGCCCCGATGCCGTCCTTGTAGAGCCGCGTGACTCCGGAATCTCCGAGGAAGACCAGGCGGTCAGCAAAGGGTTGCGCCGTGCTGCCGATGTTGATCAAGGGTGAGCAATTGCAGGCTTGGGCCGGCAGGTCGCCGGGAGGAAAGCACTGGCGGACTTCGGGAGAGTTCAGGAACGACTCCACCAGCTCGAGGTCGATCTCGTCTCCCAGCATGCACATCGTGACCACTTCGCCCTTCGGAATCAGCGCTGCGAACTTGATGCGCGGCATGTCGAGCAGGAAGACGTGCATCGAAGTGCCCAAGTATTTCTCGATGGTCTCCCGATCCAGAAGGAACTCGCAGATGTAGGTCATGGTGGTCTTGGGGCGGTGATAGCCGATGTCCGAGCTCTCCAGGACGCTCAGCAGGTTGCTGTTGATGCCCACCCCGATCGCCGCCAGCTCGTAGCGTTCCGCCGTCCCGTCCGGGTGCTGGAGGTGCGGGTAGCCGCCCTCCCACTCGATCCCGTTGACCAGCTTGGGGACCACGCGGGCTCCGCGCTCTACGGCCAGGTCCAGAAGGAAACGATCGAAGCTCTCCTGGTCGGTGAGAGGGGCATCCCTGGGGCCGTTCCCGCGAAAGACCGCTGCAATCCTCTTCTCGCGAAGAGGCGTGTCGATCCGGACGGTTCCGACGTCCGAGTGGAGGACGTAGGAATCGATTCCCCACTGGACCACGGTCGGTGGCAGCTCGATTCCTTCGGTCGCCAGCAGCTGCACGAGGGACTCTGAAACGATGCCGCCGCAGTGATTGCAGCCGGCGGGACCGCTGTGGGTGAAGTGGCGGGGCTCGAATATGTCGACCTCGAGCTCGAGTCCCATGGTGTCTGCCAGTCCGAGGAGAAAATAGGCAAAGAACGATCCGGCCGGCCCCCCGCCGACGATCGCCACCCGGTCTCCATCGCCGAGACGTAGGCGGCTGTCGGCACCTCGGGCCGCGGGTGCCAAGCTCGCGGCTGCGGTTGGGCGCTTCGCGTAGCTTCGCATCGGGATACTCAGCAGAAGACAGCTCGATTGTAAATCATCGGTGTGTCTCGCACGAGTTTGATTTACTCACGTTCGCTCGCCCGAGCATCGCATCGAGCAGGTGCCACATTCCTATGAGGCATTATGCGGCATTGACAGAATCGAAAGTGGGACATTGGTCACCAGATCTGCGGCTGCGGGCCTGCGCGTGCATGCGCGAGCGATCCAGCGGCGGCACGGCCTTTGCATCTAGCAATGTCGAGGGAATGCCATGGCCAGGGGAGAGCTGGGCAGGATCTATCGCGATGGCGAGATCGTCGTACGCCAAGGGGGTCGCGACGACTGCATGCACGTCATTCAGGCGGGTCAGGTGGACGTGTTCGTAGAGAAGGGCGGCCGCGAAGTCTTTCTGGCGGTGCGCGGCGAGGGCGAGGTCATCGGCGAGATGGCAATCTTCGATCGCGCACCCCATTCCGCGACGGTGCGCGCGCGGGGCGTGACCCGGATCCTCACGGTGGACAAGCGGGGCTTCCTGCGCCGGGTCCAGGAGGACCCCTCGCTGGTCTTTCACATCCTTGAGAACATGTCCAGCCGGGTCCGGGATCTGAGTGAGAAGCTGGCCCGGCACGAGGAGCAGAAGGGCCAAAGCCCGTAGAGGAGCAAACCGCTCGGCCGAGTCGAGCGGCGAGATGGATCACTCGTACATCGCCTCGATCTCGGCAGCGTACTTCTCGCTCACGACGTGGCGCATGACCTTCAGCGTCGGTGTGAGCTCACCGGTCTCCTGGGAGAAGTCGTGCGCAAGGATCGTGAACTTCTTGATGGCCTCCGCGTTCGACAGTCGCGCGTTGACGTCGTCGACGATTCGCTCTACGAGTTCACGAGCATCGTCCGAGGCCACGAGTGCCACGGGGTCGGCCGAGCCCCCTCTCTCCCTCGCGAATGTCTCGATGCCCTCAGGATCGAGCGTGATCAGGGCCGACATGAACCTCCGGCCATCGCCGATGACGACGGCCTGGCCGATCTCTTCATGGGCCCGCAGGGCCGATTCGATGTTCTGCGGCGAGATGTTCTTGCCGCCGGCCGTAATGATGAGGTCCTTCTTTCGGCCGATGATCGAGAGGAAGCCGTCGGCATCGAGGCGACCCAGGTCGCCAGAACGAACCCAACCATCGATCACGGTGTCGGCCGTCGCCTGATCGTTCTTGTAGTACCCGCTGAAGACGTTGCCGCCCCTGAAGAGGATCTCGTCGTCCGCGGCGATCTTGATCTCGACACCCGGAATCGCCTTGCCCACGGTCCCGAGACGGATGTCGTCCCTCGGCATCAGCGAGGTCGGCCCGGTCCCCTCCGTCTGTCCATACACCTCACGAATCGGAATGCCGAGGGCGTGGAAGAAGGCCAGCGTCTCGCGTGCGATGGGCGCAGCCCCGGAGATCGCGTCGGTGACCAGGTCGAGCCCCAGCTGCGAGCGGACCTTGGCGCCGGCCACTCTGTCGAGCAGGGGTCCGATCAGGCGGTCGAGGAGCCGCGGCCGCTCACCGGCCTGCCTGGTGTCGACGAGCCGGCCGTTGACGGCGAGGTTCTGCTGAGCGAGGCGTCCCAGGAGCCCGGGCATTTGCTCGAAGCGGTGGCGCAGCGCCGACTCGACCTTCTCCCAGATGCGTGGCACGGCGAAGAGGATGGTGGGGCGCACTTCGGCGAGGTCTTCGCGCAGGGTCGCCGCACCGCCCCCGAACCAGGTCTCCCCGCCGAACCGGATCTGCCCGTAGTGGCTCACCATCCGCTCGGCGATGTGTGCGAGGGGAAGAAAGGAGAGGAAGGACGGTCTGTCGACATTCAAGAGCTGAGCCAGCGAGTCGCCGGTCCACACGACGTTCTGGTGCGTCAACATGGCGCCCTTGGGCGGCCCGGTGGTTCCCGACGTGTAGATGAGGCAGGCGATGTCGTCGGGCTTCACACTCGCAGAGCTCTCGATGTACGCGCTCGGGTCAGCGGCATCGAGCTCACGCCCCCTCTCGAGCAGCTCCGCGTAGACCTCGTCGCTCCTGCCGTCCGAGAACGTCACGACCTTCTTCAGCTGCGAGAGCCCGGCCCGGATCTGTGCGACCTTGGCGCACTGTTCAGTGTTCTCGCAGAAGACGATCTTGGCGTCGGAGTGCTCGAGGACGTAGCGAACCTGCTCCGGTGAGTTCGTCTGATAGATGGGCACGGCGATCGCCCCGAGCGACAGGGCGGCCATGTCTACGAGGTGGTACTCGCGCCGGTTGGTCGACAGGATGGCGACGCCATCTCCGGGGCCGACCCCGTCGCTGGCGAGGGCACGTGAGATGGCGCGCACATCGGCGCCGTATTCGGACCAGGTCAGCACCTCCCAGTGTCCGTCATCGGTCTTCTGATGCAGTGCCGGCTGCGAGGCGAGCTCGTCGACTCGCTGGTTGAATAGTGAGACGATCGTAGGGTCGGTCATGGGATCCCCCCTCTCCCGCAATTCTATCGCGCTCGATCGTTGCGAGTCGGAGCACTACCACCGTGGCCATGGAGGGCCTGTACCGGTGCGGGGTCGCGCGTAAGCGGCCGGGTTGCATGCTACGCTGCGTCGGCGAGGGGACGCGTGGGCGGCCGTCGGGTCGACCGCACGGTGTGGGAGGCCAACCAGGGGTGAACTCGCTCATCAAGCTCCTACGCGTGCTGAGCTCCGAGACGGCGCCGGCCCAGATCTCCCTGGGTTTCTGCCTCGCCATGCTGATGGGCTTCACGCCCCTCTACTCGCTCCACAACCTGCTCGTGCTTCTGCTGGTGCTCGTGCTGCGAGTGAACCTCGCCGCCTTCCTGCTGGGCTTTGCGTTCTTCTCCGCACTGGCCTTCGCGCTCGATCCGCTCTTTCATTCCATCGGTCTCTCGGTGCTCACCGCGGGGCCCCTGCAGCCAGCGTGGACCGCGCTCTACAATACCTCGCTCGGACGTCTCTCGGGCTTCAACAACAGCATCGTGATGGGCAGCGGGGTCGTCTCCCTGATCGCATTCGTGCCGCTCGTGCTGCTCTGCAATCGCCTCATCGTGCGCTACCGCGAGACCGTGGTGGCGTGGGTCAAGCAGACGCGCATCGCCCGGATGCTGCGGGCCAGCCGCCTCTACTCGATGTGGCAGGCGACGTCGGACTGGAGGAGCTGAGCGATGTCCTGGATCCGCAGCTGGGGTCTGGGGGTCTTCGTGGCGCTGATTGCAGTGTGGCTGCTCTTCGTCTGGCTGCTGCTCGACTGGCTGGTGGAGCGCGCCATCGAGGAGACGGGCACGGAGATCGTCGGTGCTCGTGTCGAGCTCGACGCGGCGGAGGTCGGCTTCGCACCGCTCTCCATCACCCTCCACCGCCTGCAGGTCACGGACCCCGACGAGCCGATGCGCAATGCCTTCGAGCTGCGCCGGCTGCACGCCGACCTGGTCGCCACGGCGCTGCTGCAGCGCCGGGTCGACGTACACGAGCTCAGCGCCGACGGCCTGCGCTTCGGCACCGCGCGCGAGCGCTCGGGCGCGCTGGAGCGGCGCTGGCTGCGCGCCGCCGGCGAGGCCTCCAAGGACGTCGTCGAGTCGCTGGTGGGCGAGTTCGAGCTGCCCGCTCTCGAGCTGCCCGACCCCGCGGCACTGCTCGCGGACGAGCAGCTGGAGTCGCTGCGCATCATCGAGTCGGCGCAGAGCGAGATCAGCGAGATGGAGTCGCGCTGGCGCCGGCGCCTGGACGAGCTGCCCGACGAGGCTCGCTTCGAGGAGTACCGGCGGCGCTTCGAGGCGCTGAAGCGCAGCGCCAGCGGTGGTTCGCTCGGGGCGCTGGGCGCCGCCGGCGACATCGCCACATTGAAGGGCGAGATCGAGGCCGACCTGGCACGCCTCCAGCAGGCCGCCGACGAGCTGCCCAAGGACCTGGCGCGGATGCGCGAGCTGAGTGAGCGCGCCGCGAAGGCGCCTGCGCAGGATCTCGAGCGGCTGCGCGAGCGCTACGGACTCTCCATGCAGGGCCTTGCGAATCTGGGCGGCCGGCTGCTGGGCCCGATGGTGGCGACGCGGATAGAGCAGTGGCTGGGCTGGTGGCAACGCGTCGAGCCCTTCGTGGCGCGCGCCGCGGCCGCAACCGCTGGCGAGGCCGGGCCGGAGGTGGTGGAGCCGCTGCGCGGTGCCGGCGTCGACGTCCGCTTCCCCGAGCGCTCGCCGACCCCGGATCTGTTGATCCGCCGCGTACGCGTCGGGGTGGAGATCGAGGCGGGCGCCTTCGAGGGAGAGATCACGGACATCACGCCCGACCAGCCGGCCTGGGGACGCCCGCTGCGGGCCCACTTCGAGGCGGCGGAGCTGGCGGGGCTGGTCGGCGTCGAGCTCGATGCCGCGCTCGATCACGTGAAGCCCGGCGCCTGGAATGAGACTCTCACGCTGCGGCTCAAGGGCTACCGGCTCGCCGAGATGGCGCTCTCCAGCAATCCGGACTGGGCGCTGCGACTCGAGGAAGGGCTCCTCGACTTCGATCTGGACGCGACGCGCGGCGTGGACGGCATCGATGCGCACGCCCGCGCGAGCCTCTCCCAAGCCCGTCTCGCCCCCCAGTTCGCCGACTCGGGCGCCGTCGCCTCGGCGCTGGCCGATGCGTTGGCCGGCGTTCGCGCACTGCGCCTCGAGGCAGACGTGCGTGGCCGCCTCGATGCTCCCGAGCTGGCGCTGCGCTCGCCCGACCTCGACCGCCTGCTCGCCCAGGCCACCGGCTCGCTGGTGCGCTCGCAGCTCGCCCGGGTGAACGCGCAGCTCGAGGAGGCCGTACGCGGTCAGACCGCCGGCCCCCTCGCCGCGTTGGGCCAGGACCGCCTGGGGATGCAGGGCATTCAGAGCGAGCTCGCCGGGCGCATGGATCTGGGAGAGCAGGTGCTGGGCAGCGGCTCCGGCCTGCCCGTGCCGGGCTTCAAGCTGCCCTTCTGATCCCGCCACGGCCAATCCCTGCGCGCGGGCCTCATCTACCCGCAGCCACATCCGGTGCCTTCGGCGGGCGTCTCGCTGAGCTCCGCATCCGAGAAGCCCTGCGCCTTCGAGCGCACGGTTCGCGCGATGCCGATCGCAACCTTGACCTCGGACCGCGTTGCGCCGGCCGCCAATGCGGCATCGACGTGCTCGAGTGCGTGCGGCGCGGAGTTTGACGCCGTCGAGGCGGCGAGTCTGCCGAGTGATTCCAGACGGGTTGGCGCCGCATTGGCGCCGCCTTCGACGCCGACGGCCCGACCCAGGAGCGCGCCGGCTTTGTCACGCATCAGCTGCGTAGCGCGGTCGCGCTGGCGCAGACCCGCCGCGAGGGACCGCTCGATCTCCTCGGGGGTGGCGTCGGCCGTGTGGGCGAAGTCGTTGAGTCTCTCCGCGCAGATGCGGCAGCCACCCCCGATGGCTGCGGACAGGGCGATCAGTGTCTTCTCCTTCTCGCTAAGCCCGCTCAGCCCGCTGAGCGATTCCGCCTCGGCCTCCGGCTTGCGGGCGACGAACCTCGCGCTCCAGACCTTGCCTTCGACTGCGGCCAGGCCCTTTTCGATCAGCTCCGAATCAGCCAGCAGGTCCGCCAGGTCGCTCTCGATGATCGCGCGAACCTGCGCTGCCTCGTAGACCAGCCGTTCGCCGACTTCGACGTCCGCGAGGCCCGCGTCGCGAAGACCCTGGAGATACTCCTCCTCGGAGATCGCCCCGGCGACACAACCCGCATAGGCGACCGTGCTCTCGCGAATCCAGGCCGGTAGATCCTGTACGACGATGTCTGAGATGCCGATGTGCCCTCCGGGCTTGAGCACGCGATGGATCTCGCGGAACACCTTGTCCTTGTTGGGGGACAGGTTGATCACACAGTTGGAGATCACCCAGTCGACCGACGCGTCCTCCACTGGAAGCTCCTCGATCAGGCCCTTTCGCACCTCGATGTGGGTATGACCGGCGCGCGCGGCCGCCTCGCGCGCCGCCTGGATCATGGCCTCGGTCATGTCGACTCCGATGACCTTCCCGTCGGGACCCACCTTCTCGGCCGCGATCAGCAGGTCGAAGCCACCGCCCGAGCCCAGGTCGAGCACCGTCTGGCCGGGCTCCACACCCGCGAATGCGAGCGGATTGCCGCACCCGAACGAGGATGCTGCCGCCTCGGCGTACACCTCCCGCTCTTCGTCGTAACCGGCGAGCTGCGCGGCGGGGCTGCACTCGGCAGCGGGGCCGCAGCAGCCACTCTGGCCCTGCTTGGACGCGCGCAGTGCCTCCGTATACGTGCGCGAAACTTCCTCGTGTACTTTGCTCTCGCTCATCTCGCTTTCTCCTCTGATTGGCTGGCACGTCACCGGCGCGTCTTCTTGACGGCGACTCCCTCACAGCAGTGCTCTGTGAGGTATCTCAGGATGTCCTCCACCGCGGCGCAGTCGGGCCTGTAGATCAGCGAGCGCCCGCTGCGCTCGCAGAGTGCGAGGCCCGCGTTCCTGAGCTCCTTCAGGTGAAAGGAGAGCGTCGCGGAGGGAAGATCCAGTGCGTCTGCGATGGCACCGGCCGCAAGCCCTTCGGGCCCGGCTCGAACCAAGAGCCGGAAGACGTCGAGTCGGGTGTCCTGAGCGAGCGCCGCCAGCGCGCTGATGACATTCTGTTTTTCCATACTTCCATTAATATAGAATTATGGAGATTTGTCAACCGGGCACTTCGGCTTCGCCGAGCCGCCAGGGCACCCCGATTGGCTCTGCAGCGGCTCGAATCTCGATCGTGTGCGCTTCGACTCGATGCTGGGTCGGATCGGGGAGGGGATGCTCTCGGGCGAGGCCGCGGACGGCTGATGTGTTGGGCTGGCTGGACTGATCGCCGATCCGGAGCCTCACAGCCTCGGGAGATGGCACGGCCGCGTCAGAGAGGCCGATCGCCTTCGGCCAGTTTCGGATTTCGCAGCGGAGTATCTCGTCGAATCTCCGCATCCCATCCGCTTCCGGTCCGGCGTTCAGCGGCCCTTCCGCGTGGTGACCCTAATAGTGATATCGGCACTGAATGATCTCCAAGACACCATCCTTGATGCGATAGACCAGTCTGTGCTCTTGATCGATACGACGGGACCAGCATCCCTTGAGGCGAGGGCCCTTGAGCGGCTCGGGCTTGCCCAGTCCTCTGAAAGGGTCCTGCTTGATCGACTCGATCAGATCGTTCTTGGGAGGACATTGCTGTCTACTCGTGGCATCCACTGACTTTCAGATCACCGAATTTCAAGCACCCAGTCCGCTGAGAAGGTCCGGTCTGAATCTGCACCGAGACGGTCGCCCTTCGAATCGGCGCACGCCCA
>JAFDDH010000030.1 GCA_019310975.1 Deltaproteobacteria bacterium | reverse complement strand
GGCGTCGGGGCGCTCCACCTGGTCGGCCCAGTCATCGGCCTCGACGTCCAGCGCGAGTGGCGGGAGCACACTGGGCAGGCCTTCGAATCGGGTCCAGGCCGCGATGCTCTCACGCGACGATGCGTCGGGGTCGCTCGGTTGGAAGACGAGATTGGGCAGCGCAGCAGCAAAATGGCAGATGTGCTCACCCGTGCCGCTGGCGATCTCCAGTACGAGTCCGCTCTCGGGCAGCGCTTCGCGCAGCACGGCCAGGATGACGTCGCGATTGCGCCCGGTGGCCGGTGCGTAGCTCCTTGCGTCCTCGCTCAAGAGGCGGTGTGCGAGGGCTTCGCGACCTGCTCGCGCAGAAAATCGACCACTGCGAGGGTGAATCGATCGTTGCGATCACCCGCGACCATGTGGCCTGCGCCGGAGACGTCCACGAAGTGGGCGTGCGGCACCTGTTCGAGGAATTCCCTGGCGCCGGACTCGCTGAGCAGGTCACTCATCCGCCCTCGCACCAGCAGTGTCGGGATCGTGAGCCCGCGAGCGGCGGCGTCCAGGCGCTCGAGCTCCAGCAGTGCGTCGGTCTGGAAACGACCTTCGATGAAGGCGGGATCCCAGTGCCAGAGGTAGCGGCCGTTTGGCTGCAGGCGGAGATTCTTGGCGAGGCCGCTCGGATCCTTGGGCCGCGGCCGGTGCGGGTTGTAGCCCGCAATGGCGTCGGCGGCCTCATCGAGGTTCGCGAAGCCGTCGGGGTTGGAGCCCATGAACTCGATGATGCGCTTGGCGCCGTCGATCTCCATGCGCGTCGCAATGTCCACGAGCACCAGCGCCCGGGCGATCGGCGGTTGGCTGGCCTCGGCGGCGTGGCCCAGTGCAAAGAGCGAGGAGATCCCGCCGAGGGAGGCACCGACCAGCACCGGCGGCGTCCGAAAGCTGCGGGCCACCGCGGCCGTATCCGCCGCAAAGGAGGTATGCCGGTAGTCTCCGTTCGGGCACCACTCACTCTCCCCGTGGCCGCGAAGATCCATCGAGACCGCGTACCAACCCTCGCGGGCCAGGACCTCGCCCGTACCCGCCCAAGCGTGACGTGTCTGCCCACCGCCGTGCAGCAGCAGTGCGGGCGGATCACCAGAATCGCCCCAGGCGTCCGCCACCAGCTCGAGGCCGTCGGAGCCGCGAAAGGAGATTCTCTGCTTCGAAACGGTCACGTACGGGCTCCTAGTTCACGCGGTAGCGCGTACCCATCTTCATGCGACCGGAATTGATCTGCTTGAGAACCTCGGTGGCCTCGCGGGCCACATCCGCGCCCGCGACCTCGTCGCTCTCGGCGTCGAGCTCGTCCATGTCCACCCACTGCGCGTAGACGTGCTTCGTGCGCTCGGTGATGATGCCCGCCTTGAGCAGCGTCTTGATCAGCACGCGGAAGATATTCGTGCTCTGGGTCATGTCCCGGCGGCGATCTTCGTCGGTGAAGGCCTCCATGACGGCACTCCGCACCCACTGCCAGTCCAGCCCGAACTCTTGATAGATCTCCTGCTTCTGCTCGGAGTTGACCAGATTGAAGAGCAGGACCTGAAAGCACTCGGCCGCCCATTTCTCGACGAACTCGTGCTCCTCCTCGTTCAGCTTCGGGACGGTGCGATCGGCCCAGATCTTGCCGAATCTGTGGTGCGCGGCCTCGTCCGTCATCACGAATCGGATCAGGCGCTTTAGAGTTGGATCCTGGGTGTCGCGCTGGAGCGTGGCGAACGCACCCATGGCGAGGCCCTCGATCAGCATCTGCATGCCGATCAGCTTCTTGTAGACCGCACCCGAGCGAACGATCTCGCTCAGCAGGTTGCGCAGGGTCGGTCCCGAGGCCAGTGGCGTGCCCCAGCGGCGGGCGACGTAGCGCGAGAATCCGGTGACGTGCCGCGCCTCCTCGCGGGCCTGGTTGGATGCGTACTCCTGAGCGCCGGGGTCGCGCAGGATCGAAGTCAGGCTGGCGGAGAGGGATAGCGCCCCTTGCTCGCCATGTAGGATGCTCGAGAGCACGAAGCGGGTGCTCTGATTCGCCAGCCGAATCTTCTGGGCCTCATCGAGCTCGTCGGCCACCGCGGTCTGGAGCTCGATGCAGAACTCCCGCGGCATGATGGTCTGCTCGGCCAGGTCGAAGGGCTCGGCCTCGAAGTCCACGTAGCGCGGATCGAGCGGATTCCAGAAGTGCTCCTCGGTGGCCGAGATGATGGCGTCGAAGGCATCCGTGCGATCCGCGTAGCGATCGACCTCGACCAGCGACTCGAAGTCGTCGCGATCGACGGTGTTGTAGATGGGGTCGTAGTTGATGATGCGTTCCGACATCGGCATGGCTCTCCAGATTGGGGGTGGCTCCGTCTGCTGTGATTCGTATTCGCCCACTAGCTCGCTGCGGGATGGGTCCCGCTGAGCTGAATCTGAACCAGGGTGTCGATCACTCTGTCGCGCGGGGCGCGGGACGGATCCTCGGCCCACCACGCCACGACCCGCGCCCACATGCCGACGAGGGCCTGGGAGAGGACCGTGGGATCGATGCCCGACGGCATCTCGCCACGCGCGATGGATCGGCTTCGCCCCTCGGCGATGCGGGCGGCGAGCCGGTCGAGCACGTCCGCCTCGATGGCGGCGGCATCGGCCTCGCGGCTGAAGAGAATGCGGATCAGGTCGCGCCGGTCCTCGGCGAAAGAGAGCAGTGCTTCGGCGATCGGCCGCACGCCCGCGCGCAGGCTCTCCTCTGGCCCGACGGCGCCATCCAAGCGCTCGATCAGCTCCGCGATCGCCTCGTCGGCGATGACGCTGAAGAGCGCGGCCTTGTCGCGGAAGTGGTTGTAGTACGTACCCGCGGCGACGCCGGCGTGCGCGGCGATGTCGTGAGTCGTGATCCGGTGTAGCCCCTGCTCGGCGAAGAGGGCCTTGCCGGCGGCGATCAGCCGCGCCCGCGTGGCGGCTCGCGCCCGCTCGGCCGCGTTCTGGCGCGGCGATCGGGCCTCTCTGGCCCCGGACCGATTGGCTGAGTACGAACTGACGGACATGTCAGCGACTGACAGTACCGTCAGCGCAGAACCGAGACAAGCGGACATTCGCAGCGGGCGAGCCGTCTCAGCTGGCGCGCGGCCCTACTCTATGCTGGCCACCCGTGTCGCCCCGGCCCCAAGAAGACCTTTGTGGAGCGAAGAGCGTATCCCTTCGGGGTGAAGGCGATCGAGGGAGGATTTCGATGGAGCGTGTGCGCAGCGCCGCCAAGGCCGTCATCGTGCGCCGGGGCCGTCTTCTTCTCATCCGCTGTCGCGACGCGGAGGGCGATTGGTACGGGCTTCCGGGCGGCGGCCAGCAAGTCGGCGAGAGCCTGGCCGAGACCTTGGTTCGGGAGTGCCATGAGGAGATCGGTGCCGAGGTCGAGGTCGTCCGCCTGCTCTACGTCCGCGACTACATCGCGGCGAAGCATGATTTTTCCTACCTCGAGGCGTCGACCCACCAGGTCGAGCACCTCTTCGAGTGCCGCGTGGCCGGCGACTATCAAGCGGCGAACGGCTCGCATCCCGACACCGACCAGGTCGCAGTAGAGTGGCTCGACCACGAGATGCTGCGCGCCGCCCGCGTGTATCCGTCGGGACTTCGGGACATCGTGGATCCCGAGCGCGCCGACGCACTGCCCAGCTACTGGGGTGACGTCAACTAGACCCTAGGTTTCGTCGCAGGCGCCCTCGCAGTCGAGCGAGCTCTCGGTGCTGATGGCGCCGTTCTCCTCGACCTGGATTGTCGTGTGCACGATGTCGAAGCGATCGCGCAGCATCTCGCGCACGGAGCGCAGCACCTTGTCCGGCTGACCCTCCCGCGGCGCTACGACGTGACTCGAGAGCGAGATCTCGCCGCTCCCGATGGTCCACACGTGCAGGTCGTGGACGCTCTGGACGCCCGCAAGTTCCAGCAATTGCGTGTGGATCTCGTCGACGTCGAGGTGAGCGGGCGCCGTCTCCATCAGGACGTCGAGGGCCTCACGCACGAGACGCCAGGCCGCGTGCAGGATCAGTGCGCTGATCAGCAGCGAGGCCGCGGGATCGGCCCAGAGCCAGCCGTAGGCCCAGATGGCAAGGCCCGCGGCGATCGCACCCAGGCTGCCCAGCGCATCGCTCATCACGTGCAGCCATGCGCCGCGCATGTTGAGATTGTGCTCGGCCCCCGCGCGCAGCAGCCAGAGGCTGATGCCCTCGTAGACGAGGGCGCCCGTGGCAAAGAACACGACGCCCAGCCCGTTCACCTCCGCCGGCTCGCCGAAGCGCCCGAGCGCGCTGATGCTCACCATTACGGCCATCACGGCGAGTCCAACACCGTTGGCCAGAGCCGCCAGGATCTCCGCGCGACTGTGGCCGTAGGTGCGGCGAGCCGTGGCCGGGCGCTGCGCCATCCAGACGGCGAAGAGGGAGAGTGCCAGCGCGGCCACGTCGGAGAGCAGGTGGAAGGCGTCGGCCAGCAGCGCGAGCGACGACGTCCACAGCCCACCCAGAATCTCGACCACCGAGTAGGAGACGGCCAGGATCAGGACGAGGGAGAGCCGTCGTCGATTCGAGTTGGACGAGTGGTCGTGTGCGTGATCGTGCATGGCGTCGTGTCCGGCTGCCTCGACTCGATGATCCGCGCTGTGGTGCTGCTTGGCAACCTGCGAGCTCGGCCGGGCTCAGGCCTCGAAGGCGATTGCCATGCGGTCGAGCCCCTGGTCCAGGATCGCGCGCGAGGTGGCGAAGTTGAGCCGTAGGTAGGACTCGAATCCAGCGCCAAAGAAGCGCCCATCACTCAGCGCCACTTTTCCCTTGCGCATGCAGTGCATGGCCGGTGAACCGCGCAGCTCGAGCCCGCTGCAGTCCAGCCAGGCCAGGTAGGTGCCCTCCGGCGCGTGGCAGCGAATCGCCGGGAAGCGCGCGGCGAGCTGCTCGATCAGATGATCGCGATTGGCCTGCAGGTAAGGAAGCACCTCATCGAGCCAGGGCTGGCCCTCCTGCCAGGCGGCGATCGATGCATAGAGGCCCAGCACGCCCAGGCCACCGCGGACATGGCGCGGGAAGCGCCCGTTGAAGCGGTCGTGGAGCTCCTGACCGCCGAAATGCGCCACCGCGCAGCGCAGCCCGGGGATATTGAACGACTTGCTGGGCGAGTTGAGGGTCACCGTGCGCGCCAGGATCTCCGCTGAGAGCGTCGCGAAGGGGATGAACTCGCGTGCGTCGAAGACCAGGTCACAGTGGATCTCGTCCGCGATCACGATCAGGTCGTGGCGCAGGACCACCTCGGCCAGCTTCTCCAGCTCGGCGCGCGTGAACACCCGGCCGGAGGGATTGTGGGGATTGCAGAAGAGGAGAACCCGGGTGTCCGCATCGACGCCGGCCTCCAGCTCATCGAAGTCGATCGCCCAGCCGGAATCGCCGACCACCAGCCGATTCTCCACCAACCGCCGACCGGTCTCCTCGACGGCGCTGAGGAAGGGCGGATAGATCGGCGTCTGCACCACCGCGCCTTCGCCCTTGCCCGCGAAGGCTTCGAGGGCGACGTACATCCCCTGTACGACCTCGCTCAGGATCTCGACGCGCATCGGATCCAGCGTCCAGCCGAAGCGGTCCGCCATGCGCGCCGCGAAGACTTCGCGCAGCCCGGTATCACCCGGGGCGATCGGGTAGCCGACGTCCCAGCCGTCCACCGCCTTCTGCAGCACACGCCGAATCGGCTCGGCGAGAGGGAAGTCCATCTCGGCCACCCAAGCCGGCAGGATGTCGGGCGGGTACGTGTGCCACTTCTCGCTCTTGCGCGAGTGCAGGATCTCCAGATCGAGATCGTCGAGCTGGGCGTGGGCCATACCGGTCTCCTGGCGCGCGGGAGTCGGCCGGAGTCGTGCAACGGCCGCAACGAGATGGCGAGGATAGCCCAGTCCTCGTGCCGAGTCCGGGCGGCGGCGCGGGGCCGATGCTATGGAGTGCCCGACGCGAGGCTGGGCGGAGCTTGGCGGAGCAGAGAGGGAAATGGCAGACGAATCCTATGACGTGGTGGTGATCGGCGGGGGTCCGGGCGGCTATCCCGCCGCGATCCGCAGCCACCAACTCGGCCTGCGCGTCGCGCTCGTAGAGCGCGAGCATCTGGGTGGCATCTGCTTGAACTGGGGCTGCATTCCCACCAAGGCATTGCTGCGCTCGAGCGAGGTCGCGCACATTCTCGACCGGCTGGGCGACTACGGATTTTCGGCCAAGGAGGTCACTTTCGAGATCGCCGACATCGTCAAGCGCTCGCGCAAGGTCGCGAAGCGACTGAACACCGGCGTGAAGTCGCTGCTCAAGAAGAATCAGGTCGACGTCTTCGATGGCCACGCTCGGCTCGTGGCCGCCGGCCGCGTCCAGGTCGACAAGGATGGGGCCGAGGTTGCGCAGCTCTCGGCTCGCAACGTGATCCTCGCCACAGGCGCGCGGGCGCGCTCGCTGCCCGGCATGGAGCCCGATGGGAAGATCATCTGGACCTACAAGGAGGCGATGGTGCCCGAGACCATGCCGGGCTCGATCCTGGTCGTGGGCTCCGGCGCCATCGGGATGGAGTTCGCGAGCTTCTATCGCGATCTCGGTGCGGCGGTCACCGTCGTCGAGGCGCTGCCCCGCATCCTGCCCGTCGAGGACGAGGAAATCTCCAGGCTGGCTCACAAGCAGTTCGAGCGGCAGGGCATCACGCTGCACGCGGGCGCAACGCTGCAGTCGCTGGACGTGGGCGATGCGTTGGCCACCGCGACGATCGCCGACGCCGCCGGCGGAACGTTCAGTGTCGAGGCCGAGCGGGTCATCATGGCGGTCGGAATCGCGGGCAACGTGGAGGAGCTGGGCCTCGAGGGGACAGGGGTCGAGATCGACAAATCCCATATCGTCACGAACCAGTGGTGCGAGACCGGCGAGGCGGGTGTCTATGCGATCGGCGATGTCGCCGGGCCCCCGTGGCTGGCCCACAAGGCTACCCACGAGGGTGTGATCGCCGCGGAAAGGATCGCGGGCGTGGCGGGCGTGCATCCGATCGACACGAGCCGGATCCCGGGCTGCACATACTGTCGGCCGCAGATTGCCAGCGTCGGGCTCACCGAGGCCGCGGCGAAGGAGAAGGGTATCGAGGTGCGGGTCGGGCGCTTCCCCTTCGTGGGCAATGGCAAGGCCATCGCGCTCGGCGAGTCCGACGGACTGGTGAAGACCGTATTCGACGCCGGCACGGGCGAGCTGCTGGGCGCGCACATGATTGGTGCGGAGGTGACGGAGCTGATCCACGGATTCGTGGTGGCAATGAACCTCGAGACGACCGAGGCCGAGCTGATGCAGACGATATTCGCGCATCCGACTCTCTCGGAAATGATGCACGAGTCGGTCCTGCAGGCCTGGGATCGCGCGATTCACATTTAGGGCGGAGCCGGCGTGAGACAGCAGGGGACGGAGTCGGAGAGCCGGCTTGGTGGCGAGCGCCAGCGCGAGCCCAAGCCGCCCTGGCTGCGAATCCGCCTATCGTCTTCGCCCGCGCTGGCTGAGACACGCGCGCTGATGCGCGAGCTCTCACTGAATACGGTTTGTGAGGAGGCCGCCTGTCCGAACCTTTCGGAGTGTTGGTCGAAGCGGCACGCCACAGTGATGATCCTTGGCCGCATCTGCACACGGGCCTGTGCGTTCTGCAACGTGGCGACGGGTCTTCCCGATGCCGTGGACGCGAGTGAGCCGGCCCACCTCGCCGAGGCGGTCTCGAAGCTGGAGCTGGCCCATGTCGTCATCACCTCCGTGGATCGCGACGACCTCGCAGACGGAGGCGCAGATCAATTCGCGGAGTGCATCGTCGCCATTCGCGAACGCACGCCGGAGACCAGCATCGAGGTGCTGACGCCGGATTTCCGGCGCAAGCAGCGCGCGCTCGAGCGAGTGGTGGACGCGGCACCCGATGTCTTCAATCACAACCTGGAGACCGTCCCTTCCCTCTACAAGCGTGTTCGGCCGGGCGCCGACTATCGCCACTCGCTGGCGCTGCTGGCACGTGCCCGCTCGCTGCGGCCCGGCCTCTTCACGAAATCGGGCATCATGGTGGGGCTCGGCGAGACGCGTTCCGAGGTGCTCGCGCTGATGGACGATCTGCGCGCCGCCGAAGTCGATTTCATCACGATCGGGCAGTACTTGCGCCCAACGCCGCGACACACGGCGGTGCAGCGCTATGTGGAACCGACCGAGTTCGACGAGTACGCGGATGCGGCCCGCGAGAAGGGTTTCCTGCTCGCGGCGTCCTCCCCCCTCACGCGTTCGTCCCACCATGCAGGCGATGACTTTCGCCGCCTGCAGGCGGCGCGCGTAGCGCTCGCCGGACAGGCCTGAGGGCCGCCGCTACGCCACCGCGAAGCGTGTGACCCAACGTGACCCGGCCTGATCCAAGGTGATCCAAGGTGATCTAAGGTGCCCAGGTCGCGCGGCCGATGCTTCCATCATGCAGAGCCGCCTCGTTTCCATGCTGGTACTCGCCTGTCTGCTTCTACTCGCCGGCGCGAGCTCCCTGGCGTTCAACTGGCCGGATTGGATATCCGGTCACGGGAGCTCCGACGAGCGCGTTCTCGTCTTCCTGGTCGGTCACCGCGATCGCGTCGCCCACGTGCGCGCATCGGTCGACCCCGATCGCATCGTCGTCGCCACGCCCGACGCCATCGCGCTGCGCGAGGGGCGCATCGTGGCCGTGGACGCCGACTCGGTCGCAGCCCCCTACACCGAGGCTGGCTGGATGGACCGCGAGATCGAGATCATGCACCTGCAGCGCGTCGAGTGGTGGCGGGGCGAGCGCACGGCGCGGGCGGTGGTCCGCAGCGGCGAGGGCGAGGCCGATGCGGCCCGCGTGGCTCGCCTCCAGGAGTTGCTCCAAAAGGGCACGCTCACGGCCGGCGAGCAGATCTTCCTCCTGCAGGCGATGAACGACGGGATCGTGTTCTGAGAATCCTCGCTGCCGCACCGGACGCCGCGCCGGGTGGCGCGCGGTCGCTCAGCCGCTCAGCCCTTCGGGAGCTTGAGCGCGCTGCGCTCGCGATACCAGTCGATGGCCTCCTCGACGTTGTCGCGCTCGGCGGCCAGGAAGCGCTCGATGGCTGCAGCCAGCCGTGGGTCTCGCAAGAAGTGTGCACTGAGCGTGGGCTGGGCGTCGAACCCTCTCAGCTGTTTGTACTCGCCGCCCGCACCGGGCTCGAAGCGCTTGATCCCGTTCTCGATGCAATACTCGACGGCCGCGTAGTAGCAGACGTTGAAGTGCAGATAGCGGATGCGGGCGGTGGTGCCCCAATAGCGCCCGTAGAGGGCGTCGCCCTTGGTGACATTGAATGTGCCCGCGATGGGCTCGCCCTCCTGGCGCGCAACGATGAAGACGAGGCGCTTGCGGAAGTGGCTACGCATGCGGTCGAAGAGCGCCTCGTTGAGGTATTGGCGCCCCCAGTAGCGGCTCTGAATCGTAGCCAGGTAGAAGCGATACATCGGAGCGAAGAGGTCGTCAGGAATATCCTCTCCCGTCCACTTCTCGATCGTGACGCCAGTCCGCTCGAGCTCGCGCCGCTCGCGGCGGATCTGGTTGCGACGCTTGCTCCGGAACTTTGCGAGATAGTCGTCGAAGCTCGCGTAGTCGTGGTTGTGCCAGTGGTATTGTATTCCGAAGCGCGCTTGGAAGCCGGCCTCCTCGAGTACCTGCAGCTCTTCGGGCAGGCAGAAGTTCACGTGCACCCCCGAGAGATCGTTGCCGAGGCACGTGCCGCGCAGCGCCTCGGCGAGACCGCGCATCCACTTGGTGCGATCCTCGCCGGGTGCCATCAGGAGGCGCGCTCCGGTCACGGGCGTGAACGGCACCCCGACCAGCATCTTCGGGTAGTAGTCGATCCCGGCCCGGTCCGCGGCGTCGGCCCAGCTCCAGTCGAATACGAATTCGCCTTCGCTGTGGAGCTTCAGGTAGAGCGGGCAGGCCGCAACCAGACGGCCGTCACGCCGCGCCACGAGCGGCCGCGGGTGCCAGCCCGTGCCCTCGCCCACGGTGCCCGTCTCCTCGAGGGAGGCGAGCCACTCCCATTCGAGAAAGGGCGACGCGTCGCCCACCAGCGCGTTCCACTCGTCGGCGGGCAGGTCCGCGACTCCCTCTGCGAGTACGAGCTCCTCCATCGCCCCAGTCTATCGCGAGGCATCGGCTGCGCGCTCGATCCCGCGTGCGGCGCGGCGCGGCACGCGACCGCGAGCTACACTGCCTGGCTGGGCAATGCGCGATTCATGATCATGAAGCTCAAGAAATGGCCGCAGGGAAACGCCTCGGGGGGGGACGGGCCGCCGCCTTTCGGTCCGGATCGTGAGCGCGAGGGCGGTGTTGCGACGCAGACCCGCAAGAAGGTCGCGCGTCCGGACAAGTACAAGGTGATCCTCTACAACGACGACTTTACCCCAATGGAGTTCGTCGTGATGATCCTGGAGGGCCTCTTCAAGAAGAGCCCCGCGGCCGCCACGCATCTGATGCTGCAGATCCACCGAACCGGGATGGGCGTGGGTGGCGTCTATGTATTGGAGATCGCGGAGACGAAAGTCGCCGCCGTACACCAAGCCGCCGAGCGGCGAGGGTATCCTCTCAGGTCGGGCATGGAGAAGGAATGAGTCAGATCGGTCGAGAGCTGCAGCTCACACTACAAGCCGCCCACAATGAGGCGGTGGCGCGGCGGCACGCCTACCTGACCGTGGAGCATCTCCTCTATGCGCTGCTCTACTCCGACGAGGGAATCGAGATCCTGACGCACTCGGGTGCGAACATCGACCGCCTGCGCGGAGAGCTCGAACGCTTCTTCGATCAGGACCTGGACCGCGTCCCCGGCGAGGATCCGGTCGAGACCCTACAGACGCTGGCCTTCCACCGCGTGATCCAGCACGCCCTGGACCACAGCCAGAGCGCGGAGAAGGACGAGGTCGAGATTTCGGACCTGGTGGTCGCTCTCTATCAGGAGCCGGACTCCTTCTCGGTCAATCTGCTGCGCGGTCAGGACGTCTCGCACCTGGACGTGATGCGATTCATCTCGCACGGGGAGTCCAAGCTGCAGGGCGGGGCGTCGATGGGGGAGGAGGGGCTCGGCAGTCCTTTCGGTGCGGGCGGTGAGGAGGGCGAGGGCACGCCGGCCGATCCCTTGGCGGCCTTCACGAGCAACCTCACCGAACGTGCCGCCGATGGCGACCTCGATCCCTTGATCGGCCGCGGATCGGAGCTCGATCGCACGATTCACATCCTGGCGCGGCGGCGCAAGAACAACCCCATCTTCGTTGGCGAGACCGGTGTGGGCAAGACGGCACTGGCTGAAGGGCTCGCGCTCCGCATCCACGAAGGTCGCGTACCCGACGATCTGCAGGGTACGGAGATCTTCTCTCTCGATATTGGCTCACTCCTGGCGGGGACGCGCTACCGGGGCGATTTCGAGGCGCGTTTCAAGGCGTTGATCGCCGCCCTCAAGCAGAAGGAACGGGTCATCCTCTTCATCGACGAGATCCACACCATCCTCGGCGCGGGCAGCGCACAGGGCACGACCGTGGACGCCTCGAATATGCTCAAGCCGAGCTTGGCCGACGGATCATTGCGCTGCATGGGCTCGACCACCTACCAGGAGTACCGCCACTTCGAGCGCGATCGGGCGCTCTCTCGCCGCTTCCAAAAGGTGGATATCGACGAGCCCAGCGAGCTGGAGTGCGTGCGCATCCTGAAGGGCCTGGCGCCGCGCTATGAGGAGCACCACGGTGTTCGCTACACGGCCGGATCGCTCAAGGCCTGCGTGGAGCTCTCGGTCCGCCACATCAACGAGCGATTCCTGCCCGACAAGGCGATCGACGTGATGGACGAGACCGGTGCGACGGTCCGTCTGCGCCCGACCCAGAAGCCCCGCAAGACCGTCGGGGTGCGCGACGTCGAGTACGTGGTGGCCCGCATGGCACGCGTGCCCCTCGAGCGCACAGCGAGCAAGGAGAGCGCTCGCCTCGAGCACCTCGAGGGTGATCTCGGCAAGGTCGTCTTCGGCCAGAAGGGCGCCGTGCAGGCCGTGGCGCGGGCCATCAAGCGCTCTCGCGCAGGTCTCGGCGGCCTGGACCGGCCGATCGGCTGCTTCCTCTTCGTGGGTCCGACGGGCGTGGGCAAGACCGAGCTCAGCAAGCAGCTCGCGCAGTGTCTCGGCGTGCCCTTCCTGCGCTACGACATGAGCGAGTACATGGAGAAGCACGCCGTGTCGCGGTTGATCGGCGCGCCGCCGGGCTACGTGGGCTACGACCAGGGTGGCATCTTGATCGAGCAGGTCCGCAAGCAGCCCTACGCGGTGCTGCTGCTCGACGAGATCGAGAAGGCGCATTCCGACATCTTCGACATCCTGCTGCAGGTCATGGACCACGCGACCCTGACCGACAATCAAGGGCGCGAGGCCGACTTTCGCCACATCACGCTCATCATGACGTCGAACGCCGGCGCTCGCGAGATAGCGAGCCAGGCGATCGGCTTCGGCGGTGGGCGCGCCGGCGACGGTCTGAAGGCGGTCGAGAAGATCTTCAGTCCGGAGTTCCGCAACCGCCTCGACGAGATCGTCCGCTTCGAAAATCTCGGGCCCGACGTGATGAAGAAGGTGGTGGAGAAATTTGTCGTCGAGTTGACGGCACAGCTGCGCGAACGCAAGGTGCGCGTCGAGCTCACGCCCGCCGCGCGGCAACGCCTGGCCGAGAAGGGCTACGACCTGGACTTCGGCGCTCGTCCGCTTGCCCGTGTGATCCAGAAGGAGATCAAGGATCCGCTCTCGGACGAGCTGCTCTTTGGTCGCCTCGCCAAGGGCGGTCGCGTCGTGGTGGACGTGCGCGACGATGCCTTCGCGTTCGACATCGCCGAGGTCGTTCCGGCCTGATCGGGCGGCGGGTCGGCGCCACGCCGGCTGGCCGACGCCCGCCCGAGCCATGCCGGATGCTGCGCCCGCTGAAATCGCGCCCTACTCACGCTCCTTGCGCAACCCAGCCGTCCTCGATTGATCGCATCGAGAGCGGACGGCCTCGTTGTCCATCCTTCCGGCGCATTGGATCGCCGTGTCCGATGCTCGCGTGCTGCGCACCGAGCGCACATTGGCCGAGGCGTGTCACCGCCCACCGACCCACCAGAAATATGCAAAGACTTTCTGCGCCGAGCGATGGTCAGAGAAGGCGGCCACTTGCGCCAATGTCCTGCCGGCTGGTTGCGAGCACGCGCACCGGCAATTCGGTTGTCGCGTCGAATTGAATCCACGCTCAGGGTGATCGCGCGAGTACTATACATACCGTCAAGTATGTCGGTGGGGGCCCGATTCCTTGGCGCACCGTCACGACAGGACTTCGTGATGGCACCTACAGAGACAGCCGCATGGATTCATCTCGAACCTGAACAGATCGGCGCCGATCTGCGTGAGCAGGCTGGCGAGGCCCACTGGCACGATGGAAATCGAAAGTTACCTGGACACGATCGCCACCCGGCTGCGCGCCTGGCGCAGCGAGCAGGGCCTGACCCTGCAACAAGTCGCGAGCCGAAGCGGAGTGGCCGCGAGCACGATCCAGAAGGTGGAGAGCAAGCAGATGGTTCCGACCATCGCAGTGCTGTTCAAGATCACGCGTGGGCTGGGACGTGGCCCGGCCGAGCTGATCGAGGATCCCACCAGCTCGCCGGACGTGGTGTACCGACCGGCTGAAGAGCTGGCCGACGCGGGCGGACCCGCAGTGGCGCTCACTGGACGACTCGAGAATGCGCGGCTCAGCTCATGGCGCATCGTTCAAAGGCCGGGAGGCGGGGTGCAGGTGCCGGATCTCGGGCGCGACAGCGAGGTGCTGATCCTGTGCGAGCGGGGGCAGCTCGATGCGATCGTGGGTGAGCGCACGTATACGTTGCGGCCCGGCGACAGTCTGCACTGCAAGACGCGCGACGGGCTGTGCTGGCGTGTGACTGGCGAGGAAGCGGCTGGATTCACCGTGATTGGGACGGATGTGGCTGGCTTGGATCGGTTGCTCGTGCTGTCCGCTTTGTAGGTTGCGGTTCAGCGACCGCAGCCGGGAGCGGGCGGATGGGCCAGCGCTTCATGGCTCGTCTGGCGGGGTTGGCTTCGCTTCGGCGTGGAGCCGTTTTGGGGGCGGCGCTCTCTCGTGGCTTGCCTACTGCGCTTTACTTACGCGCTGGCCCATCCGCCCGCTCCCGGCTGCTCGGTGGAGGCAATCTGGGTGAGCACGCGCAGGTGGTGGTGGTGGGGTTTTAGTCGAGGCGGCTCATCCATCTGCCGCGGTGGAAGCTCCAGAGGAGTAGGGCGGCGCGGGAGGCGTGGTCGATGACGAGGGCGTACCAGACCCAGACCACGTCGGCCTCCAGGACGATGGCGAAGAGGCAGGCGAGGGGGACGCGAAGCAGCCAGTTGCCGACGCTGGCCGCGATGAGGGGGGTCATGGTGTCGCCGGCGCCGCGGTGGGCGCCGCCCAGCGTGAAGTGAAGCTGGAGGAAGGGCTGTCCAACGGCCAGCGCCAGCATGAAGGGGCCGAGGGCTTCGATCACTGCGGCGTCGTCGGTAAAGATGCGGGCCAGCGGGAAGCGGAATAGACCGAAGAGGACGCCGAGGGGAATCGCGGTGGCGAGGGCGAGCTGGGAGGCGCGCACGCCCGTCGCGCGGGCGCCGGCGCGATCGCCGGCGCCGAGCCGCTGGCCGACGAGCGTCGCACAGGATTGCGCGTATCCGCTGCCGGGGATCCAGGAAAAGGAGAGCAGGGGCACGCCGACCGTATACGCGGCCACGGCGAGAGTGCCGTAGTAGCGGCTCAGCACCCAGAAGTAGCTGAGCAAGCTCAGGTTCAGGATGACGCGCTCGAGGATTCCCGGTGCTGCGACGCGGATTACCTGGGCGGTCAGCGGTGATCGCGACAGGATCGAACGCCAGCGGAAGCCGGTCGCTCCGTCCCCGCGCCGGCGGGCGAAGAGGACGACGTAGATCACCACCCCGATGGCGTGCGAGATCGCGGTGGCGATGCCCGCACCCACCAGTCCCAGGCGCGGCAGCCCCAGCTCGCCGAAGATCAGCAGGTAATTGCCCACCAGCTTCACGGCCGTGATGACCAGGGCGATCAGCATCGGGGTACGCGTGTTGCGATCGGCGCGCAGTGCGCTGTCGAAGGTGAGTGTGATGGCCAGCAGCACCGAGCTCCCGACGACCAATTGCAGGTAGGGGAGGCCCGCCTCCACCACTTCCGGCTCGGCGCCGAGCAGGCCCATCAGCTGCGCCGGCGCCGCCAGCATGAGTGCCGAGAATACGAGCGTCACGCCGAGGGCAATCTGCATCGACGCCGAGAGAGCCTGGCGCGATCGCTCGGGCTCGCCGGCGCCGATCGCCCGGGCCATCAAGGCAACGCACGCCAGCCCGACGGCGAAGAGGGCCGACTGGATCAAGAAGAAGAACTGTGTCGCGTAGCCGACCGCAGCCAATGGCACCGCGGAGCCGGCCTCGCCGCCGAGGCGGCCAATCATCGCCCGGTCCACGAGTCCGGCGATGCTGACCAATCCCTGAGAGAGCATCACCGGCCAGCCCAGGTGAACGATTTCGCGCGTCAGCCCGCTCGCGGGCTGACGCCGCGAAGTGGGCCGGGCGGTTGCGTGGTCGGGTATCGTGCCGCGTGCGGCCAGGGTCGTCGCCGGTAGCGTCGGTCCGGTCTCGGGATCGCCGAGCTCCTCGATCTCGGCCTCGACCTCGTGGGCGGCGGCCTGACCATCGCTGGATCGGTCGGGCTCGCGTCGGTCGGGGTTGTTGGGGTTGTCGGGGCGGGCCATCGGGCGGGCAGCCTATCGGAAGCGCCGCTTGCCCGCCCACCGCTCGCACGCCGACCGAAGGCCGCCGCCAGTCGAGCGACAAGTGCCGCCTAGGGCCGCTCGTCCCTCAGCTCCGCGGGAAGCTTGAAGTGCATGCCCTCGTCGATTTCGGGCTGCGATTCCACCACGGCGTCGGGCCCGGACAAGCTGCAAAGTCGATCGACCACCGCCTCGACGAGAAACTCTGGCGTGGAGGCGCCGGCGGTGATTCCGACGCATTCGACACCCTGCAGCCAGACGGGATCGATCTCGCCGGCATCGGTGATGAGATGGCTGGCCGCGCCCATCTTCGTGGCGACCTCCACCAGGCGGTTGCTGTTGGACGACGCCGGTGCGCCCACCACGAGCACGAGCTCCGCCATCAAGGCGAGCTGCTTGACGGCGTCCTGCCGGTTCTGCGTCGCGTAGCAGATGTCGTCACGGTGGGGCAGCACGATCTCGGGAAAGCGCTCTCGCAGGGCCTCCATGATCTCGCGCGTGTCGTCCACCGAGAGCGTTGTCTGCGTCACGCAGCCGATGCGCTGCGGGTCGCACACGTCCAGCTTCGCGACGTCCGCCACCGTCTCGACCAGGTGCATGGCGTCCGGTGCATGGCCCATGGTGCCCTCGACCTCGACGTGACCGGCGTGGCCGATCATGACGATCTCGAGGCCCTCGCGCCGCATGCGCTGCACCTCTCTATGCACCTTGGTGACCAGCGGGCAGGTGGCGTCGAGGGAGGTGTGCGCCTGCTCTTCGGCACTCCGGCGAACGGCGGGTGAGACGCCGTGGGCGCTGAAGATCAGCTCGGACCCATGCGGCACTTGATCGGGCTCGTCGACGAAGACGGCGCCCTTCGAGCGCAGGTCGTCGACCACGTAGTGGTTGTGCACGATCTCGTGGCGGACATAGATGGGTCCGCCGGAGCGCTGTAGTGCTCTCTCGACGATCTCGATCGCGCGGTCGACGCCGGCGCAGAAGCCGCGCGGGTTGGCGAGTACGACTCTCATCGCGCCCAGGATAGCTGCCCGTGCGCCGCCGGGCCGTTCCGGCGGCCGGATGGCGCCTCGGCGGTTACACTCCGGCCACGCCGGGGGGCGGTGTCATGCAATCAGTCCGCCCCAGAGCGACGATGCAGCGGGCCCGGGTCCGCACGGGGGAAGGGTTGGCGGACGGATTGGCGGACGCGAAGGGGAAGCAGGCAAGGGCGGGGGTGCTCTCGCCCGAGGACAGGCTGCTGCGTAGCTGTCGCGGCGAGTCCGTCGATCGCCCGCCCGTGTGGCTGATGCGCCAGGCCGGGCGCTACCTGCCCGAGTACCGCGCCGTGCGCGCGGGTGTGAGCTTCCTCGAGATGTGCCGCGACGTCGAGCGCGCCGTGACGGTCTCGCTCCAGCCCATCGATCTCGTCGGCAGCGAGGCGGTGATTCTCTTTCAGGATATCTTCACGCCCGTGCCCGCCATGGGGGTCGATCTGGACTTCGCTCCCGGCCCGGTAATGGCTGAGCCGATTCGCAGCGCCGCGCAGATTCGCGCGCTGCGCGTGCCCGATCCGCGCGAGTCCGTTCCCTTCGTATTCGAGATCATCCGCGCACTGCGCAGCGAGCTCTCGAGCCGGCGCATCCCACTTCTCGGATTCGCGGGCGCGCCCTTCACGCTGGCCGCCTATATGGTGGAGGGACGCGGCTCGAAGGATTTCGGCGTGCTGAAGCGCATGCTGCACCGCGAGCCCGCGCTGCTGCGCGAGCTGCTCGGGATCTTGACCGAGTTGACGGTGGGCTACCTGAACGCACAGATCGAGGCGGGCGCCCAGGCGGTGCAGCTCTTCGATACCTGGGCGGGCCTGCTCTCACAGGGCGAGTACCGCGAGTGGATCCAGCCCACCCATCAGGAGATCGCCCGTCGCATCGACCGAGCGAGCGCGCCCTTCATCCTCTACGTCCACAACGGCGCGCACGTGGTGGACCAGATGGCCGAGGCCGGCGCCGACGTCATCTCGCTCGACTGGCGAGTGGACATCGCCGACGCGGCGCGTCGCTTCGGTGAACGGGTATCGCTCCAGGGCAACCTCGATCCGTGTGCATTGGCGGCGCCGCCCCTGCGAGTGGCTGCCATGGTGAAGGAGATGGCGGCGGCGGCGGCACCCGCGCGCGGCCACATTGCAAACCTCGGGCACGGCTGTCTGCCGGAGACGCCCGTGGAGGGTGTGCGCGCCTTCACGCAGGCGGTGCGCTCGCTCTGATCGTCGGTGTGATCCGGCGCTCGCGGGCCTGGCCTCAGCCCTTCGCGCGTGTCCGCACCAGATCCGCGACCGCCCGCACCCAGGTCGGATGCGCGTTGGGGCAGGGGCAGAGTGCGAGCTCCTCGCCGCCCACTTCCTGCCACGTCGCGCGCAGCCGGATGCCGATCTCTTCGAGCGTCTCGAGGCAATCGGCCACGAATGCCGGGCAGAGCACGGCCAGTCGGCGCACACCGCGCTCGGCCAGCGAGCGGATCACGACTTCGCTAGCGGGTTGGATCCAACGAGCACGGCCCATTCGCGATTGGAAGGACGTGGTGACGCCATCCGCCTCGAGCCCGAGGGCTGAGGTCAGCGCCCGCGAGCTGGCGAAGCATTGAGCCCGGTAGCACCCGCGGTTGCGCTCGCTCTGAACCGAGCAGCAATTGCTGTCGTCGAGGCAGCCCGGGTTTTCACGTACCTGGGACTCCGGCAGGCCGTGGAAGCTCAGCAGCAGGTGGTCGGCCTGGAACTCGGAGAGTGTGGGTTGCGCGGCGTCGACCACCGCGCGGATGAATCCGGGATCGGTGTGGAAGTCGCGAATCGTTTCCAGGCTGAGATCCGGTGCGCGGCGCGCACGGCAAGTCTCCACGTGCGCGATCACCGATCCAGTTGCGGCCTCCGAGTACTGTGGGAAGAGCGGCAGCAGGGTGGCGCGCCGCACCCCGGCGGCAAGCAGACGCTCGAGCGCGGATGGCACGTCTGGCTGGCCGTAGCGCATCGCCAGCTCGACCCGATATCGATCTCCCAGCTCGTCCGCCACGGCATCGCGCAGCGCGATGCCGTTTTGCAGCAGCGGCGAGCCCGCGTCCGTCCAGATCTGTGCGTAGGCGTGGGCGGAGCGCTTCGGTCGGGTGGGAAGAATGATCGCGTTCAGGAGCAGCCAGCGCGCCGGCGCCGGCATACTGAGAACGCGCGGGTCACTCAGGAACTCTCGCAGGTAGCGGCGCACGTCGCGCGGCGTCGGCGAGTCGGGCGTGCCCAGGTTGACGAGCAGCACTCCGGTCGCTGTGGTGTCAGTCGGCATGGGAGTAGCTTGCCATAGGGAGCCAGCGAGGCGATCAGCGCTGCTGGGCCTCCCCGAGACGTCGCTCCAGCCACCAAAACCAGAGTGACAGGCCGACGTAGAAGATCGGGTAAGCCAGGCTCAGCTCAGCCACGTGGTAGCGCCCGGCGAGCTCCGGCTGCAGGGCCGCGAAGCCGACGGCGACCGCCCAGACCAGGCCCGAGTAGCTGGTCAAATAGCGAAGGAAGAGATTGGGCAGGCGGCTCGGGTAGACGTACTTCCAGGGCACGAAGATCGCGATCGCACAGCCGACTACCCAGAGCGTGCCCGCAAAGGGGGTGAGGTCGAGCAGCCACAGATAGATGGCCAACACATTCCAATACGAGGGCCAGCCGAGGAAGAAATCGTCCTCGGTCTTCGCGTCGACGCGTGAGAAGCCGAAGGCGCTTGCCAACACGGCGAGCGCCACCCAGCCCGGTGCCAGCACGCTCCCCGCGCGCACCATGAAGACCGCCGGCACGATCACGAAATTCAGGTAGTCGACGATGTCGTCCATGCGCCGGCCGTCGATCTCCGGCGCGTGCTCGGAAACCCCGACCAAGCGCGCGAAGGCGCCGTCCATCGAGTCGATGCCAAGGGCCACCAGCATGTAGATCGTCGCCCAGGCGAGATCACCGCGCATGATGGCAAGCAGTGCGATCACGCCAAACACGGCGCCGCTGGCGGTAAAGCCGTGCACCGCCAGCGCGAGTCCCCGGCGAAGCGCACTCCCCTGACGGCTCGCGGGCCGCCCGCTCGGTCGCGTCGCATCCATGGGCGCCGGAGACTTCTCTCCTCTATGCCTCCCCTTGGCGTGGGTCGGCGTGGGTCGGCGGGGAAGCGTTCGTGGTCATGATAGAGCCGCTATGCTGCCCGGCAACACGCGTTTTCGGGTTGCCCGGGTGCCGGTCGAGGCGAGCGGGCGTGGTCGGCGCTGCGGCTTGGCGGGCGTCGTGAGGGTGTAGGGCTCCACGGGTGTACGGGTGTACGGGTGTAGGGGTGTATGGGTGTAAGAGTGTGAAGGGTGCAAGGGTGTGAAGGGTGTAGAGGGTGTAGAGGTCAGGGTGTAGGGGTGGAAAGCACGAGCGAATCCGACTCACCTGGGGCCATTCCGAGCTGGCGGCCGCGGGGCCGACCTGCTCCGCTGGGTCGGCTGGAGTCCGTACTGGCCTGGGCGCGCAGCCATTCGCTCACGCTTCATCCCTTCGTGACGTCCTGCTGTGCGCTGGACACCGACTCGCTCTTCGGTCCGCGCTTCGATATCGAGCGCACGGGCACGGGGCTCCCGGGGTCCGCGTCGCGGCAGGCGGATCTTCTTCTCGTTGCGGGTCCGGCGATGGACCGGCGGGCAGCAGCGCTGCGCCGCGCCTACGAGCAGATGGCCGAGCCGAAGTGGGTGATGGCGGTGGGTGCGTGTGCGTGCTCCGGGGGGATCTGGGAGGGCTACGCGACCGGGCGCTCGGTTGGCGAGATCATTCCCGTGGATATCTACATTCCCGGCTGCCCGCCCCGCCCCGAGGCCATTCTGCACGGGCTGCTCGAGCTGCAGCGTCGTATCCGAGGCGAGCGCATCGGCCGTGAGGGGCGGCATCGCGAGCCCCCGGACTCCGTCCCGGGCTGATTTTTTTCCGGTCGGGTGACGCTGCGATCAATCCCGGGCGCGGTCGGCTCGATCCGGCTAGCGTCGGCGCGCGCCGCCCATCCGGGCGCCCCAAGGCAAGGGTTCGAGGAGAGGAGACGCCCAGATGGTGATCGCAGTCGAGCTTCCCGCACTGGGCGAGAGCGTCGTCGAGGGGACCGTCTCGCGCTGGCTCGTCGCGGTCGGGGACGTCGTCGAGATCGATCAGCCGCTGGTGGAGGTCACCACCGACAAAGTCGACGCCGAGATTCCGTCGCCAGCGGCCGGTGTCGTCGAGAAGATCCTGGCCGCCGAGGGCGACGTGGTGGAGGTCGGTGCGAAGCTGGTCGAGATCGCGCAGTCGGCCCCCCGCCAGGCCGGGCCAAAGGCCGCCGCGCCCGAGCTGCCGGCGCCGGCCGCATCCGTGCCGCAAGCGGGTGACGAGCCGCGTGCCACACCGGTCGCGCGTCGCCTGGCCGAGGAGGCGAAGCTCTCGCTCGAGTCCATCGAGGGCAGTGGCAGCGCCGGCCGAATCACGAAGCAGGACGTGATCCGGCACACGCACGGCGCGCCAGAGCCGGCCGCGCCCGTCGCAGAGGCTGCACCCGTTGCGGAGGTTGCCGCGTCACCCGCGCTGGCCGGAGCGCCCGCCGCGCCGAAGCGTCCCGCGCAGGGCGCGTCTCGACCGTCCCGGGCGAGCTACTCGCTGCAGGAGGGCGACAAGGTCATCCCGATGTCGCCGATGCGCCGCATCATCGCCGAGCACATGGTCTATTCGAAGCGCACCAGTCCGCACGTGGGCACGGTGGCCGAGATCGACATGGGCGGCGTCGCGCGGCTGCGGGATCAGCACAAGCGCGCCTTCGAGGCGGCGAACGGATTCAAGCTCACCTACTTGCCCTTCATCGCCCAGGCAGTGGTGCGCGCACTGCGCGAGTTCCCGGCCCTGAACGCATCGGTGATCGAGGACGCCATCGTCGAGAAGCGGGACATCAATGTCGGGCTGGCTGTGGAGACCGAGAAGGGCCTCGTGGTGCCCGTGGTCCGCAACGCGGATCGACTCTCGCTCTCGGGGCTGGCTGCGGCGATCGACGATCTTGCGACCCGCGCGCGCACCAAGAAGCTCTCCGCCGACGATCTGCAGGGCGGCACGTTCACGATCTCCAATCCGGGTCGTCAGGGCAATCTCTACGGATTTGCGATCATCAACCAGCCCCAGGTGGGTATCATCCGGATGGGCGAGATGGTGAAGCGGCCCGTGGTGCGCAGCGTGGCCGGGGAGGATGCCATTGTGATCCGTCCGATGATGCATGTGGCACTCTCCTACGATCACCGTGCCGTGGACGGCGCGCCCGCCAATGGCTTCCTCTTCCGCATCCGGGAGCTGCTGGAAGCCGCCGACTTCGATCTCTAGCCTCGCATGACGCCGCCGAGTCCGCTTTCCGTGGAGTGGCTGGGCCGGGTCGCATACGGCCCGGCGCTGGCCCTCCAGCAGGCGGCGGTGCGGCGGCGGCGCGACGGGGAGGGTCCCGATCGCCTGCTGCTGCTCGAGCACCCGCCGGTGGTGACCCTCGGACGCGGCGCGCAGGAGGAGAACCTGCGTCTGGGTCGCGCCGAGCTCTGCGAGCGCGGCGTCGAAGTGCACGAGGTGGCGCGCGGCGGCGACGTCACCTTTCACGCGCCGGGTCAGCTCGTCGGCTATCTCATCATGGATCTACGCGAGCGCGGCCGTCCAGACCTGCACGCCTTTCTCCGCAGCTTGGAGGGCGCATTGATTGAAGCGATCGCCGATCTCGGCGTCGCGGGACGGCGTGTGGAGGGGCGCACGGGTGTTTTCGTGGACAGCGGTGAAGACGCTTCCGGACCCGACCGCAAGATCGCCTCGATTGGGGTGGGGGCGCGGCGCTGGATCACGTACCACGGCTTCGCGCTCAATGTGACCATCGACCTCGAAGGCTTCGAAATGATCGTCCCGTGCGGCCTGCACGACGTCGAAATGACTTCCCTGGCCCGCGAGCTCGGCTGCGGCCCACTGGGGCTCGATGCGCGGGTCCGCAAGGCGGTGGAGCGCAGCTTCAGCCGAGCGTTCGCCTAGCCGGCGGGGTCGCTCTACTCTATTCCGCGATGCCTGGGGGTGTGACTCTAGTCGAGCGTCGTCGGGGGTTCGGCCCGTTCGAGCGATTGTACGTGCCGACGCTCGTGCGCGCCCTGTGCATTCCGTTGCGCCACCTGCTGAGCAACCTGGTGGCGGGCATGCGCGGGCGTGCGCTCTCGAGCTTCACGCAGCCGCTCGCCGAGGAGCCTGCGCTGCTCCCCGTCGGCTGCCTCGGGATGCCGGTGCTCGTCGCCGGCGACGACGGGGCGCCGCTCTGCGTGGCGTGCGGGCTGTGTGCGATTGCGTGTCCGTCGCGCTGCATCGATGTGCTGGCCAGTGACGCTCGCGGCCGCACGGCGGCGAGTCCCGAGCGCTTCCGGATCGACATGGCGCGCTGCCTCTTCTGCGGGCTCTGCGAGGAGGCCTGCCCCGAAGAGGCGATCGTGCTGAGTCCGGTGATGGCCCGTGCGCACGCCGATCGCGGTGCGCTCGTCCACGAGATCGAACATCTCCTCGTCCCCGCCGACCTGCTCGAGCCGAGCCTGCAGCGCGTGCGCGAGCTCACCCGCGCGATCCGCCCCGATCCGCCGCAGCTGCGCGTCGTGGCCGGGGAGGGCGGCGTGTGACCGCACTCGGTGAGGGCGCCGAAGCCATCGTAGATCGAATCGGCGAGCTGCTGCCGGCCGCGCAGTGCGCGTACGACGAGCGGTCCAGGAGCACGATCGTGACGCTTGCGGCGGCCCAGCTCGAGGAGTCTCTGCAGAGGCTGCGCGACGACCCCGCACTCGGCTTCGCCGTGCTGATCGACCTCTTCGTGATCGACCGCGCGCCCGCCGAGCCGCGCTTCCAGGTCGTGTACCAGCTCGTCGCACCAGACACCGGACACCGCCTGCGCGCCGTTGTTAATGTGGATGTCGACGCCGCGGCCGATGCCTGCCGGGTGCCGTCCGTCCGCGAGGTGTGGCCGGCGGCGGATTGGCTGGAACGAGAGGCCCACGACCTCTTCGGGCTGGTATTCGAGGGGCATCCGGAGCTGCGCCGCATCCTCCTGGACGAGGATTTCGAGGGTCATCCACTCCGCAAGGACTTCGTGGCTGTGCGCGCCGGAGCGGACGGCGAGCCGGCGTGAGCACCTCGCGCAGCGAGCTCCACACGGCCAACCGCGTGCTCGAGCTGGGCGCCGGCCATCCGTCCGCACACGGCTCCATGCGTCTACTCGCAGAGCTCGACGGCGAGCAGATCGTCTCGTTGCAAGCCGAGATCGGGCTCGGTCATCGGGGCTTCGAGAAGGCTTGCGAGCAGCGAAGCTGGTATCAGATCGTGCCCTGGGTGGAGCGTCTCAACCCCGACGCCGCACCGCTCGTCGCCGCCGGCTACTGCCAGGCCGTCGAAGCCCTGCTCGCGCTCGATGTACCCGCGCGCGGCCGCTGGATGCGCGTGTTAGCGGGCGAGCTGGCACGGATCGGCTCGCACTTTGGCCGGATGGCCTCGATGTCGAGGGTGCTGCAGGCCACCACGCCGGCCCAGTACGCCCTGCAGGCGCGCGAGCGGGTGCGCGATCTGCTCGAGGCGTTGTCGGGTGCCCGCTCGGGCTATGGCTACGTTCGCATCGGCGGCGTCGCACGCGCGACACCGGCCGACTGGTCCGATCGCTGCCGCGACGCGCTCGGCCCGGTGGAGCGCGGGCTGCGCGAGACGGATGCGCTGATCGGGGGCAACCGCCTCTTTGTGAAGCGACTGGCCGGGACCGGCGTGCTCTCGCGCGAGGCCTGCCTGGCCTTCGGCGTGACCGGGCCGTCCGCCCGCGCCGCGGGTTGGGCGCGGGATCTGCGCCGGCAGGATGCGGACCCGGTGTACGGTGAGCTGGACTTCGAGGTGGCGATCGGCCGGACCGGCGACAACCTCGATCGCTATCTGGTGCTCGTCGAGGAGGTGCGACAGAGCCTGCGCATCGTCGAGCAGTGTCTGGACGGTCTCGCCCAGATGACACCGGGCGCGGTGGCCAGCGATGATTCGAGAATCGTGTGGCCGGCGCGCGGGGTGCGCGCCGAGGGCGACGCGGCCCTGTCCGCTCAGACGCGTGCGGTCACCGATGGGCCGCTGGTGCCGGCCGGTGAAGTCTCGCACGCCGTCGAGTCGGCCAATGGAGAGGTCGGCTTCCATCTGGTTGCGGACGGCTCGGGTCGTCCCGTGCGCGTGCGCTGTCGGGCGCCGAGCTTCTTTCACGTGCAGGCGCTCGGACCGATGATGCGCGGTGCGCCACTCGCCGACGTGATGCCGACACTCGAGCTGCTCGGCATCGTCGGCCACGAGTGCGACCGTTGAGCGACCCCGATCAACGGCTCCAGGAGAAGTTGCGCCGGGCCGAGGCCGCCGCCGCCCACAGTCCGCCGCCGCTTGCGCCCTTTGGCCTGATCCTGCACCACGACGGGCGCTGGAGCCACGAGGGCCAGCCGATTCTCAACCGCAGGCTGCGCGAGTGTTTCGACCGCTCGGTCGAGTACCTGGCGGACGAGGCCAAGTTCGTGGTGCGGATCGGGCGCTTTCGCGGGCAGATCGAGGTGCAGGAGGCGGCGTTCTTCGTCCGCAGCATCGATCTCGATTCCGCTGAGGTCGCGCTCTCCGACCTCACCGCCTCGCCCCTCGATCCGGCCACGCTCGCCCTCTCGCCGATCGACGGAGCACTGCTCTGCCGGGTCAAGCGCGATCTCGCGCCGGCGGGGCTCGACGCCCGCTTCAGCCACGCCGCACAGGCCGAGCTCTTGGACGCAGTCGAGGACGTGGGCGGAGGCTACGGGCTGCGTCTGGCCGGAAGCCTGGTCGCCTTTCCGGAGCTCTGAGGGGCCGGGCCGGATCGGATTGACGCCGCGCTCGCACCCTGTTAACTCCTGGATTCTCCTCGCCCCGACGCCGTTCTGGCGCCGCCGGGCCCCGGGAGCTGGCGGCGTAGCCAAGTGGTAAGGCACGGGCCTGCAAAGCCCTGATCACCGGTTCGAATCCGGTCGCCGCCTCCATAACTCGTTGATTCATTTCGGAATCAGCCCCGCACGAGCCAAATCTCGGTCGCAGTGTGGACCCGTTCACACAACGGCGTCCGGATCTGCGTGCGGCCCGTCGCGTTCGCCTCCAGCGGAAGTACGGTGAGGTCATCCCCTCGCCCGTCGCGAGGTCGCACGGAGGCAGACGCGATGGACTCGATTCCCCGATCGGTCGGTTCCCTGGCGCTTGGCCTGCTCGTCCTCTGCCTCTCGGCTCTCCTATTGACACCTGCCGGTTTCGCCCAGGAGGTCGAGGAGCCGACGGGCGCCAACCAGGCCCCCGTTCCGCGCGCGTTCGGGCAGCCCGGCAGCGTCCAGCTCGCGCCGGGATCCGGCAGCGTCAGCGACGCCCTTCCGCTGTCGGTGCCCCGCGCGAGACGCGGCTTCGAGCCCCGGCTCTCCCTCAGCTACAGCTCGGCGGCCGGGCTCGGGGATCTGGGCCGCGGCTGGAGCCTCGGTGGAATCGGCCACGTCGAGTACTACCGGGGAAACGGCTACCTGGAGAACTTTCGCCACCTCGCCTGCGCAACCACATCAACGGCGGCAGCAGGAAGACCAGCTCGAATCCAATGCCACAGGCGGGCACGGTCCTGATGTCGTCGCAGGCCTCGAAGGGCGTGCCGTCGAGCAGCTCGCCCGTGACGCAAGCCTTTGTCTGACCGAACGCGATGCCCGTCTCCTGAATACGGTAATGGGAGACGAGGTCCGTGAAGCCGTCGTCGTTTACGTCCTCCGGGTGGCCGCCCTTCCTGTGCTCGGGGACTGCACCTTCGGGACCGAAGGCCAGTGTCGTCACGTCCACGTCCGCCACGTCGAAGGTGTCCGATCCGAGGATCGCCACGGGGATGACGCCGCGACTCATCAGGTTGATGGCGTTGAGATCGCTGCCGGGCTTGATGTCGATCTCCGGGGGAGCGGCCGGATCGCGTAGGTTGAGGAACACAGTGACGTCGTCGCTGCCGCCATTGGCGGTGACGAGGTCCGGGACGGTGTCGCCATCGAGGTCGGCCACGGCGACGGAGAGGGGGCCATCGCCCGCCGCGAAGGAGGCGGCAGCCTGAAAGGTGCCGTCGCCGTTGCCGAGCAGCACGCTCACGTCGTCGCTAAAGACGTTGGCGGTGACGAGGTCCGGGACGGTGTCACCATCGAGGTCGGCCACGGCGACGGATCGGGGGCCATCGCCCGCCGCGAAGGAGACGGCAGCCTGAAAGGTGCCGTCGCCGTTGCCGAGCAGCACGCTCACGTCGTCGCTAAAGACGTTGGCGGTGACGAGGTCCGGGACGGTGTCGC
>JAFDDH010000143.1 GCA_019310975.1 Deltaproteobacteria bacterium | reverse complement strand
TCTTCACTTCCTTCCGTATGGGTCTTCTCGCACTGATCCCGAATGCGCTGCCGATCCTGCTCTTCTTCGGGGTGCTGGGGCTCACGGGGGTGCCGCTCAACGCGACAACCGGACTCGTAGCGTGCGTAGTGCTGGGAATCGCCGTCGATGACACGATCCACTTCATGACGCGATTCAACGTCGAAGCACGCGAACAGGTGGACGAGAAAGCGGGTGCCGTAGCAACGCTGGTCTCGATCGGTCGTCCCGTGACGGTGACCTCGATCGGCCTATGCCTCGGTTTTCTGGTCTTCACGACGGGAGAGCTGCGGAACCAGGCCGAATTCGGCGCGCTTGCGGCGTTCGTACTTGCCACCGCCTGGCTGGTCGACATCACCATCACCCCGGCGCTCTGTTCCGGCATGCGGATCGTTACCCTCTGGGACATACTCAACTACGATCTCGGAAAGGACTTTCAGGTGTCGATTCCGATCTTCCACGGGCTCTCGAAGACGCAGGCACGGATCACCGCACTCATGACCCGGGTCGAGACGCATCCGGCGAACACCACGCTCTGCAGGGCTGGCGACATCGGCGACTCCCTCTACGTCGTGATAGATGGGGAGCTGCGGGTCTCGATCAAGGCGAAGAACGGCCGCAAGGTCGAAATCTCACGCGCAAAGCGCGGCGATGTGGTGGGTGAGATCGCGCTCTATCACGGCAAGCGGACCGCCGACATCGAGACCGTGGGCAACGCGCGACTATTGCGTTTCGACAGGGACAACCTGAAGCGGCTGCGGCGCCGCTATCCGCGCATCGGCGCGCAGGTGCTCTGGAACCTCTCCGAGACCATGGCGGATCGCCTCGCCGCTGCGACGAGCCGTGAGATCGAGCTCGAGAGCCGCTTCGCCTGAGCGTAAGGAAATCGTCTCGGGCCCTTCGGCCGGCGTCCCTCAGGCGCAACTCGACGCCAACAACGAAGAGCTGGGCCCGCGCCACGTCGAGGTGCTTGTCGAAGGCGTCATCCGCGTCGAGGGGACCATTGCGGATCCCCACCTGCCGGGGAAGATTTCGCCTACTGGCCGAATTGACCGTGAATTCGCCCAGCGGCAGGGCCATGGAGGCCGCTAGGCTAGTGCGGGTCCGTATCGGAAGGAATGGCACTTGGCGAAACGTGTGGCGGTGGGTGCGCTGGAGATCGAGTACGACGAGGTCGGGTCGGGCGGCCGCCCCTTCGTGCTGGTGCACGGCCTCTCCGGCTCCAGGGACGACTTCGCCGATGTGCTCGAGCCGCTCGGCGCCCTCGGCCGTACCCTGGTTCTCGACCAGCGCGGCCATGGTGGCTCCAGCAATCCGGGTGAGGGCTATACGCTCGATCAGCTGACTGCCGATCTCGCCGGCTTTCTCGACGCCACGGGTGTCGCGCGCTGCGACTTGCTCGGCCACTCATTGGGCGGGATGGTTGCGCTACGCCTCGTGCTCGCCCAACCGGAGCGATTTGCGTCGCTGGTGCTGATGGACACGGCCGCCCGATCTCATGTGTCGATGTCCCGCTGGATCCCGCACGCGATCGGCGTGATCACCCGCATCATCCCGGCGCGCTGGATCTGGCGCCTGGCCCGAGCCAATCGCCGGCGTCTTCCGGAGCCGATGCGGCGCGCCGAGCAGGAGATGGGCCGCGAGCGCTACTGGGAGCGGCTGCGAGTCAAGCTCGAAGCAATGGACCCGATCGCCTTCGACTCGCTCATGCGTGCCGCCCTCGAGCAGCAGTCCCAGAGCCACCGCCTGAAGGAGATCCGCTGCCCGACTCTGATCATGGTCGGCGACCAGGACGAGCCCTTCCTCGAGCCCTCACGTGAGTTCGCGGACCGCATCCCCGGAGCCAAGCTCGTCGTGATCGAGGACTCTCACCATAGCCCCCAGATCGAAGCCCGCGAAGCATGGCTCGATGCGATCCGCATGCATCTCGAAAGCGCGCGCAGCTGACCGACATGCCTCGCCCGTGTGGCCTTCGTCATGGAGAAGATCCAGATGACGCAGCAGTTCGAAGACCAGGGAGGCATGGCCTCCTCGAATCCCCCCGCGCTCGTCAGGTGGTTCACGTCGAAGGTGATGAGCCGGCTGCTCTCTCCCGCCGGTGTCGAGAGGCGACGCACCCAGGCCGAGCGAAAGCGGCGTCGGGCAGGTGCCGCCCATCGCGTGGAGTACTTCCATCAGGTGGAAGACGGCTACAGCCACCTGGCCGCTCAGCTGCTGCGCTCACTCCTCGACGAATACGATGTAGAGCTCGTTTGCCATCTCGTGACCGTCGCCCGCGATCGAAACCTTCCGGAGCCGGACCTTCTTCTTCCACTCTCCCGCTACGATAGTGCCAAAGTCGCGCCCCATTATGGACTGTACTTTCCGCAGAATGCAGCGGCCCCCGATCCGGAAGAGGTGAAGCTGGCCGAGCGAATTCTCGCCGGAATTTCCCAGCATGCCTTTCCCGATGTCGCTGTCGCCGTCGGTGATGCGCTCTGGACTGGCAATTCCGCGGCACTCGCATCCCTGGCCCAGCGACACGGAACCTGCGACCCCGCCGCGACCGCTGCCAAGATCGCGAATGGGACCGCGCGGCGAAGCAAGCTCGGACACTACTCCGGCGCGATGTTCCACTATGGAGACGAGTGGTATTGGGGAGCCGATCGTTTCTATCACCTAGAGAGGCGACTGATCGGGTACGGGGCACGCAAAGGAGGGGGCCGAGATCTGATCTGTCCGCGGCCGGCGATCGAGGCGGGCCTCCTGAAGGATGATGGCTCGCTCACCTTCGAGATCTATGTCTCACTCCGTAGCCCCTACACCTCCATCATCTTCGACGAAGCGGTGCAGCTAGCCGAAGCCACCGGTGTGAAGATGGTGATGCGGCCGGTCCTGCCCATGGTGATGCGAGGCGTCCCTGCCACCAGACGAAAGGGCATGTACATCTTCAGTGATGCCGCGCGTGAGGCCATCGCAATGGGCCTGGATTGGGGCAATGTCTATGACCCGATCGGCGAGCCGACTCGGAAATGCTACTCGCTCTACCCCTGGGCCCGCGAGCGTGGCAGGGGAAATGAGCTCCTTGGCAGCTTCCTTCGCGCGGCCTTCTTCGAAGGCGTGAATACGAATAACGACCGAGGAATGCGAATCGTGGTCGAGAAGGCCGGGCTTCCCTGGCCCGAAGCCAAGGCGATCATGGGCAATTGCGATTGGGAGGACGAGCTCGAGGTCAATCGTCTTGCCATGTACGATTTCGGTTCATGGGGCGTGCCGAGCTTTCGTCTCCTGGACGCCGAAGGGAACCAGGTGCTCGGACTCTGGGGTCAGGATCGCTTGTGGCTCTTCGCCCGCGAGATCCAGAGAATCTTGAGAGAAGCTCGGGTCTGAGGCGGCGGCGCAATCGACGTCCGCGCCGCTTGCCTAGTGATCGATCGCCGCCTCGATGACCACCGCCGGCCCCACACCTTCGGGCTCCCGGATCGCATCCACCATACGTTGCACCTCGGCTGAGGGCGCCGCGAAGAATGGGGTCAGCGCGAGAGTGGTTGCGAAATTGAGCAACATCCCCACGCTGCCGATCCCCTGCGGTCCGATTCCGAAGCACCAATTCGGCATTCCGCCGTACACGCTGCCGAGGATGTAGGCCGCCGTAAAGCCGATGCCCATAAGCATCCCCGCAACCGCCGGGACCGTCGACACCCGCTTGGAGAAGATGCCCAGAGTGATTGCGGGGAAGAAGCTGGCCGCTGCGAGACCGAACGCGAAGGCGACCACTTGACTCACGAATCCGGGCGGAAAGATGCCGAACAAGCCGGCCACGACCACGGCCAGGCCAATTACGCTGCGGCCCACGCGCAATCGCTGCGCCTCTGTCGCATCCGGCCTCATCACCCGGTAGTAGACATCGTGCGCCACGCTCGACGAGATGACGAGCAGTAGGCCGGAAGCAGTCGAGAGCGCCGCAGCCAATCCGCCAGCCGCCATCAGGGCGATGATCCAGCTAGCGAGGCCGGCCATCTCTGGCGTGGCCAATACGATGATGTCGCGGTCGGGTCCCGAGAGACCGAGCTCGCGCAGCTGCTTGCGCCCGTCGACGCCGCTGCGCCCACCGGTATTGAGCCAGGTCGCGTGCTGGGCACGCAGCTCGGCGACCGCAGCCGAGCTGAGCTTGCCGCTGCGAAAGATCTCGTTGCGCTCGGCCTTTTCGCCACCGTAGTACTGAACCCGCCCGTCGCCATCATCCAGCCACATCACCAGACCCGTCTGGCTCCAGCTCTGGTACCAGCTGGGCAGCTCGTCGGCCCGCTTCTCGTGCAGGCTGTCGATCATGTAGTAGCGGGCAAAGGCGGCGGTTGCGGGCGCGGTGAGATAGAGCAGTGCAATGAAGAAGAGCGCCCAGAAACCGCTCCAGCGTGCGGCGTCCACCGTCTTCACGGTGTAGAAGCGGACGATCACGTGGGGCAGGCCGGCGGTCCCGACCATCAGGGCGAGGGCCGTAGAGAAGACGTTGATCTTGTCCCAGCGCCCGACGAATGCCTCTGTGTAGCTCGAGAAGCCGAGGTCCGCGTGGATCTGATCGAGCTTGTCGAGCAGCGGCATCCCCTCACCAAGCAGGCTCGCCCCCATACCGACCTGGGGCAAGGTGTGGCCCGTGAGCTTGATGCTGATGGCAATCGCGGGAATCAGAAAGGCGGTGATGAGAACCCAGTACTGGGCTACCTGGGTCCAGGTAATCCCCTTCATGCCTCCCAGAGTGGCGTAGACGAAGACGATGGCCATCCCGATCATGACGCCGACATTGATGTCCACCTCGAGGAAACGCGAGAAGACGATGCCGACGCCACGCATCTGCCCGGCCACGTAGGTGAAGCTCACGAAGATCGCGCAGAGCACCGCCACGAGACGCGCAATATTCGATTCGAAGCGATCCCCTATGAAATCCGGCACCGTGAAATGGCCAAATTTTCGCAGGTAGGGAGCCAGCAGCAGAGTCAGCAGCACGTAGCCACCGGTCCAGCCCATCAGGTATACGCCCCCCGCGTAGCCCATGAACGAAATGATGCCGGCCATCGAGATGAAAGAGGCCGCACTCATCCAGTCCGCAGCCGTCGCCATGCCGTTGGCGGCAGCCGGCACGCCTTGACCTGCGACGTAGAAGCCCTTGGTGTCGTGTACCCGTGCGCGCCAGGCGATGAGGAGATAGAGGGAGAAGCTGAGACCGACGAAGAGGAAGGTCCACGCCTTGATACTCATTGTCGTTCGATCGCCTCCCCGGCTTGGTCGCTGGCCAGGGCGCCGAGCTCGGAATGGTGCTCACGGTCGAGCTTTCGCATGATCAGGGCGTATACGAGGATCAGCAATACGAAGACAAGAATGCTTCCCTGTTGCGCGAACCAGAAGCCCAGTGGGAAGCCCCCAAAGCGAATCCGATTCAGGGAATCGGCGAAGAGTACGCCGCAGCCCAGGCCGACGGCCGCCCAGACGAAGAGCAGTCCGCACATCAGTGCGATATTGCGCCGCCAGTAACGGGCGATACAGGCCTCGGCGCGTGGGCCTCGGGAGATTGACTCGTCGACTGACTCGAGCTGATTCGGCATGGCCCCTCAGGTCTTGAAGCTGGTTTTCTGGCCGGCGGCGAGTCAACTATACGGGCACTACTCGACTTAGCCCAGAGCGCGGAGCTTCTCGTCGATCTCGTCGCGACCAGATGAGCCGATTTGCCCGCGCCACACCACTACCCATGGCCCGGCTGACGGCACTACAATGGGGGTTCGAACGGGTCGTCGCCACCCGGTCAGGAGGCTGCATGCGCACCGATCTCTGTGATCTCTTCGGCATCGACGTTCCGATCTTCGCCTTCAGCCACTGTCGCGATGTAGTGGCCGCCGTGACGAACGCCGGCGGCTTCGGAGTGCTGGGGGCATTGGCCTTCTCACCCGAGCAGCTCGAGCTGGAGCTGAAATGGATCGACGACAATGTCGATGGGAAGCCCTACGGCGTCGATACGGTGATGCCCATGAGCTACGCGGGCAAGGACGAAGGTCTCGGCAGGGCCGATGCGCAGACGGGTGAGGTCGATGCCGAGGTCTTCCAGGGGATGATTCCCGAGGAGACGAAGAAGTGGATCGAGCGAGTGCTCGAGGAGTACGAGGTTCCACCGCTGCCCAAGGACCGGCCGGCCAGTGACTCTGGTGTCGGAGGCGGCAGCTCGGGACTCCTCGGCTGGACCGAGGGCGGTGGGCGCAATCACGTGGATGTCGCTCTGCGTCACGGAGGCGTCAAGCTGCTGGTGAACGCGCTCGGCCCGCCGCCGAAGGACATCATCGACCTCGCCCATGAGCACGGCGTAAAGGTCGCGGCACTCACCGGCGCCGTCGAACATGCCCAGCGCCAGAAGCAGGCCGGAGTCGACATCATTGTCGCCCAGGGAACTGAGGCCGGTGGTCATACTGGTGAGATCGGCTCGATGGTCCTGATTCCGGATATCGTCGACGCCGTGGCGCCGACGCCCGTACTGGGCGCCGGTGGAATTGCGAGCGGCCGGCAGGCGGTCGCCGCCATGGCGCTCGGCGCGGCCGGAGTCTGGACCGGGTCGGTCTGGCTCACCGTACGCGAAGCCGACGTCTCCCCACTGGTGAAGGAGAAGCTCCTCGGCGCGCGGCCAAGGGACGCCGTGCGTTCTCGCTCGCTCTCGGGCAAGCCGGCGAGGCTCCTGCGAACCGCCTGGACCGAGGCCTGGGAGCGTGAGGACTGTCCGGGAACGCTGCCCATGCCACTCCAGTACATGGCCTGCTCCGAGGCCCAGATGCGCATCGGCATGGCGGCGCGCAAGCCAGGCGCCAAGGCCCGCGAGCTGGTGGGGATGCCGGTCGGACAGGTCGTCGGACGTCTGACCGAGGAAATGAGCTCCGCGGATGTGGTCTACCAATTCATCGACGAGTTCGTCGAGGCGGTGGATCGGCTACAGCAGACGCTCGACGCGGCCAACTCGAAATAGCGTCGCGCACAGGGGATTGGCCAAGATCTCCAAGGAGCCCGGTGGTTTTACACGCAGATCCGTGATCGGGCTAGCATGCGGGGACGCCTTCCGCCTCCTCGCTTCCCCTTCCACAGTATCGGAGCATGCGATGTCTCTCTCCCACATCGACCTGACGAACCCTGAAAACTTTCTCGAGCATACCCCGCACGAGTGGTTCAGCGAGATGCGCAACGCGGATCCGGTGCATTGGCACGAGGGCTCGACGGGGGCGGCCTTCTGGTGCATCACGAAGTGGAAGGATCTGCGCACGGTGTCGCGCGATCCCGGGCTCTTCTCCTCTCAACGCCGCGGCACGAATATGCCCAACCCGAAGATGGAGGAGATGATGCGGCGACGCGCGGAGCAGGGTGGGTCGAGCGGGCCGATGGCGGAGATGGCCAAGCGGGCACGGGCTGGCGGTGGCGGCGGATTTCCCATCATGCTGATGATGGATCCCCCGCGCCACGTGCAGTTTCGGCGCATGGTGCAGCGAAGCTTCACTCCTCGGCTCGTCGAGGGGCTCGAGCCGCATATTCGCGAGCTCGCCAAGAAGATCGTCGACGGCGTGGTCGAGAAGGGTGAGTGCGAGTTCGTCACCGAGGTGGCGGCGGACCTACCGCTCCAGGTGATCTGCGAGATGATGGGTGTTCCCGAGGAGGATCGGCAGGAGATCTTCGAGATCACGAATCGCATGATCGGCTTCGACGATCCCGAGCTGGGCGAGGACCAGGCCGAACGCGCGATGGCGTCGATGGGAATGTTCGCAAAGGCCATGAAGGTGGCCGAGCTCTACCGTGAGAATCCCCAGGAGAATCTGACGAGCTACCTTCTGCACCGCGAAGTCGACGGCGAGAAGCTCTCCGAGATCGAGTACGCCGCCTTCTTCCTGCTACTCTGTGTGGCCGGCAACGAGACCACGCGCACTGTCACGACCAATGGCATGCGGCTCTTGATGGAGCACCCCGACCAGCTCCAGCGCCTCGTCGACGATCCCTCCCTGATCGGGTCGGCGGTCGAGGAGATCCTGCGCTTCGAGCCGGCGGTGCATCACTTCCGCAGGACCGCCACCCGGGACACCGAGATCCGCGGCCGCAAGATCAAGGAGAACGACCCGGTCCTCATGTGGTACCCGTCGGCGAATCGAGACGAGGAGGTCTTCGAGGATCCAGACCGATTCGACGTGTCCCGGTATCCCAACGAGCATCTCTCGTTCGGCATCGGTGAACACTTCTGCCTGGGCGCCAACCTCGCGCGCCTCGAGCTCAACGCGATCTTCGAGGAGATCATTCCGCGGCTACGCAACCCGCAGTTTGCCGGACCGGTTCGGCGGCTTCGCTCGAACTTCATCAATGGCGTAAAAGAGATGCGGATCCGATTCGAGCCGGGGGAGCGTGCGGACCACTAGCTCGCGACTTCTCACCGGCCGAGTCGCAGTCTAATCGGGCATCCGGTCCGATACGACCCACATTGCAAAGTATTGCGCGGCGCCACCATATGCGTGACCGAGTGCGACCCCGGCCCCGTCGAGTAGGATCGCCGCCACCACGTACGGACTCTTCTCCTGCTGTCCCTTGTACTGGACGGGCTCCACCACCGTGAAGGAGGTGATCGTACCGCGCGGCTCGAGCTCGATGCGCCTGTCCTCGCCAATCGCCACGGCGCAGATCGGGCAGTAGCCATTTCCGGGCACGTAGGTGAGCCGGCACTGCGGGCATTGCTGGCCCACGATGCGGTGCTGCGCGAGCTCCTTGCTGTAAGCGACCTGCTCGGGGCTGGGCTTCATGTCGTATTCCACCGACACGACCTGCTTCATGAATTTGTCGTCGTTCTCGTCGCTCAAGGCTGGTGTCCTTCGTCGATCTGGGCTCACTCGGGTACGAAGCACTCGAGATCGGAGATGTGGCCGCGGCGCTCGTCGCGCCAACGCGGCGCAACCCGCATCCCCGTCGATACGGCCTCCCACGAGTCGACGGCGAGCGCATGCAAGAGCTGAGTGTCGGCGCCGTCGAGCTCGATCAGCGCCCACGCAAAGGGCCGATCCAGCGGCTGCTTTTCGGTCGGATTCGCGTTCCAGGTGAATCCCTTCACGACGCCACCCGGCCCGACCTCTACGAGCTCCGGCTCGGTGCTCTCTCCGCTCTCCGGATCGTATTCGAGCGGCGGAACCAGCACCCGTCCTGACGCCGTACGCGCGCCGAGCAGCCGCTGCTCCTTCAGGCCGGCGAGGAAGCCTCCGATGACCGGGCCGAGGCTTCGCTTGTAGGGGAACTCGAGCTTGAAGGGCATGCGGACGCTCCGTCGATGGAGCATCAGAATATCACCGCGAGGCCCTCCCGCCCGCTGAATCGATGGGGCTCGACTTGGGAAGCGGCCCCACTGCTTCGCGCAGATGGAGTTCGTTCCTCAGACCTCGAAGCCGAGCTCCCGATACTTCGGCGCCGTACGATCCGTGATCAGGTCGATCCGCGTCAGCTGCGGGATCACGTAGTCACGGAACGTATTCGGGCGTGCGTTGCGGAACTTGGGTGAGCGGAACTTCTCCCTCATCTCCTTCGTGGCCGCCTCCGGGTCGATGCCCAGATCGCTGTAGATCTCCATCTGCGAGCCGAGACCGCCTCGCCCGACGGCCGGCCTCACCATTGCCTCGATCGCCATGATGGCGAAGTCCTCTACGCGGTTGCGCTCGTCCTCCGGCATCTTCGGCAGCTCGTCGCGCATGTAGATCAGGCCATAGGAGACGTGGCGCGCCTCGTCCTGTGCGGTGAGCTCCACGATCTGCTTGAGCAGCGGATCGCGTGTGCCCTTCTTCATGTTCTTGAACGAGCCCATCGCGAGTCCCTCGACGATCACCTGCATCCCCACGCACTTCATCTGCCAGAGATCCGCTTGGAGGATCGCATTGATGACAGTCTGTAGTGCCGGATCGATCGGATAGACGCGGTCGAGTCGCTGGATATAGCGATAAAAGACCTCGACGTGGCGCGCCTCGTCGATCACCTGGGTGGCTGCATAGAGCTTGCCGTCGATATCCGGTACCGCCTCCACCAGCTGCCCGCAGCAGAGGAGTGCACCCTGCTCGCCGTGAAGGAATTGTGAGAGCGTCCAGGCCGCGCGGCGCACGGCGAGCTGGCGACGCTTCTCGTCGGGTAGCGCCTGGATGAAGTCGAAGTCGCGCAGCGGGTCCTGTTCGGGATCCAGAATGTCGCCGTCCTTGTCGATCTCGAAATCCCAGGAGATGTCCGTGGCGGCGTTCCACTGCTCCTTCTTCGCCACCTCGTAGAGGTCACGCAGGGCTTTGATGTTGGTGCCGTAGTCGAACTTCCAGAGTGTCTTGACTTCCGTAATCAGCTCGTCGATGGCCATGCTGTGTTCTCCGACAGTGCTCGGATCCGCTGCGAGATCCGAGGAAGCG
>JAFDDH010000365.1 GCA_019310975.1 Deltaproteobacteria bacterium | reverse complement strand
GATGCGCCCGATGGGGCGGACGTGACGGTCTCCACGAACGAGGACACGGACTACGTGTTTGGACTCGCCGACTTCCCGATCATCAGCGATCTCGAGGGGGACCAGCTCGACGCGATCGTGATCGGTGCCTTCTCCGGCAGTGGGAGCCTGACCAATGGGGGTGCGGCGGTCGGGATCGGCTCGGCGGTGACGCGGAACGACCTCGTGACCGGCCAGCTGCGCTATACACCGGCCCCCGAAGCGAACGGTGCCGGTCTCGCGACCTTCTCCTTCCAGGTAAGGGACGATGGGGGCGTCGCCAACCTCGGCACCGACCTCGATTCGACGCCGAACGTCGTCACCGTCGATGTTGCGCCCGTGAACGATGCGCCCGACGGTGCGGACGTGACGGTCTCCACGAACGAGGACACGGACTACGTATTCGGACTCGTCGACTTCCCGATCATCAGCGATGTCGAGGGGGACCAGCTCGACGCGATCGTGATCGGTGCCTTCTCCGGCAATGGGAGCCTGACCAACGGGGGCGCGGCGGTCGGGATCGGCTCGGTGGTGACGCGGAATGACCTCGTGACCGGTCAGCTGCGCTATACGCCGGCCCCCGAAGCAAACGGTACTGGTCTCGCGACCTTCGCCTTCCAGGTAAGGGATGATGGCGGCGTCGCCAATCTCGGCACCGACCTCGATTCGACGCCGAACGTCGTCACCGTCGATGTTGCGCCCGTGAACGATGCGCCCGACGGGGCGGACGTGACGGTCTCCACGAACGAGGACACGGACTACGTATTCGGCCTCGCCGACTTCCCGATCATCAGCGATGTCGAGGGGGACCAGCTCGACGCGATCGTGATCGGCGCCTTCTCCGGCAGCGGGAGCCTGACCAACGGAGGCACTGCGGTCGGGATCGGCTCGGTGGTGACGCGGAACGACCTCGCAACCGCCCAGCTTCGCTTCATACCGACCCCCAACGCGAACGGTGCCGGTCTCGCGGCTTTCTCCTTCCAGGTAAGGGACGATGGCGGCGTCGCCAGCCTGGGCGCCAACCTCGACCCGACGCCGAATAGGGTGACGATAGACGTTGCCAGAATACCGGACGCCCCCTTGCTCGCCCCGGCTAGCCCTTCGCTGCCGACCATCACTGAGGATGACACGAACGATCCTGGCCAGCTCGTCTCGGATCTGATCGGATCATCGATCACTCTTCGGGACACGACGGATGCTCCCGGCATCGCGATCACAGGACTCGCGAGCGGCAACGGGACGTGGCAGTTCTCGACCGACGGCGGAAGCAGCTGGTCGACGATGGGAACGGCGTCGAATTCGAGCGCGTTGCTGCTGCGGGCGGTGGACCGAATCCGATTCGTTCCGGACGCGTCGAATGCGACGACCGCCTCGCTCCAGTTCAAGGCATGGGACCAGTCCACGGGTAGCCAGGGGCTGCGCGCCGATACACTCCCTGGCGGCGGAGCCAGCGCTTTCAGCAGCGCCGCGAATACAGCCAGCATCACGGTGACCGGGCTCAACGATTCGCCAAGCGTGAGCGATGTGGTGCTCGAAGTCGACTCGCCCGGTCGGACGATTGCCAGCCTCTTCGCCGGTCAGACGAGCGACGTCGATCTCGGCTCGAGTCTCGAGGGCGTCGCGGTCGTCGGCAATGGGGCCGGTGTCGCGACACAGGGCCGCTGGCAGTATTCGACCGATGCAGGTCAGTCGTGGTTCGACATCGGGTCCGTGGGCGACGATGCGAGCGCATTGGTGCTCGCGCGCAGCACGCTCGTACGCTTTGCGCCTGCCTTCGGATTCGCGGGGAGCCCCGCGGCCCTGATTGTTCGAGCCATCGACGACAGCTACGCGGGCGCGGCTTCATCCACCGGCGGAAGCACTGAGACGCGCGTGACAATCGATGCCGCCGTCCACGGTGGCACGTCGGCCCTCTCCGCCTCCACTGGTGCGATCTCGACCGGAGTCCATCAGGTGATCGGCCTACCCGAGGATCCGATTGCGGACCCCGAGCCTGACCCGCTACCGGATCCCGACCCGAGTGGCACCGAGAGCGAACCGGAGCCCCCGAACGCAGTGGATCCCGGCGCGCCCACATCTCCGATCGGCGATGCGATCGCGGCGATCGACCAGCACCCGCTCGGTGGCAGCGACCGGGCGGCCTGGGTGCCGCTCGCAGCACCCCAGGACAGATCCCTCGATCTCGCCCTGCTCGAGGGCCGGGAAACGGATCGCGATGATTCCGACATGGCCATGGTCAGCGACGTCGAGTCGCTTGGCGCCTGGCTCTACGCATCCGAGGGATCACCACTCATGGATCTCATGGCCGCTGCCGAGCGGGGTGACTTCGTGCGCGAGCTCGACCGCCTGGTCGATGATGTGCAGAACTCCGCCGACATCGAGGTCATGCTGGCGGGCTCGACCCTGCTGGTCACGGCGGGTCTCTCGGTCGGGTATGCGATGTGGCTCACCCGCGGCGGCCTGCTCCTGGCCAGCCTGATCACTTCGATGCCGGCGTGGAGGCTGATCGACCCGATCCCGATTCTCATGAGCCTGAGGGGGCAGGACGATAGGGACGAGCAGGACGCCGAATCCCTCCACTCGATGGTCGAGCCCGAGGCGGATCTGGATGAGACGGAGACGGATTCAGGATGAGCCTTGGAGACGTGATATGAAACCGTCCCATCCGACGTGCAGCCGCCGAGCGAGGGTGGCGGACCGATGATGAAGCAGATGAGTGCCCGGGCACATGTCGCACTGGGCCAGACGTTTCTGCTCGGAACCCTGCTCATGATCGCGATGCTTCTGGGCATCATTCCAGACGAGGAGAGAGCCCTACTCGAGGGACGCGCGACTCTTGCGGAGGCCGTCGCTGTAAACGGATCCGCCCTGGTCACCCAATCCAACCTGAACCGACTCGAGGCGACCCTGGGTCTGATCGTCGGTCGGAATGACGATCTCCTCTCGGCATCCGTGCGACACGAGAGTGGGCGCGCCCTGGTCACGATCGGCAACCATCAAGAGCTCTGGCGCCCCACCGCCGAGGCGAAGTCCACGGGCTCTCAGATCGTCGTCCCCTTGTGGTCGCGTGATCGACCGTGGGGACAGGTCGAGCTTCGCTTCCGCCCACTGCGGTCCGAGGGGTGGCTCGGTTACCTCCAGGGCAAAGAGCTTCAGCTGATGGCTTTCATGTCGCTGCTGAGCTTCGGCCTCTTCTATCTCTACCTGGGCAAGATGCTCGAGCTGCTGGATCCCTCAGAAGGTGGGTGAGCTCGACTGGATCACGGATGAGGACGACTCCGAAGGTGCGGCGGTTCTTCCCTGGACCAAGGCGCTGACGTCAGGCGAGTCGCAGCTCAACGACATGATTCGGATTCTCGACTTCGAGGGGAATATGCGCACGTTCATCCTGAATTGCTCACCCGTCCTGGGCAGTGGTGACCAAGCGGGCGGTGCGTTGATCAGTCTCGACGACGTCACCCAGCTCGAGGAGCACAAGGCCAAGCTCTCGGCCGCGAAGGGCGAAGCCGAGGCGGCCAACCAGGCCAAGAGCGAGTTTCTCGCCAACATGAGTCATGAAATCCGAACACCGATGAACTCGATCCTGGGCTTCACCGATGTGCTGCGTCGCGGTTACGAGAAGAATGAGGTCGATCGCCAGAAATATCTTTCCACCATCCGCTCGAGTGGCGAGCACCTGCTCCAGCTCATCAACGATGTCCTCGACCTCTCCAAGGTCGAGTCGGGCCGTCTCGAGGTCGAGAACATCGCGTTCGCACCGCATACCGTGATACAGGAAGTCGTGAACCTGCTCTCCATCAAGGCCAAGGAGAAGCAGATCTCCCTGACCTTCGAGCCAGAAGGCCTGCAGCCGGCTCAGATTCACTCGGATCCCACACGCCTGCGCCAGATCATCACGAATCTGGCAAGCAATGCGATCCGGTTCACAGATCAAGGTGGTGTCACACTGAGAGCGAAACTGATCGAAATCGACCAGGGGCTGCGCTTCTGCATCGAGGTGCGGGATACGGGCATGGGGGTACCCGATGAAGCGAAGGAGGCGATCTTCGATCCCTTCGTCCAGGCCGACAGCTCGGTGACTCGCCGCTTCGGTGGCACCGGCCTCGGTCTGCCGATCAGTCGACGCTTCGCTCGCATTCTGGGTGGCGACATCATCGTCGGCAGCGATCCCAGTGGCGGCAGCATCTTCGCGGTGA
>JAFDDH010000029.1 GCA_019310975.1 Deltaproteobacteria bacterium | reverse complement strand
CGATCGCCTTCGATCTCAACGGCTACGCGGCCGGCGACGGGCTGGAAGTCGAGGCGCCGAATCTGTACTTGGGTGCCGCGACTTCGCTCTCCAACGGAGCGGATGCCGACGAAGGTGAGTGGGACGCGGGTACCAATACGTTGACTGTTGACGGGATTCAAGTGGCTCCCGGAGAGACGGCCTACGTGAGATACCGGGTCACGATTCAGTAGCCGAGCTGCTGAGTAGAGACATCCGGTGATCCGGATCCGAGTCGCGTTGCGTGGCGCAGGCCACCGCTTCTCCAGAGCGTCTGCTCTGGGGCGAGCGGTGACCTGCGCCTGCAGTGCGACTCGGGCCCGGACCGGGGGGCTCTTCCTGGCCCTCCTGCTACTCGTCGCGCTCGGCCGCTCTGGCATTGCCTTTGCCGTACCGCCTGGCACCGATATCGACAATGTTGCGACCGCCACCTACTCGACCGGCGGGCCAGCCATCGCCGTCGACTCCAATACCACGCGGACGACCACCGTCGCCGCACGGACGTCGGCCACGCTGGAGTTCCTCCGCCACGACCCCGCACTCGGCTCACCCGTCAACGTGGACTCCGCTCAACTCTGCAGTACATCCGGTGCGTATGGCGGGCCCTTCGTTCCCATGCCCAATCCGACCGATGGATCGGGCTCGAATCTCGATCTGAGCTCTCCGCTTCCCCTGCGACCCGGTGCGTTGTACATGGCTGGGGAGGCTGTCTTTGTTCGTGTCTCTGACCTCGATCAGAATCTCGACCCTCTGGCAGTCGAGTCCGTAGAAGCGAGGTACACCGTGGCCGCCACGGGCGACGTCGAGGCGGCGACGCTCTACGAAACGGGCCCCGACACGGGCGTATTCACCGGCTCCATCATGCTCTCTGGACCACCGGCCACCGTGGGTGATTGTGAGCTCGCGGCGGTGCCGGATACGTCGATCCTCGTGGAGTACGTGGATTCCGCAGACGCCAGTGACACGGATCAAGCGATTGCTTTCGTGGACCCGGCGGGCGTGATCTTCGATGCGGGAACCGGCACGTTGCTCGACAGCGTCAGCGTCTCGCTCGTCGATGCCAGCACCGGGAGCCCGGCTACGGTCTACGGTGAGGACGGCATGAGCTCGTATCCTGCGACTGTGCTGACGGGCACGAGCGCCACCGACAGTGCGGGTCGAGTCTACATCTTCGCCTCTGGGCAGTACCGCTTCCCATTGGTTCAGCCGGGCAGCTACCGCCTGGTCGTCTCACCGCCCACCGGCTACCGGGCGCCTTCGTCCGTTCCCACGGCGGCTCTGCAGGGCTTGCCGGGTGCGCCCTTCAATATCGTACAGGGATCGCGGGGAGAGGCGTTTGCGATCGCTGGCATGTCTACCATCAACATCGACATTCCTCTCGAGATCGAATCGAGTGGGCTCTTCGCCCACAAGTCCGCCAGCAAGAACCATGTCGAAATAGGCGAGTTCCTCGAGTATCGAGTTCGCATCACGAGCGGCGTGGGCACCGCGCCAGCACCCGGCGCCGTACTCATCGACACCCTACCGGTGGGCTTCCGCTACCAGCAGGGTTCGGGACAACTCTCGGACGGCACGGCCCTCGAGCCGGCGATCTCACGCCAGGGACGACGGCTTCGCTTCGATCTGGGCGACATCATGCCCGGTGATTCGCTCGAGGTCAGCTATGTCGCGGCCGTCACGCAGGGCGCCCGAGCAAAAGCCGCCGTGAACAGGGCGGTAGTCCTCGCGCAGAACGATCTCAGCTCCAACGTCGCGACCGCCACGGTGACGGTCGTCGAAGATCGCCTCGCGAGTCGAGTCCTGCTCATGGGTCGTGTCACCCTGGACGAATGTGACGAGAGCATCGATGAATGGGAAACAGGCGTTCCCGGCGTGAGGTTGTACCTCGAGGACGGCACCTTCGTGTTCACCGATGAGCGCGGCCGATTCCATCTCGAGGGCGTGACGCCCGGCGTCCACGTTCTTCAATTGGACGAGGCGACTCTGCCGGAGGGCTACGTGAGTGTGAGCTGCAACGGCGACAGCGCGTTCGCTCGCGATCCGCTCTCCCAGTTCGTCGACGCACAGCCCGGTACGATGTGGCGGACCGACTTTCACCTGATGCGCAAGCGCGGGCAGCTGCAGCATCAACTCCGAGTCGAGCGGGAAGAGGGTGTGGTCGAGAGCGTCCTCGATATCGGCATCGGTGAGGTGGGCCTCGAGAAGCTGACTGCGGTGGTGTTGCTTCCCGGGCAGCTGGATCTGGTCGAGGGAAGCATCCTCGTCGATGGCGAGCCCGTCGATGTCAGCCTGGTGGGCGGTGCACTCTCGGTGCCGGTACCGGATCCAAAGGCCGGACGTTCGATCGAAATCGCATTCTCCGCCCTGCCGCGCGCACACGCGCTCGCGCCGGACGACGGCACTCGGATTCGTGTCTTTCTCATCGGGAAGGATTCCAGCGGCAAGGCGGTGCGTACCGACATCGCGGAAGCGAGCCCGCCTTCAGCCGACGAAACCGACGCAACCGACAGCTCGACCAGCGCCGCGCTGGCTCTGGAGCTCGTTGCGCCGATCGCGAACCTGGCGGAACGTCTCCCTCCGCCGGAGGCCGAAGAGGCGCGGCTCGAAGATCGCTACGACCGCTATTGGCTCGACTCGCAAGAGCCCGGGCGCCGCTGGATCTATCCCGAGGAGGGCTTCATCCCCGGCATTGCGAGTCTCAAGCTCGCCGTGATCCATCATCCGGATGAGCAGGCGGAGCTGCGCCTCAACGGGGATAAGGTCAGCGGGCTGAATCACGACGGATCCTTCCGCAACGACGACCAGCAGGTCGCCATGAGCCGGTGGCGCGGCGTCGATCTCGTGGATGGAGCCAATCACTTCGAGGTGATCTTCCGAAACGAAGGTGTCGAGCGAGGCCGCCTCGAGCGCACGATCTACTTCACGGGAGGTCCGGTATCGGCCGAGTTCGTGGAAGAGGAGTCGACGCTCGTCGCCGATGGCCGCACAAAACCGGTCGTCGCCGTGCGCATGAGGGACCGTGCGGGACGATTGGTGCGCGAAGGTGTGACCGGCCAGTTCCGCGTCGATACGCCCTACCAGTCGCGGCAGGAGGTCGACGAGCTACGTCGATCGACGCTCACGCGCCTCGAGGAGATTCAGCCCACTTTCGTCGTCGGCAAGAATGGCATCGCGCTGATCGAGCTCTACCCGACCAGCGTGGTGGGACAGGCGAAGTTGACGCTGCAGCTCGGCGTCGACAACCAACGCGACATCACTGCCTGGCTCTCACCCGGCGATCGGGATTGGATTCTGGTTGCCGTGGCGGATGGCACTCTCGGATACGACGATCGATCCGGTGACGCCGAAATGCTCGCAGAGCATGGCCACGATGATGACTTCTTCCAGGAGGGTCGGATCGCGTTCTTTGCCAAGGGCTCGGTCAGAGGCGACTGGCTCCTGACGCTGGCCTACGACACCGACAAGGAGGAGGAGGAGGTCGGCCGCCGCCTCATGCAGGTGATCGATCCGGACGAGTACTTCACGCTCTACGCGGACGGAACGCAGCAGGGATTCGATGCTGCGAGCTCGAGCAAGCTATACGTCAAGATCGAACGCGACAAGTTCTACGCACTCTACGGCGACTACGAGACCGGTCTGAACCAGACGGAGCTGGCCGCCTACAGCCGCACGTTGACCGGGGTCAAGACGGAGTTCTATGGCGACCGGCTGCGGGTGAATGGCTTCGTGAGCGAGACCAATCAGTTCTTCCAGCGAGACGAGATTCGCGGAAGAGGCACGTCGGGGCTGTATCGATTGAGCTTCGAGCGAGTCGTGATCGGCAGCGACAAGCTCTCGATCCAGACGCGCGATCGGTTCCGAAGCGAGCAGATCATCGAGGAGGTGCCGCTCACGTCGGGCATCGACTACAACATCAACTACCTCGATGGAACGATTTTCTTCAGGCAGCCGATTCTGAGCCGTGACAAGGACCTGAACCCGATCTACATCGTCGCTGAGTACGAGGTGGAGTCCCACTCATTCGACGACCTCAATGGCGGCGGACGCATCTCAGCGCGCTTCGCCGATGGCGACATCGAGGTCGGTGCTTCGGCGATCCATCAGCAGGCCGGTGAGCTGGAGGGCGACCTGATTGGAGTGGATGGTCGGTACAAGATTGGACAGAACGCCGAAGCCCGAGCCGAGGTCGCGTACTCGAAGAGCGAGGCCTTCGGCGAAGAGGGCTCCGGAGTCGCCTTCCTGGTCGAGGTGGAAGGAACGCGGGACGACACCCGGGCGCGAGCCTATGTTCGGGAGATTCCCTCCGATTTCGGGCTCGGCCAGCAGAACCTGAGCGAGCTCGGGACTCGCAAGTACGGCGTAGACATCACTCATCAGCTCACTCCCGAGCTGCTCGCTTCCGCGGAGTTCTTCCGCCATGAGAACCTGGACAACGACAATCGGCGCAATGTCGTGGAGGTCAGCGGCACATATAGCCGGGATCCATATGCCGCTTCACTGGGCGTGCGACACGTCAACGAAAAGGAGGACGACATCACGCAGCTCCTCTATGGAGCCAGTCGGCAGTTCTTCGACAGGCGTCTGGATCTCTATACGCGTGGCGAGGTGGGCCTCTACGGAGGGGACTCGAATGGAGATTATGGGGATCGCTTCCTGCTGGGCGCAGATTTCAAGATCAACGATCGCGTGACCGTCTTCGGGCAGAACGAGTTCCTGTGGACGGATGGTCAAGACAGCGTGGACACACGCGGCGGGTTCCGAATCACACCGTGGCGGGGAGCCACCATCAACACCAGCTACACCCATGAGACCATGGAGAACGGAGCTCGCGGCTTCGCGAATCTGGGTCTCACCCAGACATTCAAGGTGGGAGAGCACTGGAGCTTCAGCGGGTCTCTCGAACGATCTCAGACGGTCCTGAAGGAGGGCTTCGAGCCCTTCGACCCGAATGTCCCGCTCACCACAGGTGATGTAATCGAGGACTTCACCGCGACTGCCATCGGAGCCGCGTTCAACCGGAACGGACTCAGCACGACGGCCCGCTTCGAGAATCGTGTGGGTGACTTCGCGACGAGCTGGGGCGTCTTCGTGTCGGCCCTGCAGGAGCACGGTGAGCGAACCTCCTACGCGGGGAACTTCGAGCTCTTCTTCGATGATCGGGCCGATGGCAGCCAGCGGCAGGAATCGCGCTTGCGCCTCAGCCTCGCTCATCGGCCCGACGATTCGAATTGGATCCTGCTGGACCGGCTCGACCTCGAGCACTTCGCGGACGATGGGCCGAGCTTCAGCACTCGAACGCAAAAGATCGTCAACCACTTCAAGGCGAACCACCTGATGACGCCCGAGCTGCAGGTGGCCTATCAGATCAGTGCCAAGTACGTGGTGGACACGATCAATGGGCGGAACTACGACACCGTTGGCGCGCTCTTTGGTCTCGAGGCCCGGTACAACTTCATCCGCAATTGGGATCTTTCGTTCCACGCTCGAACCCGCCATACCTTCGACGAGGAGATCTTCGACAGCAATGTCGGCGTCTCGCTGGGTCACGCGGTCATCAAGAACGTCTGGGTCAGCGTCGGGTACAACTTCACGGGCTTCTACGACGACGAGTTCAGTGTCGGCGGATACACGAGCAAGGGGCCATTCATTCGCTTCCGCGCCAACCTGGACCAGAACACCGTCCGGAAGGTCCTGGATCGGTTCCGCAGCGAATAGTGCCGGAGATCGGCGAATTGGGTGGCCCGATGGAGTGCCCCGCCGGAAAAGTGCAATTCCAGGCTAAGTGGATTGGGCGTAGCTGCCGATGAGTTGCATGCGGGTGTCCGACCGCTGAATGCAGGGCTTGGCGTCGAGCTGGAAACGGGGATCGGCGGACGGGCTCGCAAGATCACTAGGGGGGAAATCCATGCACCATCTGGCACTCATCTTCGTTGTCACCGGAATCGCAGCTCTGCTCGCACCGGCGGAGTCGCTGGCCCAGGGCAGCATCGAGCTGACCACGGTGGCCGAGCAGGAGATCACGACCACGGGAGAGGCGGGCGAAGAGATCACCCAGGTGGTTCCGGCCGGGAAGGTCGTCCCGGGCACCGTCGTGATCTACACCGTCACGGCGAAGAACATCTCGGATCAGGCGCTGAACAGTGTCGTGATCAATGACCCGATTCCCGAGCACATGACCTATGTGGTGGGAAGCGTCGACGGGCCGGGCACCGACATCACGTACTCGGTCGATGGCGGAGCGAGCTTCCTGGCACGAAACGAGTTGGCGGTCTCCGACGGCGCTGGGGGTACCCGCCCGCCGGAGGCAAGCGACTATACCCATCTTCGCTGGACTCTGATCGGAGATCTCGCGCCGGCGGCAACCAAGAGCGTGAGCTTCCGCGCCCGGCTCGAGTAGGACCCGGCGTCCCGTCTGATCGCCACGCGCGAATCGGGCCGCCACAGTGCAAGCGAGCCTGCAAGTGCGCGTCCCACGCTGCTCCGAGATCTAGAGCCGTGTAGGTGTGGACGAGGGGCAGGTCAGAGGTGGAAATGTTCGTCCGCACCCTCGCTTTCCGTTTTGCGCTCCTGGTTCTGCTGATCGTGATCCAGGGCGTGGCGGGAGATTCGCTCGCAGGGATCGGCGAGCCCGAGATCGAGATCCGGTCTCCCCAGGGTCAGCGCGTCTACGAAGCCACGCGTCAGTCGATTCGGGTCGAGGGCATCGCGTCAGTTCCAGGCGCGACACCGAAGCTCGATGTCATGCTGGTGCTGGATACATCTCGAAGCCTCAAGAACTCCGATCCCTACGCTCACCGCATCACCGGTTCGATGCAGCTGATCGATTCCCTTCCCGATCGGGGGGATGTTCGGATCGGCATCGTCGGCTTCGGTCGCAGAGCCGAGATCCTGGTTCCCCTCACAGCGAATCGCAAAGAGCTCGCGGATGGCATTCGCAGGCTGTCTCGGGGCGGATTCACCGAGATCTCCGAAGGGCTGCGTCTGGCTCTGGATGGCCTGGAAGCGGAGGGGCGTAGCGATGCAGCACAGGCCATCCTGGTGTTCAGCGACGGTCGTTCGGATCCGGAGTCTGTTCGCACGCTGGCGCAGGATGCGCGAAATCAGGGAGTCGCCATCCACGCCCTGCAACTCGGCTCGGAAGACCAGGAGCTGAACGTTCTCCGAGAGGCTTCCGCGACGACGGGCGGGCACTTCGGGCTGGTCGGGCGCGCCAATGACCTGCCCGACCTGCTGCTGAACCTTCGCACGACCGGCCTCGACAGCGTGGCGTTCAGTATCAACGGCCTGGCTTCGACCCAAGGCATACTGGTGGGTAATGAATTCTCGCTACCGGTCGATCTGGTGGTGGGCGAGAACCGCATCGAGGCGACCGCGACGAGCCTGGACGGCCGAACTGCTTCGGACGAGGTCACCGTCTTCCTGCGCCCCCCGAGCTGCGGTGAGCTTCGGATCGCCGCCACGGTCGACGGCCAGCCCGCTGTATCGATTTCGGAGAGGTCGGTGGAGATCATCCTCGATGCCTCGGGGAGCATGTGGGGCAGGACGGGCGAACGCATCAAGATGAGCGTCGCTGTCGAAACCCTCCGAGAGGCATTGAGCTGGGTGCCACCCAATGTGCAGCTCGGATTGCGAGCATACGGTCACCAGGACGACCGGCAGCTTCACAATTGCCGCGACACGCAGAGGCTGGTTCAACCGGGCATCGGCAACCGCGACCAGATTCGCTCCGCCATCGCGACGTTGGCCCCAAGAGGACAGACTCCGATCGCGTACGCGCTCCAGCAGGCGGCGCTGGATCTCGGCTCGCTCTCGGGGGAGCGGGCAGTCGTATTGCTCACGGACGGAATCGAGAGCTGTGGTGGCGATGGTCCCGCCGCGGCCCGGGCACTTCAGGAGCTCGGTCCAATCCCGGTGCATGTCATCGGCTTCGGGATGGAGAGCGCAGAGACCGAGAAGCACGATCAGTTGAAGGAAATCGCCCGAGTATCGGGCGGCCTCTTCCTGACCGCCTCCGATGCAGTCCGGCTGCGCGATGCCTTCAGGAAGGCCGTCGGCACCCGCTACCGGGTGCTTCGAGACGGCCGCACGGTTGCAACCGGAACCCTGGGCGGCGACGAAGTGCTCGCGCTGCCAGCTGGCCAGTACGAGGTTCGACTCGACGGTCAGCCCGCGGTCTCCGTACCCGTCGAAGTCATGGGTGAACGAAATCACCGCTTGATTTTCGACGTGCGGGGAGGCGAGCACTCGCACTCGATCGAGGAAGCGAACATAGAGCGCTTCAGCTGCAATGATCCCACGCTGCCCGCAGGAGAGCCAGCCGAGTCCGAGTGAGAGTGCTCGCCTCCCCGCACGCTTGCTGGCGGCCGAGGTCGGGCACTGCGTGGGATTGCGTATCCGGATGGCTTCGGATCGGGAATTGCCCCGGACGATCTTGGAAGCACGGCCCGCGCGGCACCCTGGCCCGGATATCTCCCGGATCTTCTAGACTGGCTTTACCATCATGGAAGCGAAGACGACCATGAGCAATAGGACGTGGGCGACCTGCAGAGCAACCTGCAGACCCACTTTGCCCTCACTGCCGCCCTCCGCCACGGCCATACGCGCCGGTTTCGTGATGAATTGAAGGGCGGCGCTGTAGAACGCCACCACCACCAGACTGCTCCACAGCCAGAACTGTGAGAAGGGCCACGAGCCCATGAACACAGCAACCACTCCAGTCAGAGTCACAATGCCAATGATGATGTTCTGAACCAGTCCGGCAGTATTGGCTTTTCTCACGAGGTTTTCGTTTGCTGGATCAGCGGCTGGCCGCACCGCGATCAATACAGCAATCAAGATCGAAACCAGCGCTACCGAAAGAAGCAATATCGCCGCACCACCATGAGCCATGCTCAAGACTTGATAGAAACTCACGAGAACGAGCCCTCTATTTCCCCAATCAGGCCAGCCGGGCCCGACAATGCTCTGAACCTGCTCTGAACCCGCCAAGGCATCCGGATGTGGTTGCCGGTTCCGAGCGGTAGTGGACAGAATCACCGCCATCGGATTTCGAAAGAAAGCCGATTGAGCTTCCTGCTCCCCAGCGCGATTGATCCAACATACCGCAGACTGCGCAGTAGCGAGGAGTCGTGGGGGCCGGCATCCCACCGCCTCAGAAGGCCGCTGCCTCGCTGGCCGGGTCGACGATGCGACTCCATTGCACAGGTGAGAGAACCTGCCCCGTTGACATGCCGCGAAGAACCCGATCCGTTCGGAATGTCGGAATCTCTTCTCCCTCGGCCCCTGTGCGAGGCGGCGTCGGAAGGCAGATCGAACCGCCCCGGGATCGCCGGACCGGTGGGGAGACCGGCGTGGGCCGATGGCTTGCGGCGTGACCGGCCAGAGGCGATTCCTGACCCGTCCCGCTTGACCGGCCGCGAGATGGGCTTAGCTTCCGCGCCCCAGAGGGGACCCGGCCTGAGGCTCCCGGAGGAGTGCGTGTGTCCGAGAAGAGCGACGAGCGGGTAGCGATCCAGGATCCGACGGGTGAGAGCCTGAACGTGCCCGCGATCCTGCCCGTGCTGCCCGTGCGCGATGTGATCGTCTTTCCGGGCGTCACCGTACCGCTCACGATCGGCCGGCGGCGCTCCGTCGCCGCCCTCGAGGAGGCCGGCGCCAACGGCTACCTGCTCGTGCTGACCCAGCACGAGCCCACCACCGAGGAGCCCGGCCTCGGCGATGTCTACGAGGTCGGCACGGTGGTCCGCGTGATGCGCGTCGTCGACGCGCGGCGCGAGGGCAAGCAGGCCCTGGTGGTCGGCATCGCGCGGGCGCGGGTCGACCGCGTGATCACCGAAGAGCCCGCCATGCAGGTCCGGTTCGAGTCGCTCTCGGACACGCCTGCCTCTTCGCATGACGAGGCCATCTGGCGCCGTGTGGTTGGGCTCGCTCAGCGGGTCGTCGACCTGCGCGACGACTACCCCGACGAGTGGAAGTCCTTCATCGCGGGCATCCCCACCCCCGGTATGCTGGCCGATCTGCTCGCCTCGAACCTCACCTTGCCGATCGAGGACAACATCAAGCTGCTGCGCGAGAACCAGCCCGGCGAGCGGCTTCGCGTGATCGAGATGCACCTGAAGCGCGAGGTCACCATCGCGGAGACCCAGCGCACACTGCGCGACGAGGCCGAGTCCGGGGGCATGGACAAGAAGCGCCGCGAGCGCATGCTGCGCTCGCGCATGCGCGAGATCCAGGAGGAGATCGGCGAGGGCGACGCCGGCCTGCGCGAGGTCGACGAGCTGCGCGAGAAGCTCGAGGCCGCCGAGCTACCCGAGGAGGCCTACGATCAAGCCGACCGGGAAATGCGCCGCCTCTCCGCCCTGCCCCAACACGCGCCGGATCGTCACCTGATCCGCACCTACCTCGAGTGGATGGTCGAGCTGCCCTGGAATGTCGAGACCCCCGACGATCTCGACCTCGGCCAGGCGCGCGAGATCCTCGATGCCGACCACCATGGGCTCGACCGCGTGAAGGATCGAATCCTCGAGTTCCTGGCCGTGCGCAAGCTCGCGCCGGAAACGAAGGCACCCATCCTCTGCTTCGTGGGCCCCCCCGGTGTGGGCAAGACCTCGCTCGGCAAGTCGATCGCGCGCTGCATGGGCCGCAAGTTCACGCGCGCCTCATTGGGCGGCGTGCGCGACGAAGCCGAAGTGCGCGGGCACCGACGCACCTACGTCGGGGCGATGCCAGGACGTGTCATCCAAGGGCTGAAGCGCGCCGGAGCGCGCAACCCGGTCTTCCTGCTCGATGAGATCGACAAGCTCGGATCGGATTTCCGCGGCGACCCGTCATCGGCGCTGCTCGAGGTACTCGACCCCGAGCAGAACGATAAATTCAGCGACCACTATATCGAGACACCCTTCGATCTCTCGCGGGTCCTCTTCATCGCTACGGCCAACACGCTGCAGACCATCCCGCCCGCACTGCTCGACCGCATGGAGGTGATCGAGCTCTCCGGCTATACGGAGGCCGAGAAGCTCGTGATCGCTCGGCGCTACCTGGTTCCCCGCCAGCTCGAGGCGCATGGACTCGATGCCGAGCGCGTGGCGGTGGATGACGCTGCACTCGAGAAGATCGTGAGCGAGTACACGCGCGAGGCCGGCGTACGCAACCTCGAGCGCTTCGTGGCGACCCTGATGCGCAAATGTGCCCGGCGCGTCGCCGAGGAGGGAGGAAAGGCGCACATCCATGTCGACGAGGCATTCACCTCCGAGGCGCTGGGAGCACCCCCGCACCTGCCCGAGAGCGCCGAACGCACCAGCATCCCGGGCGTAGCGGTCGGACTGGCCGTGACTGCGCACGGCGGCGACATCCTCTTCATCGAGGCCACCTCGATGCCTGGCGGCAAGGGCATCCGGCTGCGACTCACGGGACAGCTCGGCGACGTAATGCGCGAGTCCGCGGAAGCGGCGCTCTCCTGGGTGCGTGCCCACGCGAAAGAGCTCGGCCTGACCGAGGACATGCTGCGGCCCGGCGAAATCCACATGCACGTGCCCGCCGGTGCCGTCCCCAAGGACGGTCCCTCTGCGGGTGTCGCACTCGTGACCGCCATCGTGTCCGTGCTCTCGAATCGACGCGCCCGCCCCTTCGTCGCCATGACGGGAGAGATCTCGCTGCGCGGCCGCGTGCTGCCGGTGGGCGGCATCAAGGGCAAGCTCTTCGCCGCGTCGCGTGCCGGCATCGAGACCGTCGTAATGCCGCGCCGCAACGAGAAGGACCTCACGGAAGTCCCCGACGACGTGAAGAGCGCATTGAATATCCAGCTGGTGGATACCATCAGCGAGGCGTTGGACCTGACTCTGGCCGACGAGCCCGCGCTGGCCAGCTGACCAGCTATCCTCGCTGCCATGCGGGTAGCCCTGGTCCACGACTGGCTCACGGGAATGCGGGGCGGCGAGCGTGTGCTGGACCGGCTGGCCCGACGATTCCCTGGCGCCGACCTGCACACACTCGTCCACGTCCCGGGCGCAACCTCTCCGGCCATCGATGCGCTGCGCGTCCACACCTCGCTCTTGAACGGACTGCCGGGCATCGCCCGGCACTACCGAAAGCTCCTGCCGCTTCATCCCTTTGCGGCGCGGCGCATGCGACTGCGTGACTACGATCTCGTGATCTCGGTCAGCCACGCGGTCGCCAAGAGCGTGTCTCTGCCAGAGCGCATCCCCCACCTCTGCTACTGCCTCACGCCGATGCGCTACGTCTGGGATCAGACCGACGTCTATCTCGGCCGCGGTGCACGGCGCGCACTGGCCACACCCCTCGTGGGTGCTCTGCGCCGCTTCGACGTCGCCCACAGTGGGCCGGATCAGGTGACGCGCTTTGTCGCCATCAGCAGATCCGTGGCCGATCGCGTGCGCCGCCACTACGGGCGCGACGCCCGGATCGTGCACCCGCCCGTGGAGCTCGATCGCTTCCAGCCGCAGCCGAAGTCGGTTGGCGATGACTACCTGCTGATCGGCGGCTTCGTTCCCTACAAGCGCGAGGAAATCGCCATCGAGGCATTCGCTCGGCTCGGCCGACGACTCGTCGTCGTGGGGGACGGACCGACACGCCGGCGTCTCGCCGCGAACGCACCGCCCAATGTGCACTTCACCGGCCGCATCGACGACGAAGATCTGGCAAGCCGGCTTGCGAGCTGTCGGGCCCTGGTGCACCCACAGGAGGAGGACTTCGGGATCGCCGCCGTGGAGGCGCAGGCGGCCGGGCGACCGGTGATCGCACTCGGAGCGGGCGGTGCCCTCGACACCGTGCGGCCGGGGCTGCGCATCCTTGCGAGCGGGGCGACCCTGGACCTCGACGACGCCGGCGCCACCGGGGTCCTCTTCGAGACGCAGGATGTACCGTCGCTCATGCAAGCGGTGCTGGCCTTCGAGGCCGATAGTCAGCGCTTTGATTCAAAACTCATCCGCGATCACGCCGAGCGCTTTTCCGACGAGCGGTTCCTGCGCGAGCTCCAGACCGAGATCGGTCTGACTCTGGAGGGCCGCGGCTGATGGAACGGACGCCGGGTCGTGTCCGGCTGCAGGATCTCACTGCACTGCATGCGCCGATCCGTGCGGAGCTCGATGCCGCAATGGCGCGTGTGATCGATTCGGGCCGCTTCGTGCTCGGTGAAGAGCTCGAAGCCTTCGAGCACGAGCTGGCGGCGTACGTCGGCGCCCGCGCCGCAGTCGGTTGTGGATCCGGCAGCGACGCCCTACTGCTCGCGCTGATGGCCTGCGACGTGGGCCCCGGGGACGAGGTGATCGTGCCTGCGTATACCTTCTTTGCTTCGGCCAGCGCGATCGCACGCCTCGGCGCGCGACCGGTCTTTGCCGACATCGACCCCGATAGCTTCGCGATGGATGCCGATCATGCAAGGCGCCTGGCGGCGGGCTGCAAGCGCTTGCGCGCGATCCTTCCGGTCCACCTCTTCGGCCGCGCAGGCGATGTCGATGGCTATCTCTCGCTCGCTTCCGAGCTCGGTGTACCGGTCATCGAGGATGCCGCCCAGTCGATCGGCGCACGCGACGCCAGCGGCGCCAAGGTCGGCAGCCGAGCGCATCTATCGTGCTGGAGCTTCTATCCGACCAAGAACCTCGGCGCCCTCGGCGACGGCGGCATGGTGACTGCGCACGATCGGTCGCTGGCCGAGCGCATCACCGCGCTGCGCTCGCACGGTGCGCACGCCGCCTACCAACACGAGGAGGTCGGAATCAACTCGCGGCTCGACGCCCTGCAGGCAGCCGTGCTGCGCGTAAAGCTGCGTCACCTCGAGGCTTGGACCAAGGCGCGCGCCGAGAATGCGGCCTACTACGACGGAGCCTTCGCGCAGGCCGGTGCCTCCACGAGCACGCAGACCCTCGACGACGCATGCCTGCCATTGCTGACGCCGGCGCCGCTGCCCTTTCCCGCACGCTGCGTCTACCACCAGTACGTGGTGCGCGTGCCCGGCGCAAGACGCGACGCGCTCGCCAACGACCTGCGCGAGCGCGGTATCGAGACCGGGATCTACTATCCGGTCGGGCTGCATCAGCAGCCGAGCCTTGCCATTCCAGGCCAGCGACACGCCGGGTTGACCGCCACCGAGGCCGCGACGCGCGAGACGCTCGCCCTGCCCGTCCACCCGGAGCTCGACCGGGATGCCCGAACGCGCGTCGCCGAGGAGATGATTTGCCTGCTGCGCGGATGATCAGTGCGCATTGCGCCCGCTGATGACGCTCCAGGCAGTCATCAGCAGGATCTGCACATCGAGACCGATCGACCAGTTCTGGATGTAGTAGATATCGTGCTCGATGCGATCTCGGAGCGACGTGTCGCCGCGCCATCCGTGCACCTGGGCCCAGCCCGTCATGCCCGAGCGCACCTTGTGGCGCCGCATATAGCCCGGTATCTCGCGCTTGAACTCGTCGATGAAGATCGGCCGCTCCGGCCGTGGCCCGACCAGGCTCATCTCGCCCCTCAGCACGTTCAGGAGCTGTGGCAGCTCGTCGAGGCTGAGGCGGCGCAGCAATGCGCCGAGCCGTGTGCGCCGCGGATCATCGGCTCGCGTCCATACGGGTCGCAGACCGTCCTCTGCGTCGCGCCGCATGGTGCGGAACTTCAGCATGTCGAAGATCCGGCCATCGAGTCCCATGCGCTTCTGCCGATAGAGTACGGGGCGCCCGGAGGTCGCCCACACACCGAGGCCGAGCAGCGCGAGGAATGGAGCGCTCCCTGCCAGTAGGAGCGCACTCCCCACCACGTCGAACGCGCGCTTCTTCACCGACGCCCAGCCCACCAGGGGCGTGTCGCGCAGGCTGATGATCGGCAGTCCATCGAGACTCTCGACCGAGGCGTGCAGTGTCGAGATGTGCAGCAGGTCCGGTGCCAACTTGACGCTCGTCACCTCGTCGTCGAGCTCTGCCAGCACCTTGTCGACCAACGGCCACTCGTCACGCGGAAGCGCCACGATCACCTCGTCGATGCGCTCTTGCGAGAGCCTGTACTTGAGATCGACGTAGTGACCCGTCACCGGCACGCCGCGCAGTGTGCGGCCAACCGGCCCGTCGGCCAATACGCCGAGCACCTGCATGCCCGACTGAGGATGATCGTGGATGCGCTGGATGATCTCCTCGGCGAGCCGACCGCCGCCCACGACCAGAACGAAGCGTTGGTTGTAGCCGCGTCGCCGCACCTCACGCAGGCTGAGGCGCACCACCACACGCAGCCCGATGATGAGAGCGGGCGTGGCCAGGCTGAACGCCACCACCATGCCGCGCGAGTACGAATGCGAACGCACGAAGAACGATGCGGCCAGCAGCACGATCACGCCCGTCAAGGTGACCTTGGCCACGTCACCCGCCTCGCCCAGCAACGAGCCCAGGCGCCTGGGCGCATAGAGGCCCTGCTGTCGCAGCAGCACGAACCAGAGCGGAAGGATGACGATGAGCGCAAGCGCGTGCTCACCAATCGGCGGCACACCCTTGGGCGCTGGGATTCCGGCGTGGAAACGCAGCCAATACGCCCCCATCCACGCCGCCGCGACGATGGCCAGATCGGCGACCATCATCATGGAACGAAAGACTTCGCTGTGGCGGTAGAGCACCTGGTGCCGCGCCCCCCTCTATTCCCGTTCGACCTCGGCGAATCCAGTCGCCGGGATCATAACGCGCCCGGAGGCCGGGTTGGAGGCGATTGGAGGCTATTCGAGGTCGCGGGTGTCCTTCTCCACGGCCTCTCGCAGCATGGAGAGGAAGTCGGGAAGTGCGGAGACGACGCGGCTCCAGTTCGGAATCTGCGGCGCACCCATCGGATCGCGCACGAAGTCGAGACCGGCCGCCGCCAGCGCACCCGAGAAGGTCTCCACCGCCACCTCCTCGGAGTGGCGATCGAAGTGGAGACCGTTGAGCTTGGCGTCGTTGCTATAGCTCGCGATCGCGTCCTGGGCGGTCCGCACGTAGGCGGCGATCATCGTGTTGAGGAATCCCGCCTCGAACTCGACTCCGTAGCTCGCCAGATTTCGGATCAATGACGCTGCGATGTCCACGACCATGCGGTGCAGGCCCCGCGTCGCATCGTTCTCGGAGAGCGCCTGGTGCTTGTGGTCGTAGTTCTCCACCAGCTCCACCTGACAGATCCGTTTGAGCGAGCTGTTCCGGAAGACTTCTGCCAGAACGCCCACCTCCAGGCCCCAGTCCGCCGGAATCCGGTTGGCGCGCACCAGGTCGGTGGTCATCGAACACTCGCCCGCCAGCGGATAGCGGAAGGACTCCATGTACTCGAGCAGCGGCACGGTGCCGAGCACCGACTTCATGGAGCGCAGCAGCGGCGTCATGAAGAGTCGCGTGACCCGGCCGTGGAGGCGATCGGTCACACGGCTGTAATAGCCCTTGGCGAACTCGTATCCCATGTTGGGATTCGCCGTTGGGTAGCAGAGCCGGGCCAGTAGCTCGCGTCGATAGTGGAGGATGTCGCAGTCGTGGGTCGCCACCACCCGGGAGGCCTGGGTGGCCAGCACGTAGCCATAGGCCATCCACGTGGCCCTCCCCTTGCCCTCGGGTCCTGGGTCGAGGCCCTCGTGGCGCAGCATTTCGAGCAGCGACTGGACGCGCGGGCCCGCGTTCCAGATGACCGTTGGCGATGACCCATCCACGCAATTCACGCGGCGAAGGAGCGAGTGCATTTCGCGGAATTGAGCGAACTCGGCCGGTCCCGAGAGGCTCAGCACCACCTGGCGCAGATAGGGGACACACGCCAGCTCATCGACGATGCCCCCCAGCGCCGGGCCCCGGACCTCCGCGAAGAGCGAGGGCAGCACCAGCGCAATCGGGCGATCCGCCGAGTATTCGACGAGCTCTCGCTCGAGGCGAGGCAGGTCCTCGCGGCCGAGACGGTGGAGCGAGGTGATGATGCCGGTCTGATGGAAGTCGGCCATGGGCCGACCAACGTTCGCACCGCGCCCCGGCGAGCGTCAACTCCGATCAGAGTCTTGTCCCCGTGGGATCAAAACTCCGTTTCGGTCTCCAGGAGCGCCTCTTCGAGCAGCGTGAGCGCGATCGGGTCGATGTCGTGGAACTCGAGACCGACGTCGGTGGTGATCGGATCGGTGTCGGTCGCCCACATCACCCTGCCGGTCGCCACCACCGTCTGATCACCCAGGTTGAAGGTCACCCGCAGCACATCACCGAGGTTGATCTCACAGCCGACCGCCTCGAAACGAATCCCGCCGCTCGAGAGATTGCGACTGACCGCCAGCCGATCCGCATGGTCGACCTCCGCAAAGGAGATCACCTGGTCGGTGGCAATCCGGTGGTACTTCCGTCGGTCGCTGTCTTCGGCCAAAGCGCGGGTCCATCCCGAAGGCGACAGGTGAGCTGCCCCCCGTTGTGGATCCAGCATCGGCGCGGCGCGGGGCTCGCTTGAGGGCCCACCAGGCCCGACCTCGGGATCGACGCGGAGCCGGTGCTCAAGCGCGATCGGGCGAGAAGAGCTCCAACTGCCGGTCCTCGCCGCCGACGGCCACCAGTCCCGCCACGGTGAGCGAGAGGACGCGCACGGCCGCTGGATCACGCTCCAAGCGGCTCGCCAGCCGCGCGGCGATGTCGGCGATCTCCGGCGTCGAGGTGACGGGTTCCCCGAGGGTGACGCTGCGCGTCGTGTCGGGCGCATCGATCCACTGCGCCCGCAGGGCGACCCGCCTGGCCCCCAGCCCCTGCCGGACCAGCTCACGTTCGAGCAGGGCGGCCAGCCCGCGCAGCGCCTCGGCGACTGCAACGACACCCGAGTCCTCGAGCGTCCGCTCGCGGCTGATGCTGCGCGGATGTGCGGCCGCGCGCAGCGGCACACGATCGAGGCCGCTGGCCAGCTCGTAGATGACGAGGCCGTGGTTGCCGAGCGCCTCCTCGACGACGCTGCGCCCGAGCGCAAGCAGCTCGCCCAGCGTGCGCGCGCCCAGCTCCTGCAGCCGCGCCTCGGTCTTGCGGCCGACACGAGGCAGGCGCGAGAGCGGCAGCGGTGCCAGGAAGGCCGGCGCGTCGGCAAGGTGGATTCGTCGCACGCCGTCCTCCGCGGCCTCGTCGGCCGCCAGCTGAGCCACCAGCTTGGACGGCGCGATCCCGACGCGCAGCGGCAGACCGAGCTCGTCGCGCACGGCCGCGACGATGTGCCGCGCCAGCTGCTCGCTGGGCTCGTGTACCAATTGGGCATCGAGATAGACGGCGCCCAGACCGGCCGGCTCGAGCGCCTCCACGATGCGCCGCAGGCAGACCACCAATGCGCCCGAGGCCTCGCGGTAACGCTTCATGTCGGTGCGGAAGTGAGCCGCGCCGGGGCAGAGAGCGAGTGCCTCGCTCATTGCCATGCTCTCGACCACGCCGGCCCGAACGGCCTCGCGGCTGGCCGACTGCACGCGGCCGCGCTTGTGCGGATCGCCGCCTACGAGTATGGGCCCTTCGGCCAGAGAGGGGTGGTCGCGGCGCTCGACCTCGGCGTAGAAATCTGGCACCTGCGCGTAGAGGACCGCCGCATCTTCCCGCGAACCGCTCATCGCCCGCAGGACCCTCGCCGCCCGCTCGGCCTCACGATTTCGGCTCGAGCAGCAGGCGCGCGCCGCTCTCCTCCTCGACGTGCAGCCGGCTCGTAAGCAGCAGACCCGAGCGCCCCTGGCGCCAACGGTCCACCTCGTCGCTGCGGTGCGGATGCCCGATGTGCTCGGACTGGCCAGGCGCCAACACACTCAACACGCGATCGGGTGCGGCGAGATCGACCGCAATGCGGAACGTGGCGGCACGCACGACGTCATAGTCGCGGCGGCGATCGAACTCCGTCGTGGCCAATGTGCTCTCGTCGCCGCCAACGCCGAATCGGTCGATTGCGCGGACGCTCTTGCGCCCGCCCGGAATGCCCACGAACGGCTCGAAGCCGAGCGAGTGGAGACGCCCCCAGGTCCAGTCCGTACGCGCCGGACCCAGGCGATACGAAAGGCTCACCCACGTGCCGCGCAGGGCGTCGCGAATCGCCGACGAGACGCGGTCCACATCCGTCCAGCCGCCGCGGTCCTGGCTGCGGTCCGCACTGACGATGAGGCGAGCGACCACCGAGCGCGGCCGCACGCCGGGCAGCGCCAGGTAGCGATCGTAGAGCGAGGGCCCGAAGGGCTCGCGGAAGAGCAACTCGATCAGGTGCTCGCTCAGCACCTGATAGACGACCGCACCGTGGCTTCCGGGCGCCGCGCTGCCGTCCCAACGCCGCAGCAGTTCGGCGATCTCCTCGGCCTCCGGCCGCAGCGGCCCGCTGCGCCGCGCGAGTCGCAGCAGGGCGGGCACGACCTCGACACCCGCCGCACCGCCCACGTCGATCTGCACATCGGCGGCGGCGCGCAGATCGACCTTGGGCGCTCTCCCACTCACGCGCGCGCTACGCGCACCTCGCACGCGGCCCGTGGTGAGCACCTCGAGCCGTGATTCCAGGCGACGCTGCCGCTCGCCCGTATGCCACATCCACTCGATGCCTGCAGGCGTGAGACCCTCGTCCGCGGATCCGTCCGCAACGGCCACCCACGAACGCCCCTGCCGGCCGACCGTCGACGATGAAGCATCGAATCGAATCGCGGGCAGCGCACTGAAGTCGATCGGATGGCGCCAGTCGAAGAGGCGCAGACGACCGGGCACAGGCACGAGACTCGTGGGCAATGCGCGCTGCGGAAGCCAGCCCGCGAGCTGCTTGCCAGCGGCGCCCTTCGCATCCGCGTAGACGACCGTGACCACCGGCTCGTGATGCCGTGCCAGCGCGGATAGCAATGCGTCCGCGTCGTGCGCCCGCGCGACGGCCAGCAGCGACTCGATGCCGTTGCCGGGCAGCGCACCCGTCCAGGCCAGCGAGAGCGGCTCGCGCCGTCTGCGCGACGCGGCCTCGCGGGCGCGGGCGGACGACGTGATCGCACCCGGGGTGCGAGAGGGTCGCTCGCCTTCGCGATCGGATCCGGTCACGACATCGGCCGAGCCCGCGTCTGGATAGGCCGCCCCGGGCCCGGCGTTTCCCGGCACCTCGGCCTCCAACGCGGCTTCGAATCGCCGACGCAAGAGCGCTCCGCTGCCCGCTGCGACCGTGCCTCCGATCGGCTGGAGCAGCTCGTTGATGAGCGGGCCGTGACGGGTTTCCCGCACGACCAACTCGTGCTCGCGAAACACGTCCGGACCCGTGCGGATGCGAATGATCTCGTTGCGTACGTCCAGTGCCGACCAGCGCGAGCCGTTGCGGTACAGATCCTCGTCGGCGCGGATCGACTCCTTGTAGAGGTCGACGGTCACGGCGTGCGACGGAATCGCCGCCCACGCGACGTGCAGATTACGACCCGCCCAGATCACCGGCGCGCCCGGAATCATCGCACCCGCAAGATCGAGATCGCCGCCACGCACCTGGACCTGGTGTAATAGCGGGGGGCTCGTCGTGGGCAGATGCAGGTCGGCGACGAGCATCGGCGCACCGCTCTCGGTGTGCCGTCCCGACAGCACCCAGGCACTGCCGCCGCCGAGTGCCGTGGCGCGCACGAGGTCCGCGCCCGCGATCGGCGCCTCGTTGCGGGTCTGCGTGCTGGCGTGGCCGACGATCTCCTCGACGCTCAGGTCACTCGGGATCTCGACACCCTGCACGCCCACGCCCGTCGGCCGGAACGGTCTGGCGAGCTGGCTACCCAGTCGCTCGATCAGGTCGTCGAGCACCAGGCCGGTCTCGATCCGATTGCCCGTACTCCACGCCACCAGCTTGACCACCGCGATGCTATCGGCCGGCGTCCAGTCCGCGATGTCGCCGGGCGCGACCTCGAGAGCCAGCGGCGGCGCGGCGGCGCCGGCGCGAATTCGCGCGATTCGGCTGTTGATGCCCTCCGCATAGGCCTCGAGCACGTCGCGCACATCGGGTGGCAGCCGCTCCGCCTCGCGATCTGAGCGCAACCCGATACCAAGCGTCCGCGCCAGGCGGTCGGCGGGCAGGCCGCGCTCGCCGACCCACTCGCTCACGCGGCCGCGCGCCAGCGCGCGCAGCCAGAGCATCTGCGCCAGCCGATCCTGGGCGTGGACGAGCCCGACGGCCAGCCAGGCATCCCGCTCGACCATCGCCTCGATGTGCGGGATGCCCCGGCCGTCGCGCAGAATCTCGACCGGTGCAGCCAGCTCGGGGATCGTGAGCCGGCCGGCCTCGATTGCGAAGGCCCGCTCCTCGCCCGCGCGCTCGGCGCGGCTGCGAAGTGCACTCCAGCCGAAACCGACCACCAGAACGAGCACTGCAGCGAGCGCGAGCAGCCCGCCGCGGCGTGCGCCGTCGGAGAGATCCGCCCACGGCCTATTCGGATTCACGGCGCCTCATCGATGCGGCTCCCCCCACCCACCAAGCCAGTGTAGCGGCGCTCGGCTGTCCGGTGCGACGTGCGGAAACGCCGCGTTGTCCGGGGCCTGGGGCGCCGTTACATTGCCGCCGCGCTGCGACCCGCAAACCGTTGCAGCGGGCTCCACGGAGGGACAGCACAGTGGCGGTACGAAGCCTCGAGGATCTGATCGAGCGCGAGGGCGTGAAGGGCCGCCGCGTCTTCGTTCGCTCCGACCTGAACGCACCCATGCACGAGGGCCGGATCACCGACGACACACGCCTGCGCGCCTCGCTCCCCACGCTGCAGCGGCTGCGGGCTGCTGGCGCCCACATCGTGCTGGCCTCGCACCTGGGCAGACCGAAGGGCCGGGTCGATCCCGCACTCTCGCTCGAGCCTGTGGCCGACGTGCTGGGCGAGCTGCTCGGCACGCCGGTCGCCTTCGCATCCGACTGTGTCGGCGACGTGGCGCAGTCCGCCATCGCCATGCTGGGCGACGGCGACGTATTGCTGCTCGAGAATCTGCGCTTCCACCCGGGCGAAACGAAGAACGACCCCGCCTTCGCTCGTGCCCTCGCAGAGCTGGCCGATATCTACGTGAACGACGCGTTCGGCACCGCGCACCGCGCGCACGCCTCGACGGCCGGCATGCTGGCGAACATCGCTGCGGCTGCAGCCGGGGAGCTCTTGCAGAAAGAGCTGCGGCATCTCGGCGTGGTGCTCGAGCCGGAGCGCCCGCTTCTCTGTCTGCTGGGCGGTGCCAAGGTGTCGGACAAGCTCGGCGTGCTGCTCGCGCTGGCGCAGCACGCCGACGTACTCTGTGTCGGGGGTGCGATGGCGTACACCTTCCTAGCGGCCCAGGGCCAGCCGACCGGTGCGTCGTTGCTGGAGGAGAGCCGCCTCGACGATGCGCGGCGCATCCTCGCAGCGGCCGAGCAAAGAGATTGCCGCCTGCTGCTTCCGACGGATCACGTGGTCGCCCTGCAGATCGAGGCCGGCGCAAAGACGCGAGTCGTCTCGACGATCCCCGATGGCTGGATCGGCGTCGACATCGGCCCGGAGAGCGCGCAAGCGTTCGCAGCCGAGGCCATCAAGGCGAGGACGATCCTCTGGAACGGACCGATGGGAATCTTCGAGATCGACGCATTCGCTGCGGGGACCGAGCGGGTCGCACACGCCGTCGCCGAGTCCGCTGCGGTGAGCGTGGTCGGTGGCGGCGACTCGCTGGCCGCCGTCCACAAACTCGGTATCGGCGACCGGATCGGACACCTGTCCACGGGCGGCGGCGCCTCGCTAGAGTACGTGCAGGGGCTCGAGCTGCCGGGGGTGGCGGCATTGGAGCAATGATGCGCCGGCCGATTCTCACCGCAAACTGGAAGATGCACAAGACGCGCGCGCAGGCCGCGGCCTTCGTCACGGTGCTGCGTGAACAGCTCGGCCACACCACCGAGGTCGACGTCGTGATCGCAGCGCCCTTCACCTCCCTGGCGGCAGTACACGAGGGCCTCTTGGGCAGCGAGATCGCCCTGGCGGCGCAGAACGTCTGCGCCGAGGCCGAGGGCGCCTTCACGGGCGAGATCTCGCCCGCCATGCTGGCGGACGCGGGCTGCCACTACTGCATCGTCGGACACAGCGAGCGCCGGGCCCTCTACGGCGAGCAGGACGCAGAAATTTCCCGCAAGGCGGCCGCCCTCCTGGGCGTCGGAATCCGCCCGATCGTCTGTGTGGGGGAGACCCTCGAGGAGCGCGAGGCCGATCGCACGGCCGATATCGTCGCCTCACAGCTGGCCGGCAGCTTGACGGACGTCGAAACTGCCGCCATCGGCGAGCTAGTGGTAGCATACGAGCCCGTCTGGGCGATCGGAACCGGCCACACGGCCACGCCCGAGCAGGCCCAGGAGGTACACTTGCTGATTCGCGCGCGGCTCCGCGAGCGCTTCGGCGCGAGCGGAGCGGACATCCGCATTCAATACGGCGGCTCCGTCAAGCCCGAGAATGTGGTCGCCATCATGGCGCAGCCAGATATCGACGGTGCGCTGGTGGGCGGCGCCAGCTTGGCGCCAGACAGCTTCGCCAAGATCGTTCGCTACGAAAGCCAGGAGAACCGAGCCACATGATGACCCTATTGATGGTCCTTCACGTGATGGTCTGCTTCGTGCTGATCACGGTCGTGCTGCTTCAGCGTGGCAAGGGCTCCGACCTCGGCGCCGCACTCGGCGGCGGCGGCGCCAACACCGTGTTCGGCGGCCGTGGCGCGGGCAACTTCCTGACCAAGATCACGACGGGGAGCGCGATCATCTTCATGCTGACGAGCCTCTCCCTCGCCTACCTGGGCAGCCAGGCGGCGGATGTACAGCTATTCGACTCGTCGGACCTGGAGCAGTCCGAGAGCGCCCAGGATGGTCTCGCGCCCTCCGCCGCGGGCGGCGAGGAGGGTGCGGCGGGCGAGCTCGAGGACGTCGGCGGGCTCGAGGAGATCCCCCAGCCGGATTGAGGCGGGGCCTCGCGAGCAGGCGCCCCTGGCGTCCTGCGCAGTGGGCGGGCACAGGCCGGTTGCGGTAGATTCCGGCCGCTCCGATCCAGTGCGGCGGTGGCGGAACTGGTAGACGCGTCAGCTTGAGGGGCTGGTGGGCGCAAGCCCGTGGAGGTTCGAGTCCTCTTCGCCGCACCAATATTGCTTCGCAGTTCCGGTCACTGACCTCCGGAATTGCTCGCTGCGATCGAGGTGCATCGAGCACATCCGCTCACCGACCGCTGCGCGTAGAAGAATAGTGCTCGCGTGCCTGGCCGAAGTTCCATGCGGTGACTTTCTCGAGCGGCACCTTGAACAGCATCCGGGCTCCACGTTGCCGCCGGCTCTCTCGGTTGCCCGCGAACCACTCCGGCATCTCCTCGAGGCCACTGCCGATCAGGGCGTTCTTTTCCTCCTTGGCGGCCGCAACCCGGGCGACCTCGGCCTCATCCTCGACGGGAACGCAGCGCCCCTGGATCATTACACCCCTCAAGTCGAAGTACTTCTCACCGGCCTCGACGAGACAGCAGACCCGATTGTCGCGCTGGACGTTGCGGGCCTTGAAGCTTGCCGGCTGTGTGTCGAAGTAGACGGCGTTGTCCAGGTAGGTGAACCAGAGCGCATGCGCGACCGGCGCCCCGTCCTTTTTGACGGTGGACAGAATCAGCGTGCGCTGGGACTTCAGGAATTCACGCACCTCCTCGGGCGTCATGGATTTCGCCACGGGTCCTCCTCGTCGTACGCGACCGGATACGCACTTCTTGCCAGATCAGATTTCGCCAGAACTGTAGACATTCCCATGCCGGAATCACGGGCAAGAAGTGGCGGTGCGATTCTGGCACTTCAACCTTCTTCACTGACCAACCTTCACTGACCAGCCTTCACTGACCAGCGTGGCACAGTACGCCCCAACGGCAGGGAGTCACTTTCCACGCCTCGCGCCACGGCGTCGGGACGCCCCTCCCCCCGCCGTGCCAGCCAAAGTCTGGCGGCATGCGGACCAGTGGCCCGCGACACTTCGTTGCGCCCGGCATACGGGCTGGGCTACCGATCAAGCCGAAGTCTCCGGACATTGCCCGGAGCACGGTCGCACCGGAGGTGCCGATGTCCGCGATTCGGTCCAAGAGGACGGCCCTGGTCAGTGCCCTAGTCAGCGCCCTGGTCAGTGCCCTATTGCTGGCTGTCGGCTGCGGCGAGCGTAACGGCCTGCGACCCTTCTTGCCCGAGCCTCCGCGACCCATCAAGGCGGCGTTCTTCCCGGTGGAGGTCGTTCCTGGCGCGCTGGGCGTACCCGCCAACGCGGCTCGCGGACCCGGTGGCGATCTGCTCGTCGCCGGCTATGACACCGACCAGGTGCTGGCCGTGTCGGCGACCGATGGCAGCCTGCGCGTCGTCTCGATCGGCGTGACCGGTGGAGCGGCCGCTGTGCTCTCGGTGGCCTACCGGAACGACACCGTCTACGCCGGGTCATCGGCCGGCAAGATCTACTCGATTGCCCCGAACGGCGCGTCGACCGAGATCGTCGACCTCGGCGCCGCGCAGAGCGTAGGTGGGCTGGCCATCGCGCCGGCGCGCTTCAGTCCCTATCCCGGCCGGCTGATCGCCGTGACCGCGGAGTCCGCGACGGGACCGGGCACCGTGTATGCGATCGACCGCTCGGATCCGAGTCGAATCGACGTCGTCGCAAGCGACGTCGGCGCGGCCTACGTGGACCTCGCGTTCACACGCGGCGGGACCCTCTATGCGGTCGACTATGCCGGCGCGCAGATCAGTCGCATCGATGCATCCGGCTCGACCCCGGTGGCGACTGGATTCATCGAGCCGGTCGGTCTCGCACTCGACCCGCGTCTGGGTCGGGCGCTTTTGACCGACGCCGGCGACGACACGCTCTACGCGGTCGACCTGTCGACGGGCGCGGCCACGGCGCTCGGTCCGTTCGCGATCCGCGGTGGCCCCCTGCCCTCCGGTGTCGTCTATGACGGAGTCCGGAATCTCCTGATCATGACCGAGGGCAGCAGCGTCGTGCGCGGCGTGATCCTGCCCGGCGTTCCCTCCACCGCCCTACCCACCGCGGTGCCCGCCACGGAAGCCGGCTTTGGCGGGATCACCTTCGATGCCGCCGGCGTATTCTTCGGCACGGCGAACGGCTCGGTCAATGGTGTCTACAGCCTGGAGCGCCTGACCGGATTCGGCACCTGGCTTGGAAGAGGTCTGGGCAATCCGGGCGAGGCGCTGCTCGGCGTGGCCTACGACCCGGTGCGCACGCGGGTCTACATTGGCACCAGCGACGCGCGCATCCACTTCATCGACACGTTCGGGCGCTGCATTCTGCTGGCCGACCTCTCGGCATCCGGTTACGGACCCGTCAATGGACTCGCGCTGGCGCCGGCCAACTACGGAGCCTGGGGGGGATCGCTGGTGGCGGTGACCGACCTGGGTCATATCGTCTCCGTCGATCCCGAGAGTGGAACGGCGACTCTCATCGGCGGCCCGCACAATGTCGTGCTCTCCGGCCTCGCATTCGCGGCCGACGGCACGCTCTTCGCCGCCAACCACACGGACGGCAAGATCGTCAGCGTCGATCCGGCGAGCGGCGCGCTCGCGGACTTCGCGCTGGGTCTCGGTCAACCGGACGGTCTGGTGCTGGATCAGCTCGGCACGACGCTCTACGTGGCCGACTCCCAGGGCAACACGCTCTGGGGCGTCTCCGTGCCCGGCGGTGTGGCGACGAATCTGGGTAGCTTCACATTCGATGCGGGACCGGAGCCCACCGCGATGGCGTTCGATGGGCTCGGACAGCTGATCCTGGGCGTAGGCGATGCGTCGCTGACCGTGGAGGCGCTGAGCGTCTATCCCTGATCGGCGCCCGAGCGACCGAGCATTCAAGCCCCGTTCCGGCGGCATTCGCAGCGGATCCGCTTGCGCTACCGATCGCCCTGCCTAGCATTCGTCGAGATGCGAACACTACTTCACAAAATCAGCCTGGCCTCGCTCTGCATCGCACACTTCCTCCTCGCGCATCAGGCGATCGGGCAGGAGTTCCTCTTCTCCTGGATCATCGAGGCCGACGACGGCAACGGAGCACCTGAGAACGCCGTCGCGGTCACCAACGATGTGCGCTCGATCGGCGACCAGATGTCCTCGCAGGCGCTCGAGACCCTCTTCCCGGGCGAAGACTTCAGCAATCCCAATCTTGTCGATATCGATGCCAATCTCAACCTGCGCGGCGTGCTCATCCGCGCAGCGTTTGTTGACGACTCCTCCGAACTCGTGATCAGCGCTCCGTTCCTGGATTCGGATCTCCTATTCAACGGCGATGATCGCGATGGGTCCGTCGAGCTGTTCGAGAAGTGGCTGCGTGGCGAGTTTCAGGATGCCGCCGTCCCGGATA
>JAFDDH010000364.1 GCA_019310975.1 Deltaproteobacteria bacterium | reverse complement strand
GTACTCGCGTACCACTGGCTGCCGTCGATTCGCAGGTAGTACCCATTCCAGTAGTAGCGATTGGGCAGGCTGACCACGACATAGACCCCGAGGTTGGTGTCAAAGACGAGATCGAGGTCTCGTCCCTGATGTCGCTGCTTATGCCGGTAGCCGTGGGCGGGAGCATGCGGCGGGGGACCCTGCCACGCCGACCTGTCCGTGCCGACGGCGGGATGGCTGCTCTTTCCGATCGTGATCGACGAGAACGGGCCGCAGCCTCCGAGAAGCAGGATGAGGATGATGCAGCTAGCCGTCCGGATCTGTCGGGTCCGACGCATGGGGAGCCTCCGCTCAGGTGGTCGCCCCTCATGGACGGCACGCTGTGCGCAGCTATCGGATGGATGGCGCAGCGGCTTGACCGGCGTGGTCGCCTCTCCTCTGCTCTCCATCTCTGCTCGCCCGCAGGCCCGGCGGCGCACCGAAATCCTGTACCTGCAGCTCTTATAGTAAGCTTCTCTAATTACTTCTTCTGGGGTGAGAAAGTTCGCTGTCCAGGGCGGATTACTCTGCGACGAGCCGATCGACACGCGGCTCGAAGCCCGCGTAGAGGGGCTCGATCGTGGAAAGCACCTCGAGATCGTCTCGACTCAAGTATTCCCCGAGCGCCGTCACCGACGAGTGCGCATCGGACGGTCCGGTCCGAACCCGCCGCGGGGCCGCCGTACACCGGCACCGTTCAGGCACTCGACGTGCAGATTTCGTCCTGCGGCAGTCTGGAGCCGCTGCCGTGACACCAACACCTACCGTGGGGCACCCACAACAAAGGGGCGCCGCTGGCGTCGTCCGCAGTGGACACCTCTGCGATTCGCGCGGTCTGCGTCCGACGGCATTCGAGGAAGACGAGAGGAAGCGGGATGACAGCAGTCGAGTCTCTCTGCCAATCGGCGCGCGCACTGCTTTCGGCGTCGCCCGTCTGGATCATGCTGGGGCTCGCGGCGGGACCGGGCGCTGCCGCGACGACCTTCGTGCCGGCGAGCCAGGACAATACGCTGATCGAGGACGCCGACGGCGCGCTCAGCAACGGCGCTGGCGACGGCATCTGGGCCGGGCGGACGGGACAGCCCGAGGGCCAGAGCATTCGGCGCGCGGTGCTGGCCTTCGACCTCTCGGGCGCGCTGCCGACGAGCGCGGAGATCACCTCGGTCACGCTCCAGCTCACGCTCGTTCAGGGGAACCCGACGACGACGTTGGCGGTACACAGGCTGAACCAGAGCTGGGGCGAAGGAGCTTCCAGCTTTCCTGGAGGCCAGGGAGCTGCGTCGGAGCCCGGTGACGCGACCTGGAAACACACCTTCTACGATATTTCATTGTGGGCATCGCCCGGTGGCGACTTCGCGCCCACGGCGAGTGCAGCGATATTCAGCCGGGCGGAGAATGTCTTCACATGGACGTCCAGCGAGCTGCTCTCGGACGTGCAGAGTTGGCTAGCCGATCCCGAGAGCAACCATGGCTGGATCGTTCTGGGTGATGAGACCGTCGGCAGCACCTCGGTGAGATTCGGCAGCCGGGAGCTGGACGTCGTCGCCGATCGCCCAATGCTGATCGTCGAGCACTTGCAGTCGGTGCCGCTCCTCCGCCCCGGTTCGCTGCTCTTGCTCGTGCTTGCCCTCTCCGGACTCGGTGCGGTGTGCTCGAAACCCCGGGTCGCCGACGCGCTCTCGGCGGCCCCCGAACGGCCTCGGACGAATCTCGCCTGAGCGTCATCCAGGCGCTGCCCGATCGCAGGCGGTCGATCTCCTATTGGAGATATCCGAGCGCCTTCAGGCGATTGGCGATTCCAGGGTCGATCCGTACTTCCTTGGTGACCACATCGGATTGCGCGTCATGGGCGAGGTGCGCGTCGAGCAAGCCCTGCATGCGCACCGCCTCTTCTCGCTCGAACTCCAGCATATTTGCATCCTCGAGCGGATCCGTCGCTTGATCGAAGAGTCGATCGTCCTTCTTGTCTCCGAACGTCCGTACTAGGCTGAAGGCTCCGTCATTCACCGACACCTGCTCCGACGCACCGTGCATGATCTTGGAACCCAAGGACGCGAAGCTCATTCGATCGGGCGGCTTCGTGTCTTGATCGATCAAGCTCAGCAGCGACTCGCCCTCGAAGGAGGGTGGCACGGGTACACCCACGAGCTCGAGAATCGTGGGAGCGATATCGAGATTTCGCACCTGGCTGGGGATGCGAATTTCTCTCATGTCGAAGGGCAGCTTGATGATCAGTGGGACACGAAGGACGGGCGTGTGCACATTCAGCGCGTGGCCGAAGACCTGGTTCTCGCCGAATGCCTCGCCATGGTCGCTGGCAACGACGAGGATCGTTCCTGCCTCGTGGCCGGCGTCCGAGATTCGGTCGATGAGCCGCCGAAGCACGTCATCGACCCACAGGATGGCCGCCGCGTAGGCGGCCCTTTGGTCGTCGCCGAAGCGCTTGAACTCGGGAGGGGCAGCGTATTCGTGCACGTCCATGAAGTGGAGGTAGAGGAGGAAGGGGGTGCCCGTCTCGTGTGCGCTCAGCAATCGCTCTGCCTCGGCGAAAATTCTTTCTCCGTGTGGCCAGACAGACGAAGAGCCCAGCTGTCCGGCCATCGTCGTCGCGTGCGGGAAGACGTAGTGGTCGAAGCCGTGGTGGAAGCCGAACGACTGTTCGAGCCATCCGTTGCTCTGGACCGCGTACGTACGATATCCCGCTCCGCGAAGCACATCCTGCAGGGTGAGGGCCTGCTCGGCGAGACCATCGGTCGGCTCCCGCACGCCGTGGGTTCTCGGCCAGAGAGACGTCAAGAGCGAGGCCATCGAGACCTTGGTCCAGGACGACTGCGCCAGCACTCGTTCGAAGACGATGCTGCCCTTCGCCAGTCTTTCGAGGGTCGGAGAGACACGCGCGTCGTAGCCGTAGGGCGAGATCGCATCGGCTCGCAAGGTGTCGATGACGACGAGAACCACGTTGGGGCGGTTCAGCTGCTCGATCCGCTCGCGGATCGATTCGTTCCCTTCTTGCCCGCGACAAGCCAGAAGCGAGCTCGCGAACACGATGCAGGCAAGGGTGATGTGGCCGGTCGAGCGCATTGACATCCCGGGCTCCGCGTACGGGACTCAGCGAACGCTCTCGAGCGCTGCATCGACGTCTACCGTCAATAGATCGTTCGGTGTGATCGCCACTCGTAGCGCTTCCAAGAGAGTGAGCGCCTCATCCATATGACCTGCCTCGCGATACGCCACGGCCAGATGATATTGGATCTCCGTCGAGTTGGGGGCTCTTTCATGCGCCTTGCGGAGCAGCGCAACGGCGCGCTGCGGGAGGCCGTGAGCCACGAAGAGCCATCCGAGTGTATCCAGCACGATGACCTCCTCCGGTGCGCGTGCATAGGCGGCTTGGGCGGTCTCCAGCGCTTCATCGAGACGGCCCACTTCTCGCAGGAGCAGGGCGAGGTTGTTTCGGGCTCGAACGGCCGTATCGTCCAGCTCGA
>JAFDDH010000363.1 GCA_019310975.1 Deltaproteobacteria bacterium | reverse complement strand
GATCGTGGCCGGCATCGCGTCGAGAGCGGCGCGCATACGATCCGCTGGCCAGCGTTCGGCCAGGAACTCGCGCGCCACCTGCTGCAGGGCGACCTGTTCTTCGGAGAGATCGAAGTCCAAGGGCCTTCAGTCCTCCAATGCCCGCGGCAGGCCGAGCACCTTCTCCGCAATGATGTTGCGCATGATCTCGCTGGTCCCGCCGCCGATGCTGTGGCCCAGTGCATCGAAGTAGGCGGCGTGCCAGCGCCCCCGATCGACGACGTGGGGGGATTTCTTGGCCACGGGCGCAAGTGGACCCTCGAGTGCCAGGCCCGTCTTGGCCATGCGCTGACGCAGCTCCGAGGCGAAGAGCTTGCCCACCGACGAGCCGGCGCCGGGCGCCCGCGGCCAGCCTCCACAATCGCGAGAGCGTCTCCTCCAAGGCGATCACGCCGGAGAGCCCGCTGCGCTCGTGATCCAGCGAGCTGCGCGCGATCGCCCAACCACCGTGCAGCTCGCCCACGAGCTGGTCGCGTGGAATACGCACTTCATCGAGAAAGACCTCGCTGAAGTGGGCGCCGCCGGCTGCGTTGCGGAGCGGACGCACACTGAGACCGGGCGTCTTCATGTCGCAGAGCAGGTAGCTGATGCCCTCGCGTTTGGGCGCGTCGGGATCCGTACGAACCAGCAGAAAGATCCAATCGGCGATGACCGCCATGCTGGTCCACACCTTCTGACCGGTGACGACAAAGTGGTCACCGTCCAGTTCGGCGCGAGTCTGCAGCGCGGCCAGGTCGCTGCCGGCGCAGGGCTCGCTGAAGCCCTGGCACCAGAGGTCCTCGGCGCACAGGATGCGCGGCAGGAAGTGTTTCTTCTGCACCTCGGTGCCGTGCTGAACCAGGGTCGGACCGAGAATCGAGAGACCGATCGTGTTGATCAGCGGCGGTGTGCGGTGCTTGGCGAGCTCCTCGGCGCAGATCACCTGCTCGGTGAAGCTGGCGCCCTGGCCCGCGTACTCCTTCGGCCAGGCCAGACCCACGTAGCCCGCTTCGTAGAGCCGGCGCTGCCAGCGGCGCGCCCCGTCGATGGGGTTGCCTCCGCCCTCGCCGGCGACGAGCTTCATCAAGCCGGAATCGTCGCTCCCGGCGGCCATCGTCTCCGCAAGCCAGTCGCGCAGGCGCTGGCGGTAGGCTTCGTCTTCGACCGAAAAATCGAGATTCATGGGGCGATGCTCGACACACCGCCTTCAACGGAAGGCGGGGAAGATCTCCTTCGCGATCAGCTCGCGTTGCTGCGACGGCAGGAAAATCGCTGTCGCGCCGAGGGCCTCGTAGCGCTTCAGCTCCTCGATCACCATCTCGATTGTGCCGCAGAAGAGGCTTCGAACGAAACGCTCGTAGAGGGGGTGGTCCTTGGGTGGGTTGTAGAGATTCTTGCCCTTCTCATCGACCAGGTAGCCGTAGCCCAGGATGTGCTCGTCATAGAAGTTGGCCACCAGCATGTCACGCAGCCCCTCGGCCTCGGCCATGGTCGTCCCGATGCAGACGTCCTTGAAGGCGGCGACGCGGAGCTGGCCGTCGTCGAAGCCGGCTTCACGGCCGCAGCGGTAGTACTCCTCGACGATGGCCTCGGAGTGGTCGTAGGGCGAGTTGGCGAGCCAGTAGCCGAGTCCCTCGCGCCCAGCGCGCCGCGCGCCGAGGAGCGAAGTTCCGCCACAGAACCACATATCGATCGGACGCTGGACCGGGCGCGGATGGAGTGTCTCGTTCTCGTAGTGGTAGTGCTTGCCCGAGAAAGAGAAGGTCTCCTGGCTGGTCGCCAGACGCATCACCTCCATCGCCTCGGTCAGCCGCGCACCGCGCGTCTTCTTGGCCGTCGAGAGCCCATCGAACTCCATCGGCCGATAGCCCATACCGAGCCCGAGGGTGACGCGGCCGCCCGAGAGCACGTCGAGCGTGGCCGCGTGCTCGGCGGCCTCCATCGGATCGTAGAGAGGAAGCAGCATTGCGCCCGTGCACATGCGCATCCGCGTGGTGGCGGCCGCGACGGCGGCCGCCGCCTGCAGCGGGATGGGAATGAAGCCGTCGTACATGAAATGGTGCTCGCCGGTCCCGTAGCCGTCGAAACCCAGGGCCTCAGCCTCGACGGCGTCGGCCACATACTTTTCGTAGCCGTCCGCCATGGCGTTCGGCATCGGCCGCATCTTGGCGGTGCCGAGACTGGTGGTCCAGAACTCCATCCTGCTCCCTGCACTCACTCGCCCTCGGCCGCTAAGCCTGGAGGAGTGGTTGTACCTCGCTGGCGAAGCGATAAAGATCCATCGGGGCGCTCTCGCCGCGCCGCCACACGATCTGCTCGATGCCTGTCTGCGCGCGGATGTCGCCAATCGCTGCAACGAGGTCCTGGCCCGTGCCACCGAGCGTCGTCTCGTCGCCGGCGCCATCGAGCGCAAGGCGTCGCTCGAGCACCGCCTCCACCTCACTGCGCCGGCGGCCCGCGGCGTCTGCGCACTCGCGGTAGCGGATCAGGCGTGAAAGGGCGTCCTCGGTGGGCACATCGGCCGCGACGAAGGGCGCGAACCCTGCGCGTGCCGCCCAGACCAGCGTATCCTCGTCGCTGATGTCGACGTAGACGGGCGGGCGCGGCACGTAGGGCTTCGGCGTGACGGCCAGGAAGTCCGGCGTGATCGGCCCCCAATCCCATTGCGGCGTGTAGCCACCCCGGGCCTCGGGTGCACTCGCGCCGCGCGGAGCGTCGTCAGGAGTGTGGGCCGGGAAGCGCACGTGATCACCGCGGTAGCGCAGTTCGTCGTACGACCAGGCCGACGTCACGAAGTCGACGACCTCGTGGACGTGCCCCGGCGCCACGCCTTGGTGGCCACCGCTCGCGAAGGCGATCCCTGCGCGCCCGCGCGAGAAAGTGTCGAGCACGGCCACCTGCTCCGCGATGCGGACCGGGTCGTGGCGCGTGACGCGACGTCCGGCGATGCGAAGCTGGACGCTCCTCGTGCGCTTCGCCGCGTAGGTCATGAAGAGCTCGGGCGAGCTGCAATCCGCAGCCCCCTCGCGCCCCTCGGTGATCCAGACGCTATCGAAGCCCATCTGATCGGCCTGCTCGATCTCGGCGATCAGTGCGGGCCATGCCTCGCCGGGCGAGCTCCAGCGATCCAGATCCCAGGAAAGGCCGACTCTCATGCGTCGCCCTTCTCCGCTTCTTCGCGGGCCCGGAGCTGAGCGTCCTCCTGCAGACTCGCCTTGCGTACCTTGCCGGTGGGCGTCATCGGGAATTCGTCGAGGAAGACGAGGTGCTGCGGGTACATATACTTCGTAGTCTTCTGCAGATCGAGCCAGGCGCGCAGCTCGTCCAGGCTGAACTCGCCTCCGCGTGCCACCACATAGGCGCACACGGTCTCGCCGAGGCGATCGTCCGGCCAGCCGACGACCGCCACATCGCCCACCTGGGGGTGGGCCGAGAGCAGGTCCTCGATCTCCTTCGGGTAGATCTTCGAGCCGCCGCGGTTGATCACCTCTTTGGCGCGCCCCACGAAGCTCAGGTAGCCGTCCTCGTCCGCGAAGCCGAGATCGCCGGTGTAGAACCAGCCCTCGTCGTCGCGCGTGGCGGCGGTCCGCTCCGGCTGCTTGTGGTAGCCAACGAAGAGCGTCGGGCCGCGGAAGCAGATTTCACCCACCTCGCCCGGGGGCAGCTCGCGCGAGCGATCCTTCGGATCGACGATCTTCAGCTCGGCGCCGAACATCGGCTTGCCCACGGTCTCGCGCAGCTTTTCCTCGGGATCCCAGGGCATCGTACGGGTATGCAGGATGGTCTCGCCCATCCCGTAGGTGTTGGCCGATTTCACGCCCCAGACCCGCTCGAGCTCCTCGATCAGCTCGGGTGCGCTGCGCGCGCCGCCGAC
>JAFDDH010000362.1 GCA_019310975.1 Deltaproteobacteria bacterium | reverse complement strand
GGTCAGTCTGATCGTGAGCGCTTTCGCAGCCATCCACGATGCACGGGCCGCCTCGACCCCGCAGCTTCGCAGCGATGTCGGTGACACACTGCTCGTGCTCGTCGACCTCGGCGCGGGACGCTGCCGCCTCGGCGGCTCGGCGCTGATGCAGGTCCATGGCGGCGTGGGCAGCGAGCCACCGGACGTGGATGACCCCGCGCGCTTGCGGGCCTTCTTCGATGCCGTACAGGCGCTGCGCGCCGAGGGTCTCTTGCTCGCCTACCACGACCGCTCCGATGGCGGACTGCTGGCGACGCTCTGTGAGATGGCCTTTGCGGGTGCAACGGGCGTCGATGTCGACCTCGCGCCCATACCCGGCAATCCCCTGGCGACGCTCTTCAACGAGGAGCTCGGCGCCGTGCTTCAGATTCCCGCTGACGCTGAGGCACGCGTGCAGGCGCTGCTGGCCCGGCATCGCCTCGAGGAAATGAGCCACATCATCGGACGCCCCACAGACGACGATCACGTGCGCATCCGTCGCGGCCACGAGGAGCTGCTGGCGAAACCGCGCACCGAGCTGCGCGCACTCTGGTCGGAGACCACATTCCGGATGCAGAGCCTGCGCGACGACGCAGACTGCGCCGCCGAGGAGCAGGAGAGCCGCTGCGAGAGCGCAAATCCGGGGCTACGCCCCGTCGTGCCCTTCGCGCTGGACGAGGACATCGCGGCCCCCTACGTGGCGACTGGCGTGCGCCCACGGATCGCGATCCTGCGCGAGCAGGGCGTGAACGGACAGATCGAGATGGCGGCGGCCTTCGACCGTGCGGGATTCGAGTGCGTCGACGTCCACATGAGCGACGTGCTCGCCGGTACGGCTACTCTCGCCGACGTGAAGGGCCTGGCCGCCTGCGGTGGCTTCTCGTACGGCGACGTGTTGGGCGCCGGCGAGGGCTGGGCAAAGTCGATCCTCTTCTCCAAACGCGCCCGCGACGCCCTGCAAGCCTTCTTCGAGCGCACGGACACCTTCTCGCTCGGCGTCTGCAACGGCTGCCAGATGATGTCCAACCTGCACGAGCTGATCCCCGGCGCAGAGCACTGGCCCCGCTTCGTGCGGAACCGGTCGGAGCAATTCGAGGCGCGACTCGCCCAGGTGGAGGTCAGACCCGGGCCCTCCGTTCTGCTGCGCGAGATGCACGGAGCGCGCTTGCCCATCGCAGTGGCGCACGGTGAGGGACGTGCCGAGTTCGCCACCCACGCGGACCAGCGTGCGCTGGAGGAGGGCGGCCTCGTCTCCCTTCACTACGTGGACGGCCACGGTCGCGTCGCGGCACGCTATCCCGAGAATCCCAACGGATCTCCGGCCGGGATCACTGGACTCACCACCCAGGATGGCCGCGTAACCATCATGATGCCCCACCCGGAGCGAATCTTTCGCAGCGTCCAGCACTCGTGGTGCCCGCCCGGGTGGGGAGAGAACGGACCTTGGATGAGACTCTTCCGGAATGCACGCGTCTGGGTGGACTGAGGAGGGGGAGCAGCTTGGATCTCACGACACTGACCGCAATCTCACCAGTGGATGGCCGCTACGCGGGCAAGCTGGACGAGCTGCGCGGGATCTTCAGCGAGTTCGGCCTGATTCGGTATCGCGTACGCGTGGAGCTTCGCTGGCTCGAGAAGCTCGCCGCGCATCCCGGGCTACCCGAGGTGCCGGCACTCTCCAAGGACGCCGCCTCCTTCCTGCACGACCTCGGTGCAGACTTCTCCACCGAGGATGCAGACCGTGTCCGCGAGATCGAGCGCACCACCAACCACGACGTGAAGGCCGTCGAGTACTTCATCAAGGAGCGCATCGCCGGCGTGCCCGAGCTGGCCGCAATCTCCGAGTTCGTCCACTTCGCGTGCACGTCAGAGGACATCAACAATCTCGCTCACGGCCTGATGCTGCGCGACGCCCGCGAGCACTGCCTGCTGCCGCTGATGGACGAGGTGATCGCACGGATTCGCGCGCTCGCCGAGGAGCACGCCGACAGAGCCATGCTCTCGCGCACCCACGGCCAGGCCGCATCGCCGACGACACTCGGCAAGGAGATGGCCAACGTCGTCGCCAGACTGGCTCGGCAGCGCCAGCAGGTCGCCGAGGTGGCGATCCTCGCCAAGATGAACGGCGCAGTGGGCAACTACAATGCCCACCTTGCGGCCTATCCCGAGGTCGACTGGCCGGTGCTCGCTCGCGAAGTCGTCGAGTCGCAAGGGCTCGAACAGAACCCGTATACGACGCAGATCGAGCCGCACGACTGGATCGCCGAGCTCTTCCACGCCCTCTCGCGCTTCAACACCGTTCTGATCGACTTCGATCGCGATGTCTGGGGCTATATCTCGTTCGGCTTCTTTCGCCAACGGCCGGTGGAGGGCGAGGTGGGCTCATCCACCATGCCGCATAAGGTGAACCCGATCGACTTCGAGAACAGCGAGGGCAATCTGGGCCTCGCCAACGCGATCATGGGACACCTGGCCGAGAAGCTCCCGATCTCGCGCTGGCAGCGAGATTTGACGGATTCGACGGTACTGCGCAATCTCGGTGTGGGCGTCGGCCATTCGCTCGTCGCCTATCAATCGCTGCTCAAGGGCCTGTCCAAGCTCGAGGTCGACGACGCACGCATCGACGCGGATCTGGACGACCACTGGGCGGTGCTCGCGGAGGCGATCCAGACCGTCATGCGGCGCCACGGCATCGACGAGCCCTACGAGAAGCTCAAGCGGCTGACGCGCGGCAAGGCGATCGACGCGCAGACGCTGGCGGATTTCGTGGCGACACTGGACCTGCCCGAGGCCGTGCGAGCCGAGCTGGCTGCGCTCACCCCGGGCCGCTACCTGGGCAACGCCTCGTTGCAGGCCTCGAAGATCTCCGGCGGCTGAGGTCCACGCGCGAGCGGGTTCGAGGTCGGTCCGATTGGCGCGGATGATGCCCTCGGGCAGGCGCGCCAGCGCCTCCCGATTGGTCGGGAAGCTCTGGGCTGGCCGTCAGTACACCTCGAAGGCGAAGCCCACGATGAGCTGAAAGTCGTCCGATTTGGGCTGGGTGCCATCCGCCGTCGGAACGGGCTGCCAGATTCGACTGTGGACGAAGGTCGTCTCGAGCTTCAGCAGATCTGTGAGCTCGTATTTGAGTATGGCTCGCGTGTAGTGGCTCGTCTGGCCCATGTCTGTGGGCACGAGAATGGTGTCGTGCTGGAACTTCAGGTCGAGATCGCTGAGGATATCCCACTTGAAACTCGTCCAGAGCCGGATGGCCGCATCGCTGACGCTCGGCTCCTGCAGAGGCTCGACGGAGATGAAGTTCGTATACTGGTAGCCGACCCCAGCTTCGACCTTCCATTCGAAGCGGGCAAGGTCAAAGACCTGCCAGCCCAGAAGGGTGCTGGGCGTCAGTACACCTCGAAGGCGAAGCCCACGATGAGATGAAAGTCGTCCGATTTGGGCTGGGTGCCATCCGCCGTCGGAACGGGCTGCCAGATTCGACTGTGGAAGAAGGTCGTCTCGAGCTTCAG